>JBARRR010000107.1:0-45884 GCA_049644325.1 Candidatus Dormiibacterota bacterium
AGACCCGGAAACGCCCCGCTGGAGGCAAGGCGGCCGCTGCGGCCGCGGCTCAGGTACCTGCGCCGCCCCTGACTGCCGAGCCTGAGGTGCCTGCGGCTGCGGCGCCCCCGGCTGCAGCGCCCCCGGCTGCCGCGCCCCCGGCTGCCGTAGCTGCCGCGCCCGCGTCGCTGCCGGCTGAGGCGCCGGTCGAGCCGGGCGCCGACGATACGGTCGTCACGTTCGGTGCCGCCGAGGCTCCCGCAGCTGACGAGACCATCGTCCGCAAGGCGCCCGCCGCCGACGAAACCGTTGTCACGGAGCCCCCGGCCGCCGACGAGACGATCGTCCGGACCCCTGGCGGGCGACGCGGTAAGGCTGCGGCAGCGCAGGCTCCCACGCCGACGGCGGAGGTGGTCCCGATGCCCGCACCGCCGCGGCCGTCCAGTCCCGCTGCCATCTCATTCCCGCGAGAGGAGACGCCTGCGGTTGACACCCGCATCGCGGCGGCGTCAGCCACCGCGGGTCAGGTCACGGCGACGACACGGGCCCAGCCGGGGCGGACTCGGGAGCTGGTGCAGTTCTTCCTGCTCGCGCTGGTGTTCGCGATTGCCGCGTTTGCAGCAACCAACTTCCTCGTTGGCTTCGCACAGAACGACTCCGGCTCATTTTCGATCGCGATGTGGGCCACGATCGTCTGTGTCGTCGGGATGGTCCTGGTGGCGGTCCTGGCGTTGACCAACCGGTCGTCGCGCTGACGCCAATCAGCCGAGCGCTGCCGTGAAACGGAAGAAGTTCGCACAGGACATCTCCGACATCCTTGCGGATGACCTCGAGATGCTGGAGCGCATCGAGCCTGGGGCCATCTTGCGGCCGGAGTTGCCGCCTCGGACTGAGGAGCAGCCTTCAGATTCGAAGCCTGCCGATGCCGACGCCGTGGCCGAGAGCTCCGAGGCGGCGGCGGAGCCTCAGGTCGCCGAAGCCTCCTCGGCCGATGTCGAGACTGAAGCTGAAGCTGCCTCGGAGCCAGAGCCGGTGGCCGAGGCGGAGCCTGAGGCCGCCAAAGAGCCTGAGCCGGTGGCAGAAGCCGAGCCCGAGGCCGCCACCGAGCCCGAGCCGACGGAGCATGAGCCGGTGGCCGAGTCCGAACCCGAGGCCGCTGCGGGACCCGAGCCCCTGGTGGAAGCCGAGCCTGAGCCCGTCTCGGAGCCTGAGCCGGTCGCCGAGCCGGAACCTGGTGCCGCTGAGACGGCGGAAGCGTCGGCCGAGCCTGAGCTGCCGGGAATGCCGCCTGCGCCTCCGCCTGAGCCTGGGGCTTTCGAGGTGGGCCAGGCCGAGGACGAGAGCGAAGTTGTCCTTTCGACCTCGGACGTCGAGCCGGAACTTTACGAGACGGGCATCATCGACGACGGCCTATCCATCGCGGAGGATGAGCCGGGCCCGGAGCCGGACGCCGATCAAGAACCCGAGCGCGAGGCGCCGGCGGCCGAGGCCGAGGTGGCCCCAGCGATCGAGGTTATCGATGCGGGGGCCGTCGAGCCAGCAATTGTCGAGGCTGGAGCTGCGGGAACAACCCAGGCCGATGCCCGCGAACCGGAGGCCGCAGAGGCACCCGAGGCTGGCCAGCCTGCGGTGGATGAGACGGCCGAGCCCGAGCTGGCTGAGCCGGCAGTCGCCGAAGCCGACGCTAGGGCGGCTGCATCACTCGAATCACTCCCGGTGCCTGACCTCGAGCTCCCCGTGCCCGAGCCGCCGCCGATCCCCGAGCCGGTACCCACCCCGGAGCCCGGACCGCCGCAACCCGAGCCGCTGCCGGAGCCGATCCTGGAGGCGCCCGCACAGCATCCGACGACGGAGCCGGAACCATACATCCTGGCGGCACTTCCGCCGTTCGCCCCGGCCCCGCCCCGAGAAGAGGAGGCGGCCGCCTCGGCTGCTGATCATCCATTTGCCGGCGACGAGGTTGAGCCGATGCCTCCGCTGCCGGCCGAGGCCGTTACCGGTGAGGCCGACACGTCGGCCGAGGTCGCGGCAGAGCCGGAGCCGGCCAAGAAGTACGCCGAGGTCACCGAGGAGCTGGCCCGAGCCGCCGCGGCGCGAGGAACGGCCGCGCCGTCGGGACGCCGCCAGCACTTCTCCGATGCCGTGACCCTCCTCGAGATCAGTCCCAAAGACGCCGGCGGCGTCCGTGAGCGGCGGCTCCCAGGCGACCGGGCCGAGAGCCCGCCCTCGCCACTGCCGGCGCGCCGCAGCGGCTGGGGGCACCCGGTCCTCCGCTGGAGCGCATACATCACCTTTACCCTGGGGCTGGCGGCGCTGCTGATCTGGATCATGATCGACGTCTTCCACCTTGGTTAGGCTAAGACAAACATACAACTCTGCTATGATCGGCTCGTGGACGCCGATGTGCAAGTGGAGTCCCGCCCAGCCACAGCGCTCGCTGACCGATCGCATGCCGAGTTGCTGGCGGCGATCATCGAGCCAGGTCCGCCGCCCCGGGTTCTAGAGGCGGCCGGGCAGGTTCTCGCCGCCGGCCTCTCCGCCTTCACCGCCGAAGATGGCGTCGAGCGCGCCATGGCCCTTGGTCTCAGCCGGCTCCAGGCCACCCGGCTGCAGATGTGCGCCCATCTCGCAGCCAGGCTCGAGGCGGACAGCTGGCCGATGCCTCCGCCGATCACCGGCCCGGCCGACGTCCTCGCCCACCTGGCCGACATCCGGGCCGCCGCCCAGGAGCGGGTCGTGGCGCTCTACCTCGACGCTCGCAACCGGCCGCTGGCCCGAAAGACGATCGCCATCGGCGGACTGCGGGCCAGCCTGATCCACGCGCGCGACGTCCTGGCGCCGGCGCTCAATCTCCCCGCCGCCGGAATCGTGCTTGCCCACAACCACCCATCGGGTGATGTGCGCCCCAGCCCCGAGGACGTCGACGTCACCCGTCAGCTGGTGGGCGCAGTGCGACTCTTCGGACTCGAGCTCGTCGACCACCTGGTCGTCTCCCGCACCGGCTACTGCAGTCTCAAGGAGCTCGGGGAGATGTAGGCGGGTTCACGAGATTGGTGCGCCTTTGTAACAGCGGCGCCACGAGTTCAAGGAATTCGGCAACCGGCCCCTACACTGGGCGGCATGACGGAGACCACGTCACAGCAAAACCTGGTCGATCTGCTGGGGCAGCTCGGAGGCATGCTCACCTCCTCGCTGAACCTCAAGGAGAACATCGACTTCATGCTGCAGGCGACCAGTCGCATGGTGCAGTTCGATGCGGCGAGTGTTTTCCTTCTCGATGAGACAGGCCAGGAACTGGTCGCCTTTGCCACCTACCCGTATTCGGACCAGGTCGGCCGCATCGCCAGGTTCCGAGTGGGGGAGGGCATTGTCGGGTGGACGGTTCAGACCAACCAGATGGTCACCATCCCCGACGCCCTCGAGGACCACCGCTTCAAGATCGTCGACCCCACTCGGGCGCCACGCTCGATGCTGCTGATCCCGCTGAGCGCCCCCAACCGCGTCATCGGCGCCCTGACCATGGCCCGCCGGGAGGTTCAGCCCTTCACCGACGTCGAGGCCGCCATGGTGCGAGTCATCGTCAACCAGGCGGCGATCTCGATCGAGAACGCCGGGCTCTACACCCAGATGCAGCAGCAGATGGGCCAGATCGGGCAGCAGAACGCTGAGCTCGAGGACGCCAACATCCAGATCAAGGAGGTCAGCCGGCTGAAGAGCGAGTTCCTGGCCAACATGAGCCACGAGCTTCGCACCCCCCTGAACTCGATCCTTGGCTTCAGCGAGATCCTCAAGGACAACCTGGCCGGCGCCCTCAGTGAGGAGCAGCGAATCGAGTGCCTGGAGGCCATCCACGCATCCGGCGAACACTTGCTGCAGCTGATCAACGACGTCCTCGACATGTCCAAGATCGAGGCCGGACGGATGGACCTGGTGCTCGAGGAGTTTGTCGTCGATGCCGCCTTCCGCGAGGTCGTGACGGTGGTCAAGTCGCTGGCCGGCAAGAAGGGGATCGAGCTCAGCATCCTGGTCGAACCCGAGGACCTCACCGTCTACGCCGACAAGGGCAAGGTCAAGCAGGTGCTCTACAACCTGCTATCCAACGCCATCAAGTTCACCCCCGAGGGGGGATCGGTCTTTGTCGACGGCAAGCTCCGGCCCGAGGCCCAGGACCTGATGGTTACCGTCAGCGATACCGGCGTGGGCATCCCCCACGAGCACATCGACAAGATCTGGGGCGAGTTCTACATGATCCAGGGCGAGCACCAGGTGCAGAAGGGCACCGGCCTCGGCCTGGCCCTGGTCAAGCGCTTGATCGAGCTCCACGGCGGATCCGTCACCGTGGTCAGCGAGGACAACAAAGGCACCACCTTCAGCTTCACCGTGCCCCTCCAGGCCGGCCAAGCCGGCGGCGCCGCGGATGAGCTCTCCAAGCTGATCCTCGTGGTCGAGGACAACCCTAGCAACCTGGAGCTGACCCGGATGGTCCTCAACGGTGGCGGCTTCCGCGTCGAGGCCGCGATCGACGGCCAGGAGGGTCTGCTGAAGGCCAAGGAGCTGAAGCCGGCCCTGATCCTTATGGACCTGCAGCTGCCGGGAATCGATGGCCTCAACGTCACGCGGGCGCTTAAGGCCGACCCCGAGACTGCCGAGATCAAGGTGGTGGCGCTCACCGCCAACGCGATGAAGGGGGTCCGCGAGGAGGCGCTCCAGGCCGGTTGCGCGGGCTACATCACCAAGCCGATCGACGTCAAACGCTTCGTCCGTGACGTTACCGAGTTCCTCAGGCAGTAGGCTAACGGCGATGCCTGGGCAGAAAAGCATCCTGATCATCGAAGACGACGCCAACGCCCGCCAGGTGGTGCGGCTGGCGACTGAGGCCCAGAACATGGAGCTGATCGAGGCGACGACGGGCGACGACGGGCTGGAAAAGGCGCTGCATAAGAACCCCGACCTCATCCTGCTGGATATAAACATGCCCGGTATGTCGGGGCTCGACGTCTGCCGCAGGCTGCGGGCTGACGGGTCCTTGGTCCCGATCATCATGCTCACCGCCAAGAGCGACACCATCGATAAGGTGGTCGGCCTCGAGGTCGGCGCTGACGACTATGTCACCAAGCCCTTCGAGGTCCGCGAACTGATGGCGCGCATTGGCGCCCATCTCCGTCGCGGTGACGCGGAGGCGGCCAGCGCCTCCGCCCCGACCAGCACCCGCCGTGAGTTCGCCGGACTGGTCATTGACACCAGCCGGCACCAGGTTTGGCGCGATGGCGACGAGGTCATCCTCACGGTGACCGAGTTCAACGTCCTCGACCTGCTGACTTCCAAGCCTGGTCACGTTTTCAGTCGTTCCGACCTCCTCCGCGAGGTCTGGGGATACGAGGTGGACATCGAGACTCGCACCGTCGACGCTCACGTTTACCGGCTCCGCAAGAAGATCGAAGAAGACTCCGATCGGCCGCGGTACGTGCACTCGGTGCCTGGCATCGGCTATCGATTCGCCGCCGACTGAGCGCGACCTGATCTCGGCTCCGCGGGCGGAGCTGACGGGACCGGAGGTCGCTGGGCAGGCGGGGCTGGATTATGAATACGTCCGGCGGGTGTGGCGCGCGCTGGGTATGCCCGAGGTGGACGCCAACACGCCCTACTTCGACCAGGTCGACGTCGAGACCCTGCGCTCCCTGAAGCGAATGATCGACGTTGGGTTGGACGCTGAGGCGATCATCCAGAACGCTCGCGTCTACGGCCAGGCGCACGCACGCATCGCCGAGGTCGACGCCCGCCTCTTCCGGCACCTCTACCCCGAGGATGGCAGCATCGACGAGGAGGCAGCGGTGGGGGCGATCCTGGAGGCCACCCAGTTGCAGCGCCAGGACGCCATCCGCCGCCACGCGGCGCTGGCTGTTCGGGACATCGTGCTGTCCAGCGCCGGCGCCGACACTTCGGCGGTGGCGGTGGGCTTCGTCGACCTGGTCGACTTCACGCAGCTGTCGATGGACCTCCACGCCGAGGACCTAGGACAGCTGATCAGCCGCTTCGAGGAGATCGCCATCGACAGCACCACCAGCCATGGCACCCGGCTGGTCAAGCTGATCGGCGACGCCGCGATGTTCGTCTCGCCGGATGCGAAGAAGGTGCTGGCCACCGCCCGGTCCGCGGTGGCGGCGGTGCGCGCAGACGCCGCGCTCTTCGAGGCGCGAGCCGGTCTCGACTTCGGCGAAGTGCTCGCCGCGGGCGGAGACTACTACGGCACCCCGGTCAACACCGCGTCTCGGATCACCGGCTTTGCGCGCTCCGGCACGGTGGTCGCCTCGGAGCCGTTCGTCAGCCAGCTGGACGACGCATCGATCTCGATGCACGATCTCGGCAGCCAGAACCTGCGAGGCGTCGGACCCCGCCACCTGTACAAGCTCAGGGGGCCAGAGGCTGAGACCGACGGCACTGCGGCGGCGCCCGGGTTGGACGGCGCGGACAAGGCTGCGCCAGATGGCCACGATACGGCCGCGGCGGATGGCCACCCGGCGCCGGTACCGGCGCGACGCGCCGATCGGGAGGCGGTCAAGGTGGCACGGGCTCGCCGCAAACGAGCGCGCAAGCAGGCATAGTTGTCTGCAGACATGGCTGACGACAAGAGCGCCGAAGGCCCAGACGACGAGACCGCCCCCGAGCACCACGAGGGGCTGGGTGGGAAGCTGCACCGCGCCGAGCACGCCGTCGAGCAGTCCTTCAAGGACACCGTGGCCCGGGTCGAGAACCGCATCATCGTTGCCGGCGAGGCGGAGACATCGGCGTCACCGGAGGTGAATTTAGCCTCCGCCCTGGAGGTGGTAATCAACCCCCCGCATGCGGATGAGTCCGATGACAGCGACGACCAAGCGGCCACGGACAAGGCGGGAGCCGATCCCGCGGACAGCCCGGACGTCCCGTCAGGCTAGGTCGAGTCCCTTCCTGCGATACAGCCGTCGGGCAGCTGCGGCCGCCAGGGCGAACAACGCCAGGCCGGCCACCCACAACCAGGTCGCCATCGAGCGTGCCTCGGCCGTGTTGGGGAGGGGGCCGTTGTTTGTGAAGATGTTCGACGGGCACACCGCGCCGGTGAAGCAGTAGGCCCAGACGCCGCGGCCCCAGAGCGCCGCGACCATGAGGTCGGGATTGCCGGGAGCGATCCGGATCGTGTCCACCGGTGTCGCCGGCAGGGTGCCCAATGTGGAATAGGCAGCCCCGGAGGTGTTGCCGGACTGGAAGACGCCGATATCGGTGGCGACAATGAGCTGGCCGTTGTGGATCACGCTCCAAAGCGCCGGGGTGTTGGGCAGGTTGCCACTGACGTCGGTGAAGTGCTCGCCGTGGTCGGTGGACTTGAAGACATGGCCGCCACGAGCATCCACGGGCTCACCGAACGCTCCCGGTGGCACCCACACGCGCTGGTAGCCACCAAGGGTGACAAATATGGTGTTGACGTTTGTCGGGTCCATTCGCACCGATGTGATGTAGCGGCGGGGCAGCCCGTTGGCGGCGGCGATGTGCCACCCGTCGGTTGTTGTCTGGCTCGGGGGTTTGCTGCCGCCGACGTTGGTCGCGATGCCGTTGACGAACGGGATGCCCTCCAGCGAGACGTCACAGAGGCCGCAGAACCCGACGTAGGCGTTGGCGCCGTTGAGGTCGATGGCGCTGGCGGAGTTGTCAGAGTTGGGACCGGTGTTGGTGTCGGGCTGAGAGCTGTCACCGGGGTGATCGGCGGTGCCCAGGTCATAGACCGGGGTCCATTCTTTCGCCTGTGAGGCGAAGATCGTGCACTGCGGGTCGGCCGGCACCGCCGGAACACACGGCGCTGAGTTGTAGCCGTAAATCCGTTCGACGACCTGGCGTCCACCCGTCATGTAGTGTTTGGCGTCCTTGGGATCCATCTGGAGGGGCGCGTCGAAGCGCGGATCGGTAACGCCGGGGTCGATTCGCGTCCAGTTGAGACCGCCATCGTTGGTGAAGGAGCAGATGGCATGCACGTAACACTCAATGATGTTTTGGCTGTTGTCGGGATCGATGCCGCTCATCAGGCCGTCACCGCCAAAAATCTCGTCCATCTTGCCGGTGGTCGGGTTGATCTTCATCTCCCCGTTGTCCTGTAGGCCGGCCACGATGGTGCCGTCCTTGCTGATCTCGGCGTTGTACGGCTGCAGCACGTTCATGTTGTTGTTGACGCCCAGCCCCCAGGAGTTGTTGTCGAAATTCGGGTGTCCGGCGTTGACGGTCTGAAGGGAGATGCCACCGTCACCCCCCGCGAAAAAGTTGAGGTCGGGCTGGCCCGGGACGAACAACGCCGCGTGCTGGTCCGGGTGGGTAGTCGATTGGGAGCCCCCCAGACCGGCGTTGATCAGCGAGTTGCAGTTGATACCCGTACCGAACGTGAACGGACCGCAGGCGCTCCAGTAGCGCCCGATCGCCACCCAAGGTGGTTCGCCGACGGTGTTAGCCTGCGATCGCCACCCGGTGGTGCTCGGGTTCAATGCTCCACTCAGCGTGCCGCCATTCAGTGGGTTGGTGGCCCAGACCTCTTCCAGGCCGAATAGAAGGCGGGTGGGCTTGCCGTTGGCACCGGTGCTGGTGGGATCCACGATCACCCAGTTGTTGTAGCTGGACTGGATTCCAGGACCGTAGCCGAACGCCGCCTGGCCGGTACCGGCTCCTCCGATGGCGCTGTTGGTGCCGAAGAAGTTCAGCTGAGACCAGTCCATGACCTTGAGCCAGGTGGCCCCAAAATCCGTTGAGTAGTACATGCCGTCCAGCACCGTGCCCAGGTTGCCGCCTGCAATCGGCAGCCCCAGGACCGGGTCCGTCTGCGAGGGGAGACAGGTGGTGGGCAGGTCCAGGTCGTCAAAGCAGGCGTTCTCCTTGACCGGGTCCTGGATGACGGCGAAGAGCGAATCGAAGTTTTGCCCCGTGCCGTGGGCCGCCGCCAGCGAGACCCTGCCGACGTGGTCGGTGGTGGGGAAGCATTGGTCGTTCACCGGGGCCGTGGTGCATACCCCGACCGGGGTGATGTAGCCAAAGGGGCAGAGAATGCTGCCGCAGCTGGCCGACTTATAGATACCGGCCTTGGGAGTCTGCTTGAAGGCCTGGTTCGAGTCGTAGGGGCGGTTGCCGAACCGAGACCCAACGCTGGCGACGACCACGTCAGGAGTGGTGGTGCCCGCGGTAGGGGTGCGGACCTCGACGTCGGTGACATTGTTGGCCAGGAAGCAGGGGAAGGCTGCGCTGGTGCCGTCGCAGTTCGCACCATAGCCGCTCGGCGTGACCGGCAGCACCAGGTTGCGGAACGAAAGCGCGCTGAAGTCGGGAAGGAAGTTGCCCTGCCATAGTCCCTTGCTGGTGGCGGCGTAGAGCCGGTGCGGGTCACCAGGGCTCACGCGGATGCGGAAGTTCTGCGACGGGTCGACAACGTTGGGGGAGGGCGAAAGCCAGGTGTTGCCGTCGTCGTTGGTGAAGAAGATGCCGTGGCCGGTGTAGTTGTAGCGGCCCTGGGCATTGTCACCGGTACCAACCACCAGGGTCCCGTCATCCCCGCCCGCCGGCGCTCCAGGAACCCAGGCGATGGCGCCAACCGACTGGGTGATCAGCCTGTCACCGATCGACCGCCAGCTCTGGCCTCCGTCGCGGGTCTCCCAGACACCGCCCTCGGCTCCGGAGGCAAAGATCCGCTTGCCGTTCCAGACCGCGGCCGGGTCATAGGCGAGGTCTGTGATTCGGCCCGTTAGGTGCTTGAGGCCGAGGTCGGCGATCGTTTGGGGGAAGGGGCTGCCCACGGCGTCGTAAGGCTGGCTCGCGTCCAGCGGCCCCTTGCCCTGCAGCGCCCAGCCGCTGGCGCCACCGGCGGCGTTGGGCAGGGCATTCATCTGGGCGACCGCGTTGGCGTAGGTCCCCGCGGGAGCGTCGCCAGTGCCTGCGCGGTAGATCGATGCGCGCTGCTGCTCCGCAACGCCCAACTCCCCTGGGCCCTCGGGCGAGCCCGGACGCCTGCACTCGGGGATGCCGCTACGACCGTTGGCGTTTTCGAGCACCATGCCGCCAGGGCAGCCGGACCGGTCGGCCGTCTGTTGGGCGGCAGTCGGGGCCGCGGTGCTCAGGAAGGCGGTGGCTGGCGCGGCGGCGCCGAGGAACGTCATCGCTGCAACCACGGCGATGACGCCCGATAGCGCCAGCCCCCTTATTCCCGCCGTTTTCAGGATCGCTTTTATGTCCTGTTTACCCCGGAAGAACCCGGGTCACGGGTCCCTTCCCACTTGCGCCGGCCCATGTGATGCGCCAGCCCCCCAATCAACGCCCGGATCACGGGCGCACCACATCATAACCAACCCAACCATCCCCGGCCCGGGCGGAATCAAGGACAACTCACGGTGTTCTCATCATCATCAGCCAAATTTCAGGTTGTTAAAGGGCGGGTGAAGCCGGTGCTGATCCGACTGCAACCCGATCACGTATCAGGACCAGGGATGCTCCTAGAAGACACTGTCCAGGCCATTCGCGAAGCCGACCGGGAGCGCCGCCGCCGGCTGGCGGAGCGTCGGCGGCTGCGCCGGCCGGTGGCCAGGGTCGATGAGATCCTCCAGGAGCTGGAGGAGATCCATCTCCGCGGCGGCATCAAGGTGCCCGCCGCCACCATCGCCAAGATCGAGCGTCTGCTGGAGACCCTGCCGCCCGAGTGCCGCACCGAGTTCCCGCTTCGCACCACTATCACCCGGGTAATGGACCGCCTCTACGCCATCCAGGACTGCCTGCTCACCCGCAAGGACGAACGCCGCGCCACGCTCCAGGTCCAGGACATGGAGCTCGAGCAGGTCGAGCCTGACGAGGAGGGGTCCGCGGCCTGACGTCGCGGTAGGGCGGGGGCCTTACAAGCCCTGGCTCAGGACCTGGGCCCCTGTCGGCTGGGCCGAGCCACCCTCGGGCTCATCGGTGACCGCGAACTGCTGGTAGCCGCCGAGGTCCTTGTTGAGGGTCACATCAGCCTCGCCGGCGGCGTCCGGCTGCATCGTGCCCACGCTCTCAGGCTTGCCGTTGCGGATAAGCCACATCTGATAGGTGCGGCCGGCAGCGGCGGTGGGCATCTTGTCCAGCGTGAGGTACGCGGCGTGTTCCCTGGGGAAGTACGTCAGCTGGCCGGTGGCCGTGGGCGCCGCGGTCGCGTGCAGCGTGTACACGCGAGGCTGCGCCTGCTGCAGGTTATAGGCGTAACCGGCAACGCTGACCGCGGCGACCAACGCGGCGGCGGCGAGTACCGGCCAGGCCCTGCTGCTCCAGAAGCTACGACGCGGCGTTTGCCCTGGCGGTCCCATCGAACCCGGTAGTGACACGATCGCCGCGTCCGCGGGGTCCTCGGCGATGGCGTCAAGGATGCGTTGCTTGAGGCCGGCAGGCGGGGGCGCTGCCTCGACCGATAGCGGAAGCGCGCGCGCGCCCTCGACCATCTGGGCCACGTCGGCGCGGCAGCCGGCGCAGGTCTCCAGGTGCTCGCGGATGGCGGCGGCCTCCGCCGGCGTCGCGGCGTCGAGGGCGTATGCGCCAGCCAGGGCCTGGACCTCCTGGCAGTCAAGCTTCTCGCGCGTCGTCATCGCTTTTTCACCACGACTCGGCCATGTTCTGGCGCCCGGTCAGCTCGCCGGGGTCCAGCAGGGTTCGCAGCCTGCGTAGGCCGATTCGCATGCGACCCTTGACCGTGCCCAGCGGGATGGCCAGGCGATCGGCGATCTCAACATGGGTCAGGCCGCTGAAGTAAGCCATCTCAATCACCTCGCGCTGATTCCCGGGCAGCTCGCCGAGGGCATCCTGGATCGACTCGCGTTCCAGGTTGACCGAGACCTCAGCCCAGATGTCCGGTACGCCCAGCCGGTTTTCCATGCCCTCGATGGGGCGGTCCATGGCCAGGCGAGAGCGGCTCGAGCGCAGCCGGTCGACCGCCCGGTTCCGCACCACGGTAAGCAGCCATGTCCGGGCCGAGCCCCGGCCGGTGTCGTAGCTGGCAGCCTGTTTCCAGATGCTCAAGAAGGCCTCCTGGACAACGTCTTCGGCGGCGCCGCGATCCGTGAGCACCTTGAGTGCCACCGCGAATGCGAGGCCGCCGTAGCGGTCGAAGAGCACCGAAACCCCGTCTGGGTCCCGATCCGCGATCGCCGCGAGCAGCTCTTCGTCAGTGAGCTCTCGGGGGCCCATCAGAACCAGCATACTTCCACTACGTTGCCGGTCCTCCGATGGATCAATCGCCGCCCTGCCTTGGGCGGCGATAATGAGGCCATGACCATCCTGCGGGTCTCGGACTCCGGCCAGACGTTCGACATCGACCTCCCGGAGATCAAGATCACCCCCGACCAGGGCGGCGGTTTCTACCTCCATGGCAAGGGCCAATTCGAGTTCTTCGAGAGCATCGATGAGGCTCAGGAGCGGAAGCAGGAAATCGAGTTCCGCGGCACCTTCGGCTGACACCCCCGCGGTTTGACTTTCCGACAAGCGCGAGCGTATTGTCCCGGAGGTGACCGGGTCGTCAGTTTAAGGAGGAACAGCGAGTGGCCACAGTCGACGAAGTCTTCACTGAGATGGAGGGACGTCTCAAGGAGAACCCGGACAAGGTCCAGGGCATGAACGCCACCTACCAGTTCGACCTCACCGGCGACGGCGGTGGCGAGCGGTGGGTCAAGCTCGCGGACGGCGCCGGCGAGTTCGGCACCGGCCAGTCGGAGAACCCCAACATCACGATCACGATGGCTGCGACTGACTTCCTCGAGCTGGTCGACGGCAAGCTCGACGGCACCATGGCCTTCATGAGTGGCAAGCTCAAGGTCAAGGGCGACATGGGGCTGGCGATGAAGCTCCAGAACGTCCTCCGCTAGACAAGGGCTCCCCGACATCGAACTCGACGACCTGAAGGGCCGCTCGGGCGAGCCGACCAGCACCACGATCGACCCGGCTCGGGTGCACCAGTACGTCCAGGCTGTTGGCGACACCAACCCTGCCTACCCCCAGGCCCCTGATGACGCTGAGGGCAAGGTGGCGCCGCCGGCGTTTGCCGCGGTGTACGCGCTCTTCGCCGGCGGGGGTGCGATGGCGTCCATGGGCATCCCCCCCAACCGGCTGATCCACGGTGAGCAGGCGTTCTCCTGGACCCGCCCGCTGAAGGTCGGCGAGACGGTCACCGCTCAGGGCAGCATCGTCGACGTTTACAAGAAGCGCAGCCTCCAGTTCGTGGAGGCCGAGGTCGTGGTCCGCGACTCGACTGAGACCGAGGTATGCCGCTCCAAAGCGACCATCCTGGTGCTGCCCGACCCCAACGAGGCGGCGGAGGCGGACGCATGACAACCTCGACAACGCTGGTGGCGGGGCAGGAGATCCCGGCCCTCGAGGTGACGCACTCTCGTGAGCAGATCAAGGCCTATGCCGACGCCAGTGGTGACCAGAACCCGATTCACCAGGATGACGAGATCGCGAAGTCGGTCGGGCTGCCCGGCGTCATTGCCCACGGCATGCTCAACTACGGGCTGCTCTCGCGGGCGCTCACCGACTGGCTTGGCGACCCGGCCCGCCTCAGGAGCCTCAGCGTCCGCTTCTCGAACATGGTCCAGCCCCGCGACACCGTCACCTGCAAAGGCACGGTCGAGAGCGTGGACGAGGCCGGCGGCACCGCCGTGGTTAGCGTCTGGATGGAGAACCAGCGGGGTGAGAAGGTGTTGAGCCACGGCCAGGCCGAGGTCTCCGTCTGACGCCAGCCGGGGGCTCGAAACCAATCGAAATCGATCGCGGAAGCCGCCCCTTGGGCGCACCGCCCGAGGAGGATCACCTACATGGCATTTGCTGACCTGACAGGAAAGGTGGCGCTCGTCACCGGAGGATCGCGCGGCCTGGGCCGCCAGGACTGCCTGACTCTCGCCGCTCAGGGGGCGGACGTGGTCGTCACCGACATCCTGATCGAGTCCGACCCCGAGCTGGAGAAGACGGCCCAGGAGTCGCAGTCGATCCTGTCGAACGTGCTCCAGCAACAGGGCGCTGTGTACACGGAGAAGACCGTCGCCGATATCCAGGGCATGGGCCGCCGCGCCTCCGCCTACAAGCTCGACGTCACCAACCGTGAAAACGTCGCCGACGTCATCTCCAAGGTCAAGGAGGAGTACGGCAAGGTCGACATCCTGATCAACAACGCCGCCACCCTTGACAACGTTGCCCAGCTGGACAAGCAGCCCGACGAGCTCTGGGACCGCGACGTCAAGGTCAACCTCACCGGCGCCTTCAACATGACCAAGGCGGTCTTCCCGATCATGAAGGAGAACAACTGGGGCCGCGTCATCTTCATGGCCTCGGTCGCGGGTACGCTGGGCGGTTTCGGCCAGGCGAGCTACTCCTCGACCAAGGCGTCGGTGATCGGCCTCGGCAAGACCACGGCGCTGGAGGGCGGCCGCTACAACATCACCTCCAACATCATCGCCCCCGGCGTGATCGGGACCGAGGCGTTCAAGATGGGCAACCCCGAGATGAACGAGCGCATCGTCAAGCGCACCGTGTTCCGCCGACCGGGCGAGCCCGAGGACATCTCCAACACAATCGCCTTCCTCTGTTCGCAGGAGGCCAACTACATCACTGGCCAGGTCATCTGCGTGTCTGGCGGCATTGACCTGTTCACGTTCTAGGGCTGGAGGAGACTCATGACTGAACAAGCGACGGAAACCCCGGTTGTCAGCGCGTCCAAAAAGGGGCGGATCGGGACCATCACGCTCTCTCGCAAGGGGAACAACTCGATTGCGGGCGACCTCGGCGACGGCCTGGTTGCAGCACTCGACCAGCTGGAGGCGGACGACGAGGTCCGTGTCATCGTCGTGCGCAGCGCCTACGAGAAGTACTTCTCGGTTGGCGCCGACCTGACCGAGCTGGGCGGCGCCGATCGCTCCGACCCGGCGGCGATGGAAGAGGTGTTGCTGAAGACGATCCGCTACATTCAGGCGTGCTTCACGCGCCTGGAGCGGTCGCCCAAGGTCGTGATCGCGGCGATCAACGGACACGCCCTGGGTGGCGGCTGCGAGCTGGCCCTCTCGTGCGACTACCGCATCATGGTCAACGACGGCAAGGCCACGATCGGACAGACCGAGGTCAACCTCGGCATCATCCCCGGCGCCGGTGGCACCCAGCGGCTGCCCCGGGCTGTCGGCCGCGCCAAGGCGCTGGAGATGATGCTCGAGGGCACCCGGGTCACGGCGGAGGAGGCATTGAAGCTTGGCCTGGTCAACGAGGCACCGGGACCCGACGAGTTCGAGGCCGCCGTCCAGGCCAAAGCTGACAAGCTGGCGGCAGGTGCGCCGATTGCCCAGGCCATGATCAAGCAGGCGATCAACGACGGCCTCGGCAAGGAAACCATCGAGGAGGGCCTTGAGGTCGAGGCCAAGCTCTTCGCCAAGTCCGCCATGACCGAGGACGCCGTGGTTGGCGTGCTCAGCTTCCTGAGCAAGCAGACGCCGGAGTTCACCGGGAAGTAGCGGCATGGGGGAGGGCACCCCATACCACTGGCCCGACCTGCTGGACGCTGTGGTCGCTGGTGGCTTCGTCGACTGGTGGCCGAACGCCCCGGGGGCGCGGACGATGGGCCTGGGCTGGGGCCTGACGTCGTGGGAGCCTGGTGTCGCGCGCGGCAGCTGGACCGTTGGTCCTGCCAACCATCATTCGGTGGGGGCCGTCTTCGGTGGCTACATTGCGGCGATGGCCGACCTGGCTACCAGCTGGGGGATGTTCACCGCGCTCCCGGACGGCCAGATCTTCACAACATCAGACCTTCGCATCTCCTTCTTCCGGCCCCTGGTCGACGGCGAGGTGGCCTGGGAATCGAACGTCGTACACCGTGGCCGCCGTAACTGCTTCGTGGAGGCCAGGTTCACCGACGCCGCCGGCAAGCTCGTCGCGGGGGCATCGGCCACGGAGATAATCGTCCCGGTGCCGGAAATGACGGGGGTGGAATCGAATGGCTGACCTGGCAGCGGCGTATGTCGAGACCTACGAGCACATCGTCCCGATCCTTCGCGGCCTGACGCCCGAGCAGCTGGAGACAAAGGTGCCTTTCTCGCCGGAATGGTCCGTCCGCGACGTGGCGGCACACATGACGTCTGAGGCCGAGATGATCGTCTACGGGGACATCCCGGAGGGCATCTTCTATATGGACGAGGCGCGGCGGGATGAGCGCGCGGGAATCATCAACGCCTTCAACGCGGAGCACCTGGAGCGGCGGCGGCAGCTGGGGCTCGAGGAGATCCTTGCGGAATGGGAGGCCGCTGTGCCGGCGATGCTGGAGGCGTTGCGCGGTGAGCGGCCGTTCAAGTCGCCGTACCCCGGACAGGACTACGTCGCGGTGGTCGACCTGGCGATGCACTCCCAGGACATCCGCAACCTGGTGGGTCGACCGGGCGACCGCGAGTCCGCGGGGGTGGGCTACGCTCTGCCGTCCTTCGGCCTCATCACATCCCAGCGCATCACCGAGGTCGGGCTGCCGGCGCTGGAGCTGCGCTACGACGGCAAGACCCGTGTGCTGGGGGAGGGCGAGCCGGGGGCGAGCATCACGGCCTCGCGTTACGAGCTGGTGCGCGCCCTAGCCAACCGCCGCAGCACAGCCCAGATTCGTGCGTACGACTGGACCGGTGACCGGGAGCGTTATCTGCCGATCATCCCCGCGTACCAGCCGCGGGACGACGACATCTTCGAGTAAGGGCTTCCCGGCCGGTGTCGGCCGAGTGATGGTCGCGTCCGGCCGGCTCCAATTGGGGGCGTTAGGTCTTAGGTGCCTTGGGAGACGGGTCTAGTCGACGCGTTCTGGCCCGGCTCGCTCGGCGGCGGTGTCAGGCCCAGCTCGCTTGATGGGTGCGTTGGTTGAACGCCGCCTACGCCGCGACTTCTGTCGCCGGGCCGCCATGCGCTTGAAGATCGCTTCGCGACGGCGCCGTATATAGTCCTCGACCGACGTCCTGGACTTGGGATTGTCCGGATCCCCGGGAGCCAGGGTGCGGAAGGTGCCATCGCCACTGGCGACCAAGGCCCAGCCCTCGATGTGAATCATGGGGTGGTGCACCCAGCAGGTCGGCCCGCCGGTATCGACCGTGGTCAGGCCACCGTCCGCGTACTCGTCGACGTGGTGCATGGTGGCATCGATCGCGGGAAGGTTGCAGCCCTCAAAGGCGCAAGTGGGGTTGGTGGCGAGCATCGCGTTTCGTTTGGCCGGCGAAAAGGTCCGTGCGCGCTTGCCAGCGAAGGCGATGTTGCCGGCGGAGTCCTTGAGGACCACCCTGAGGTCGGCCTCGCAGACCAGTAGATCCAGCTCCTCCTGGGAAATCGGCACCAGGCCCTGGAGCAGAGCCGGAGGGCCATCCTGGCCCATCATCGCCGAGAGCGGCGCCACCACCACCAGCTGGGGCCGCCGGGCGTGCCCGCTGCCGGTGCCGCGCGGCTCGGTGTCGGTACCACCTTCGTCAGGCTGGTGCGCGTGGCCGCTGTTGCGGCCACCCAGAACCGCCTGCTTGGCCAGCTGCATGAGCGCGTCATGCCGCCGCTGCCCCGCTGTGCGCGAATCCTGGGCACCGGCGGGACACATATAGGGCTCCAGCCTGGCCCGCAGATAGGCGGCGCAATCCGATGTGACGTGGCCGGAGACGGGGGTGCTGCCGTCGACCGTTGGCCGGATCTTGAACTCGCGTCGCTCCCGGGCCCGGGCCGCATCCCGGCGCAAGACCTCGCCATCAACCTCTGCTACCACCGCCGCCGCGTGCTGCCGCAGCCGTCCTGCATTCATCGCCGCAGCCCCCGTCTCCAGCAGCCTGGCCTCGACCACGGCGACGTCCTCCTGCCGCACCTTGGCCGTGTTGCGGGACATCACCACGGCCTGCTCGTAGCTGAGCTTGCCCTCTGACAGCAATTCCACGGTGGAAGGCAGCACATCAAGCTGGCGGGCGAGCATGACCCGGTCCATGGCCGACTCGGGGGACATCTTGCATTCCCTGCCCAGAAAGTCCACCGCGTCTGATGCGCTGGTGCCGGCGTGGCCCTCAACCCGCTCGAACGCCGCCAGCGCCAGGGCGGAGAGCAGCTCCGCCTGGTCCACATGGGCGCGAAGACGGCGGATGTATTCCGACAGCTCCGTAGGCGCGAATCCACCAATACCGATCTCACCCAGCTGGCCGAGTCTGCGCTTCAGTTCCTCAAAGACCTTCCCCGCAAGCCCCAGGTCCGCCTCCCCCGAACGCATGTACGTATGCTACCACAATCCTGTGTAGCTACGCAAATCTGTCGGCCTTAGCCCTCCGCCTCCGACGGCTCAGTCTTCTCCGCTGTCTTCTCATGCGCCCGAGCCGGCGCGGCGAAGCGCACCGCCTCTGCGGCGGCCCTTACGTCGCCCGGCCGGGGCCCGGCCAGCCGGATGATCAGGTAGCCACGGTCGGGTTGGGGATAGGACCCCACCGACACGCCAGGGAACTCCTTCTCGATGCGATTGAGCAGGTCCCAGAACTCGGCCTCCACCGCGCCGGTGAAGTGCACCTCCTCGGTGACATGGATGGTGCCGCCGGCGAGGTACTTGGGGGCGATCTCGTCCTCGAAGATCGTCTTCAGCTCCCGGGGCACACCCGGCAGGACGAAGAGGTGCCCACCGCCATCGATCGGGAACTCCAGGCCGGGAGCCATGCCGACGGCGTTCTCCATGATGGTGGCGCCTTCCGGGACCTCGGCCATGCGACGGTTGGCCTCCTTCATCTCGGGAGTGGGGATGCGTCCGATGCCGTGCAGGAAGTCGAGCCTCACCTGGATGTGCTCGGCGGCCCTGGGGTCGAGCGACAGCGGCCGGTCGAGCGCCTCAGCCAGCGCCGCCATGGTTCGATCGTCAGGCGTTGGCCCGAGTCCGCCGCAGACGAAAAGGCAGGTCGGCTGGCGCTGGACCTCCGCTCGGACGACGCGAACGATCTCGTCCTGCACGTCGCTGACCATGTGCCCGCGTCGCAGCGGGAAGCCGAGTGCGTAAAGGCGCTGAGCCAGCCAGTGGGAATTGGTGTCCTGGGTGTGCCCGCGTAGCAGCTCGTCACCGACGGCGATGGTCACGGAGTGCTGGTCGGCCTCCCTGGGGCCTGGTGAGCGGCTCATTAGGATCTCATCGGAAGCCAACAACCCCTATGGCATAATTCGGCGGTTCATGATACAGGTCGATTCGCTGACCAAAGACTACGCGGGTCGGCGGGGCATCCGGGACGTTACTTTCGCGGTCGAAAAGGGCGAAATTCTGGGCTTTTTGGGGCCCAACGGCGCCGGCAAGACGACCACGATGCGCATTCTCACCGGGTACCTGCCGCCCACGAGCGGGCACGCCTCCATTGCGGGGTTTGATGTCAGCTCGGAGTCCCTGGACGCTCGCCGCCACATCGGCTACCTCCCGGAGACCGTCCCCCTCTACAAGGAGCTGACCGTCCTCGAATACCTGACCTTCGTCAGCCGGCTGCGCGACATTCCCAAGGCTCAGCGCGCCGACAAGATCGACACGGCGATGGAGAAGACCAACATCACCGACGTCGCCGACGTTTTCATCGGCAAGCTCTCCAAGGGCTACCGGCAGCGCGTCGGACTGGCCCAGGCGCTGGTGCACGAGCCCGACGTCATGATCCTTGACGAGCCCACCGAGGGCCTCGATCCGCGCCAGCGAACCGAGACGCGGGCGCTGATCCGCGACCTGGCCAAAGCGCACACCATCATCCTCTCGACCCACATCCTGCCCGAGGTGGAGTCGACCTGCGACCGCATCCTGATCATCAACGAGGGCCTCATCGTCGACCAGGGCACCCCCGAGGACCTGGCCAAGAAGGTCCGGCGCGGCCAGCGCCTGGAAGCCCTGGTGGTTGCGCAGGAGGATCACATCAGGCTGGCCCTGCAGGACGTCGAGGGGATCGATTCGATCCGCACCGAGGCCATGCCCGAAGGTCGTCGGCGAGTGGTCGTCGAGGGATCGCAGGACGTCGACCTCCGCAAGCAGGTGTCACGCGCCCTGGTGGTGGCCGACATCGACCTGATCGAGCTCAAGTCCGACTCTGTCAGCCTTGAGGACGTCTTCCTGCAGATGACCGGTACCGAGCCTGACACCGACTACGAGCAGCCCGGCCCCGTGATGTCGTCGGTGGTGGCCGCAGGAGCAGCATCTGCTGGAGGGCGCGAGCCCGAGACGGCGGCTGAGGAGGAGATTGAGCCGGCAACCGAAGCCGCGCCGGAGGAGAAGCCGGATTTCGAGCCGGCGCCTGAGCCGGAGCCTGAGAAAGAGCCGGAACCCGAGCGTTTTGCAATCCGCGAGCCCGAGCCCGAGCCGGAGCCGGAGCCCGAGCCGGGGAGCGAGCCTGTCCACGAGCCCGCTGAGGAGCACACGCCGCAGCCGGCGCCCGCCGCTGACGACGACGAAGCCAGCCCCATGGCCGCCGAGGAGCTGGCCGTACAGGCTGCCCAGCGCCAGCCGGAGTCCGCCGCGCCAGCCGAGGAGCCCGCACCCGAGGCCGAGGCCGCCGGCGAAGAGTCGGCCCCGCCCGCCGCCGATGACGAGGAGGCACGCCTGATGGCCGAGCTGGAGCGGGTCCGGGCAGAGCGACGGCGGCGCGAGGAGGAGGGGCTGTGAAGAACGCCCTGACCATCGCTCGCAAGGAGATCAAGGTCTACTTCGTCTCGCCGGTGTTCTTCATCGTGACCGCGCTCTTCATCCTCGCCAGCGGGTTCTTCTTCGCGATCAACACCCTCCAGAGCCAGACGGTGTCGATCAGCACCACCTTCTCGATCATCCTCTTCATCATGATCCTGCTGGCGCCCCTCCTGACCATGCGACTGATCGCCCAGGAGAAGGGGGAGGGGACCCTGGAGCTGCTCTTCAGCCATCCGATTCGCGACGTCGAACTGATCGCGGGCAAGTTCGCCGCGGCGATGGTGATCTACCTGGCGCTGCTGGCGACCACCTTGATCCAGGTCCTCGTCCCGCTCTTCACCGCGGTCGACAAGCACCAGTTCCTGTTCCTCAACCTCGGGACGGTTGACTGGGCCACCCTGGGGGTCGCCTACCTTGGGAACTTCCTGATCATCGGCAGCTACCTCGCGATTGGCCTCCTCGCCTCGAGCCTGACCAGGAACCAGATCATCGCCGCGGTGATCGCATTCGTTGCCCTGCTGATCCTGCTCGTCATCGACGGCGCCGGCGCCCTCGCCCAACCGCCGCTCAGCGACTTCCTCAGCCAGCTTGGTCCGCGGGCCCACGCCGACAACTTCTCGAAGGGCACGCTGGGGCTCTTTGACGTCGTATACGCGCTCAGCCTGATCGTGGTCCCGCTGTACCTGGCGGTGGTCGCCCTTGGAGCCCGCCGGTGGCACTAGACGACGACGACAAGACGAAGACGGAGGGCTCTGGAGAGGACGAGTCCACCGACGAGGATGCGACCACCGACGACGAGGAGCTGGAGGACTCCGAGGACTTCGACGACGACGACGACCTGAACCTCTCCACCGGTCGTGGTCGGGTGGTCCGCTTCTTCGTCCGCACCGTCCTGGTCGTCGGCACCGGCCTGCTGGTCATCGGCCTCAGCCTGCTGGCGCTGTTCGGCACCTCGAACCTGCAGACGCCCGGCGGCTTCATCCTGGGCGGCCTGCTGCTGCTGGTCATCTATGGGGTGCTCGAGCCGGAGACCATCCGCGCGTTCCTGGGCCAGGGCCAGGTGCAGGCGGGGAGCCGGGCGCTCTTCGGGGTGCTGCTTGTCCTGGGCGCCGTTTTCCTGCTCAATGTGGTCGTCCGCGACCGCCTGGGCGACAAGCAGATCGACGTCACCAAGGACCAAGTCAACAGCCTCGCCCCCCAGACCGACACCGTGGTCAAGGGCCTCGACAACGAGGTCACCGCGACCGTCTGGTGGAACCAGTCTCCCACCGAGACCCAGACCGCCTACGACCTTCTGCAGCGGATGCACAACGTCAACCACAAGCTGGTGGTCAAGCAGAAGAGCCTGGTCGACGATCCGTCGACGGCGCGCACGCTCGGCCTACAGCAGGCGTCGGTTGTATTCGAGTACCCCAACCGCCAGCCCCAGGTGGCCACCGACCTCACCGAAGCCGGGCTCGACACCGCCATGATCCGCCTCAGCACCGGCCGCTCGCCCAAGGTGTATTTCCTGACGGGCCACGGTGAGGGGCCGATCCAGGCGGCGCAGGGGCAGGGCGCCACCGGGGGCAACACCTACTCGCGGCTGGCCTCGTCGCTTGCCACCCAGGGAATGACCACCGCCCAGCTCAACCTGCTGACGGGGAGTGGTAGCGGCGGCACTGTCCAACCGGGCCAGGTCGCCCCGTCCACGGCGCCCCAGCCGGCCGACACGTCGAGCCCGGCGCCGACCGACACTGGGAGTCCATCCCCAGGGGCAACCCCCAGCCCCGCCCAGGTCACCGGCACCACGGTCCCTAAGGACGCCGATGCGGTGGTCATCCTCGACCCCACAACCAACTTGACCGCCGCCGAGGTCCAGTCGCTGACCGGCTACCTCGACGGCGGCGGGCACGTCCTGCTGGCTGAGGAGCCATCGACCCAGACCAACACCAACGACATCATCAAGAAGTACGGGGTCAGCATCGGCCAGGGCATCGTCCTTGACCAGTCGCTGCAGTACAACCAGATCGCCGTCGCCGGCATCCTGGTCATTCAGCAGTACGGCTCGCACATCGTCACCCGCGGCCTGTCGAGCACCCCAACCCTGATCGTGCAGTCGGCGCCGGTGGAGGGACAGGTGGCGCAGGGGCTCCAGCTGACGCCCTTGATCACCACCACCAAGTCCTCGTGCGAGCGCACCGACAGTAACCAGAAGGCCGGGACCTGCCAGCCCGGCGATAAGGGCGGTCCCTTCAACCTGATGTCCGCGGTGGGGCCGCCCGATGGCAGCAAGGATGTCAAGCCACGGCTGATAGTCCTGGGCGGCGCCCAATTCGTCAGCGACCAGATCCTCGGCAGCCAGCTGGGGGCGCCCGGCAACCTGGCCATCATGAACAACGCCGTCAACTGGCTGGCGGGCCAGGACAAGATCATCGACGTCCCGGTGCGCGCCACCCAGCCCAACACCATCTTCGTCACCGATGCGCAGCACCAGCTGATCCTGATCGGGTACACGTTGCTGCTTCCGATCTTCGTGGCGGCGCTGGGGGTCGCGGTCTACCTGCGGCGGCGCTAGCCCGCCGGCGCCCACAATCATCAATTGAGCAACAAGGGTCTCTACGCGGCCGCGGCGATCTTCCTGATCGCCCTCGGCGCCTGGTACATCTACGACAAGGGCAAGACGCCGGTCAGCCCCAACGCCAGCGCGACGGCCACGCCGACGACCCTGGCCAGCCCGGTGGTGGCGCTGGATCCGAACCAGATCGGGCAGGTCGAGATCAAGGCCAAGAACAAGATCCTGACGATCGTGCGGAGCAACCTCACCTTTACCTACCAGCTGTGTCCGGCCGACCAGCCCACCAACTGCCAGCCACAGATCGCCGACCAGGCCTCCGCGATCCAGCTCTTCACCAGCATCGTCCAGCTGCGGCCGGCGCGAACCATCTTCGGGGTCAATGACTTTCCTGGCTTCGGCCTCGACCGGGCCACCACCGGGGAGTTCACGGTGTCCACGGCATCTGGGCAGAAGACGACCCTGTGGATCGGCGGCAAGACCACTGACGGGGTCAATGACTACGTCCGCACCCCCGGCGGCAATGACGTCTACGCCATCCCGGTGGCCAGCATCGACGTGCCCATCCTCGGCCTGGTCGACAACCCGCCGGTGCCGCGGCCATCGCCCAGCCCCGGCGCGGCCTCAGCGTCCCCGCAAGCATCACCCTGACCTGATTCCGGCGAGGCTGGTAAAGTTGGGCGCCGCGGAACGCTGGTGGGCTCATGCCCGGCCGACCGCCGCCCCGGTGGCGGGATTACACCGGGAAACCCCGAAGACACAGGAGTTTGGATGTCCCTTGAGCTTCTACTGGTAGCGCTTTGCGCGGTCCTGGCGATCGCGTTCGGGGGCTACCTCGCCCTCAGCGTGGTCCGCAGCAGCGCCGGCAATGCCCGTATGCAGGAGATCGCAGGGTACATCCAGGAGGGCGCCTCGGCCTACCTCAACCGGCAGTACACGATCATCGCCATCGTCGGCCTGGTGATCTTCCTGGTTCTCTTCTTCACCCTGGGCTACCAGACGGCCGTCCTCTTCGTGGTCGGGGCTGCCTGCTCGGCGGCGGCGGGCTACGTCGGGATGAACGTTTCGGTGCGGGCCAACGTGCGGACCGCAGAGGCCGCCCGCAAGGGCCTCAGCGCGGCTCTGTCGATGGCCTTCCGCGGTGGCGCCGTCACCGGCTTCTTCGTCGTCGGCCTCGGACTCCTGGGTGTGGCCCTCAGCTACGGCATCTTCAAGGACCCCAAGGCGCTGGTCGGGCTCGGCTTTGGCGCCTCCCTGGTGTCCGTCTTCGCCCGCCTGGGCGGCGGCATCTACACCAAGGCCGCCGACGTCGGCGCCGACCTGGTGGGCAAGGTCGAGGCCGGCATCCCCGAGGACGACCCGCGCAACCCCGCGGTGATCGCCGACAACGTGGGCGACAACGTGGGCGACTGCGCCGGCATGGCCGCCGACCTCTTCGAGACCTACGCCGTCACCTCGGTGGCGGCGATGCTGCTGGGCTCACTTGTGTTCCCCGGCCAGATCGAGTTTGTGATCTACCCGCTGCTGCTAGGGGCGGTCTCGATCGTGGCCTCGATCATCGGCAGCTTCTTCGTCCGGCTGGGCCGCAGCAGCAACATCATGAACGCGCTCTACAAGGGCCTCGGTGTGGCCGCGGTCCTGGCCCTGATCGGCTTCTACCTGGTCACCAGGCAGTACATGGCGACCATTGCCGGCGCCGATGTCAACCGCCTATTCGCCGCGGCGGTCATCGGCATCCTCATCACCGTCGCCCTGGTCTTCATCACCGACTACTACACCAGCGCCAACTACAGCCCGGTCAAGCACATCGCTGAGGCCAGCACCACCGGCCACGCGACCAACATCATCGCCGGGCTGGCGGTGGGGATGCAGGCGACGGCCCTGCCCGTGCTGGTGATCGCGGCCGGCATCATCGGCGCCGCCGCGCTCGGCGGCGACCACGCCCTGTACTACATCGCCGTCGCGGCCATGTCGATGCTCTCGATGACCGGGATCATCGTCGCCATCGACTCCTACGGTCCGATCACCGACAACGCCGGCGGCATCGCCGAGATGGCCGAGATGGAGGAGGCGGTCCGGGCCGTCACCGACCCGCTGGATGCCGTCGGCAACACCACCAAGGCCGTCACCAAGGGCTACGCCATCGGCTCCGCCGGGTTGGCCGCCCTGGTGCTCTTCGGCTCGTACACCCAGGAGCTCAACGACGCCCTCCACCTCGACGCCGCCCACCAGATCCGTTTCGACCTCTCCGACCCGCTGGTCATCGTGGGGCTGTTCATCGGTGGCATCCTGCCGGTGCTGTTCGCCTCGCTGAGCATGCTGGCGGTGGGCCGCGCCGCCGCCGGGGTGGTCAACGAGGTCCGACGCCAGTTCAAGGAGCACCCCGGGATCATGGCGGGGACGGAGAAGCCGGAGTACGGCCACGCCGTCGCCCTGGTCACCGCCGCCGCCCAGCGGGAGATGATCCTGCCCGGCATCATCCCGGTGCTGGCGCCGATCGCCGTCGGCTTCATCCTGGGCCCGAAGGCGCTGGGCGGCATGCTTGTCGGCGCCATCGTGGTCGGCGTATTCGTGGCCATTCAGATGACCAGCGGTGGTGGCGCATGGGACAACGCCAAGAAGTTCATCGAGGATGGCCACCTCGGCGGCAAGGGCACCGACACACACGCCGCGTCGGTCACCGGTGACACCGTCGGCGACCCCTACAAGGACACCGCCGGCCCGGCCATCAACCCCATGATCAAGGTCATCAATATCATCGCCATCCTGGTGGCGAGCGCGGTGGCCACTCACTCGCTGATCCACTAGGGCCGGTTCCCGGACCGGACTCCACGAGCAGATCGAGGCATACACCGCGGCGATGAGATCGAAGTGGGTGGACATCGACGGCGCCGTCCACTACATGGACTGGGGTGGTGAGGGACGCCCGATGGTGCTGGTCCACGGGCTGGGCGGGTCCTACGTGGAGTGGATGCTGATGGCCCCGCGCCTGGCCGGGCACTTCCGAGTTGTGGCTCCAGACCTCATCGGTTTCGGACGTACCCCGGTCAAGAGGCGGCACGCCACCATCGATGACAACCAGGCGATGCTCGACACCTTCCTGCGCAAGGTGGTCAGGGAGCCAGTAGTGCTGGTGGGGCACTCGATGGGCGGACTCATCGCCATGCTCCAGGCGGGCCGTGGCGCCGACATGGTGTCGGACCTGGTGCTGATCGACCCGGCGGTCCCACCGGCCGCCCGCGAGGTGACGCCGGTGATCCCCCAGCCCATCCTGCGGTTCTTCGAGCAGAACCGCATGCTGGGAAACCTGGCCGGGCTCCTGGCGGCCCGCCTCATGAGCCCGCGCGGCCTGGTGGAGTCCGCCCTGCGGCGCGCGGTGGTGGACTTCGAGGCGCTCGACAGCGGCTTGGTGGACGGCCTGGTGGCGATTGAGGAGGAGCGCATCCGCGCGGGCCTGCCATACGTCGGTTGGACCGAGGCACGGACGTCGATGGGCAAGTACTACCGGAGCGTGCGGGCCTTTGACCGCGACGTGGTCGACGCTATCGCCGCGCCCACACTTCTGATCTACGGCGACCACGACCCGATCGTCCAGCGAGGGGCGATCAGGCGCATGGGCAAGAGGCGGCCGGGCTGGTTTGTGCACATCCTTGACAACGTCGGCCATGACCCCAACTTCGAAGTCCCCGAGCGCGTCGATGACCTCCTCCTCGAGCACCTCGCCGTCGCCGCCGCCTGATCGCCGCCGGCGCCCGCACCGGTAGCCCGCCCTTCGATACGCTCTTAGCGTGGACGAGTGGCAGGTCGAGATGCAGGAGATCCAGCGCAGCATCAACGGGCTGCGGGCTCGCCAGGGCGACCATGTGATCATCGCCGAGCTCGAGGCCGAGCTGCGGATCCTGCAGTCTCTCTACGCCACCAGCTGGGAGGTCTTCGAAGCCGGCGAGGCGGAGGCCCGGGTCCGCCGGGATTTCGAGGCGCTGAACTTCGGCGATTGGACCTTCGCCAACGTCTACAGCTTCGTCTACGAGCACGCGTTGGAGATCGAACCCGGCCGGCGCGAGCTGTCCTCATTGGTCCCCGAGATCGACTACATCGACCTGATCCGCAAGAGCGCCTGATGCCCCGCTTCGAATTTCATCCCCTGCCCGACGTGCTCAGCCAGGCCGGAGCCGGGATCAAGGACGGGCGCTTCTCGCTGGTGTCGGTCGAGGGCGCAGCAGTCCTGGGTGGCCATCTGCGCGCCTGGCTCGGTCCTCGCAGGGTTGGCGGCCGTTACTTCCGCCTCTTCGTCGAACCCGTCGACGGAGGGACTCCCGAGCGCCTGGCCCAGGGGCTGTACAACGACGGTCCCTACCCCGGCCAGAACTGGGCCGAGATCTTCGACATCGATCCACCTGCCGGCACGGACCTGGCGGGGGAGTGGGAGCCGGGGCTGGCGCCCTACCTGCGGCCCTTGGCCGAAGCCGTCCCCGCCGGCGGCCACCTCATGATCGAGTACGAAAAGCCCCTGTTCCGCACCACCCAGGTGGGCCTCCTTGGCGGGGTCCCGCCGATTGCCACGCCGCTGGGCAAGCTGCTGCACGACATTGGCAGCGGCGACAGTTTCAAGGACTGGTACTTCCCTGAAGGGGGCCAGGAGGGGGGCCGCAAGCTGCAGGGCAACAAGGCCTTCACCGCCGAGCAGGCGCGGGAGATGGCGCGCAACCGGGTCAGGGAGCTGAAGGCCTTCCTGGCGTCACCGCACCGCGGCGAGGAGAAGATCGAGGCGCGCGCCCGGCGGGACGCCGAGGCCCTGCTGGCCGCGCTGGCCGCGTAAAACCCGCCTGGTGGCCCTGGTCAGTCCAGGTCCATCGGCCCTTCAGCCTTGGCCTTGGATTTGTCCATCTTGTGGACGTGCTCGTCCTGCCAGCGGCTTTCGAGGCTCTTTTGGAGGCCCGCCATGGTTGTGTACTCCAGCTCCTCCAGCGGCAGCCGGTGGGGCTCAAAGGGACCGTGGCGGCGCAGGTACTCGCCGACTTCGTTGGCCTTCTCGCGGGCCAGGTCGAAGCTCACGTCGTCGAACATGTCGCGCGGTTCGCCCAGGCGACCGTCGGCGATCTGGAAACCGAGGCAGATGACCCGGGGTGGACCGTCGAAGCGTGAGGGGTGACCGCCGGCCACCGAGGTCGGCATCAGCGGGCCCATGTGGGAGCCGCGCATCCACCCGGGGACGATGTGGGGGAAGGCGAACGGCTCCAGCGCTTCGCCCACCGCCGGGTACCCGGACTGGCAGCGGACGATGCACACGGGGTCGTCCTTGCCGACGTAGCGGCCCGCGATCATGGTCAGCTTGGTGGTCGACGCCACCGCGCACCACTCGTCGCTCCAGCTGGCGGGACGGATGTGGTCGATGACAAAGCGCCCGGGAGCGCCCAGGAACATGAGCAGGTCGTATGTCTCGTTGGGCGTCTGCAGGTCGATGGTCTTGCCTTCGACGGCGTCGTGGACGGTGAAGATGAAGCCCTCGTGCATCTTGGTGTCGATCACCAGGCCGGGGGTGGTCATGGGATCGGCGAACATGCGGAACAGCGGCATGTTCCAGGCGCCGGGAGCGGTCTTATCGGCCATGAAGCAGAGCACTGGCTCGGAGGGGCGCTCGACGAACTCCACCTCGGCCGCGCCTGGCCCCATGCCCTTGACGTTGCCGCTGAAGGCATCGACCAGCAGGTCCTGGCCGGCGCCATAGAGGTGCATCTCATGGGCCACGCTGGCGGCCTCCTCGAGGGCGGTCCACGCGAGCCTGTGGATCTCCTCGTTGTCGATGCCGTGGTAGTGGGTCATGATCATCTGGACGTCGTCGCCCGCCTGGGTGACGTAGTAGTCCTCGATCAGGGTGCTGTTGCCGAGGACCTCACGCGCCTTCGCGAGCAGTGCCGGGTGCGACGAACTGTGTCCCACCCAGCCGCCCACGTCGGCCTTGATCAAGCTGAGCGTGACCTTCTTCCCTTCTGCCAAGTTCGCTGCTCCTTTATGTCTCCGCTCTTGGACGGCCCGGGCCGGGGGCGCGTAACCGCAAGGGCGGCGCTGAGGGGCCCTCGGAGGGGACGGGGGCCCGCCCGCGCGCTCCGAGGTGTGCTTCTAGGAATGCTTTTCCGCGGTGGCTATCATATCCCGTGCCTCCTGCCCCAAACAACAGCGTTGCGCCCGCTGGGAACGGCCGGAAGGGACAGGGACCGCTGCTGTTGCTGCTGGCATTCGTCGGCGGCGTCACCAGCCTTGGACTGGAGATCTCGGCCTCGCGGCTGCTGGCGCCGTTCTTCGGCACCTCGACCTACATCTGGGGCGCGTTGATCGGGCTGATACTCCTCTACCTGACGCTGGGCTACTACATCGGGGGTTGGGCGGCTGACCGCTGGCCCCGGGCGGACTACCTGTTCCGACTCACCGCCATCGCCTCGGCACTGGTTCTCCTGATCCCATTGGTGTCGCGGCCGGTCCTGCTCTTCTCGCAGAGCTCCCTGCAACACCTGCAGGCCGGGGCCTTCATCGGCGCCCTGGTGGCGGTGATCCTGATATTCGCGCCCTCGGTGATCCTGCTGGGGATGGTGTCGCCCTACGTCATCCGGCTGCGGGTGGACAACGTCGGCGTCGCCGGTCGGGCCGCGGGCCTGGTCTACGCCATCTCCACCGCCGGCTCGATCCTGGGCGCGTTTCTGCCGGCCTTCTGGTGGATCCCCAGCTTCGGCACCCGCGCCACCATCTACGGGCTGGGGGCGGTGATGCTCCTGATGTCGGTGGTGGGGATGATCACGGTGCGCTACGCCAGGACGCTGTTGGTGGCGGCGATATCGGTGGTGCCGCTGGTAGGAGCCGCGTTGCCCATCGATTCCATACGGCCGCCCGCCGATGGCACGGCGATCTACGAGTCGGACTCGGAGTACGGCTACATCCAGGTGGTGGAGCGGGGCAGCGAGCACGACCTGATCCTCAACGAGGGCCAGGCCATCCACTCTATCTACGATCCCGGCCGGCAGCTGACCCGCGGGCCCTGGGACTACTTCTCGCTGGCGCCGCTCTTCGGCCACCGCCAGTGGACCGGCCAGAAGCCGGAACGCGTCCTGATCATCGGCCTGGCCGGCGGCACCGTCGCGCGCCAGATCACGGCCGCGTACGGACCGGTGCCCATCGATGGCGTGGAGATCGACCCCCGGATCATCGACGTCGGGCGGAAGTACTTCGACATGAACGAGCCCAACCTCAACGCCATCGCCGCGGACGGGCGCTACTTCCTGGACACCACCGACAACCAGTACGACATCATCGCCGTCGACGCCTACCGGCAGCCGTACATCCCCTTCCAGCTCACCACCAAGGAGTTCTTTCAGAGCGCCCGCCAGCACCTCAAGCCCAACGGCGTGGTGGTGGTCAACGTCGGTCGGGCGCCCAACGACTACCGGCTGGTGGACGCCGTCAGCGGGACCCTGCTCGCGGTGTTCCCCGAGGTCTACCAGCAGGACGCCAGCCAGTTCCTCAACTCCATCGTCTACGCCACCAACCAGCCGACCCAGCCGTCGGAGGTGGCCGCCAACTTCAACCGCGAGGCGTCGCTCTACCCGCCACTGGTGGCGGCGGTGATGCAGGAGGCATCCGGCAACCCGCCACCCAAGCAGGTTACGCCCCACCTGCCGATCTACACCGACGACCTGGCACCGGTGGAGCGGCTGGTGGACAACATCATCTACAGGTACGTGACCACGGGGAACTGATCGAGGTCCCGCGGCCGGTAAACTCACCTATGGCTGGGATCACCGAGACCGACGTCCTCCAGGCCCTCCAGGGCGTCGAGGACCCGGAGCTTCACAAGGACTTCGTGGAGCTGAACATGATCCGCGACGTGCAGGTCTCGGGTGGCGTCATCTCCGCGACCGTGATCCTGACCACGCCGGCGTGCCCGCTGAAGGACGAGATAAGCAGCAGGATTCGCAACGCCTTGATGGAGAGAATCCCGGGTGTCACCGCGGTCAACCTGGACTTCGGCTCCCAGGTCATGACCTTCAAGGGCGTCGGCGACAAGACCCCCATCGAGGGGGTCAAGAACGTGATCGCCGTCGGCGCCGGCAAGGGTGGTGTGGGCAAGTCCACGGTGGCCGCCAACCTGGCCCTGGCCCTGCGCAACTCGGGGGCCGCCGTGGGGCTGGTCGATGCCGACGTCTACGGTCCCAACCTGCCCACCATGATGGGCGCCAGCGGCACCCCGTATGGCGAGAACAACAAGATCATCCCGCTGGAGGCACACGGCATCAAGATCATGTCGATCGGGTTCCTGCTGCCGTCCGATCGACCGGTGATCTGGCGTGGCCCCATGATCGCGGGAACGCTCAAGCAGTTCCTCTACGACGTTGCCTGGGGCGACCTCGACTACCTGGTCGTCGACCTCCCGCCTGGGACCGGCGACGCGCCGCTCACGCTGACGCAGAGCATCCCCATCACCGGCGCGGTGCTGGTGACGACGCCGCAGGACGTGGCGGTGGAGGACGTGACCAAGGCAGCCTCGATGTTCACCACGCTGTCGGTCCAGATCCTGGGCGTGATCGAGAACATGAGCTACTTCCTCTGCCCCCACTGCGGCGAGCGCACCGACGTCTTCGACCACGGCGGCGGCCTGCGCCTGGCCGACAAGCTGGGCGTGCCCTTCATGGGCGAGGTGCCGCTGGATCCCAAGCTGCGGCTGGGTGGCGGCAGTGGCGTTCCGCTGATGGCGGCCGAGCCCGAATCCGAGCTGGGCAAGGTGTTCAACGGCGTCGCCGAGGCGGTCGCCGGCCGGGTCAGCGTGGCGGCGATGGTCTCCGCCGGCGGCCTCCCCTTCAAGCCCGGCCCCGGCTTCCAACCCATCTCCTAGCGTCAAGGTGAACCCCGGCCGGGCGGACATCGCCGCGCGGGCGGCCGAGCTCCATCGCGGCATCTTCGGCACCGACCCCGCCGCCGTTGCTGTCTCGCCGGGGCGGATCAACATCATCGGCGAGCACACCGACTACGCCGGCGGCCTCTGCCTCCCCGCGGCGATTGACCGCTACCTGGCCGTGGCGGTCAGCCAGGGCGAGCGCATCGAGGTCGCCAGCGAGCGTCATGACGACGTCGTCCGCGCCGACCCCGAATCCCTGGCACGCACTGGCGGCTGGGCAGATTACGCGCTGGGCGTGGTCGCCGAGCTGGGCACGGAGGGCCTGGCCGTCCCCGCCCGGATAGCGATCGCCTCCGACATCCCCGAGGGCTCCGGCCTGAGCAGCTCCGCCGCGCTCGGCGTGGCCGCCACCATGGCGGTGCTGGACCTTGCCGACCTGGTGGCCGAGCCGCTCGACGCCGGCCGGCTGGCACGCGCCGCCGAGAACAACTTCGTCGGCGTACCCAGCGGGCTCATGGACCAGGCCGCCGTCGTCCTCGGCCGCAGGGACCATGCCCTCCTCTTCGACGCCGCAGTGGAGATCGGCGAGCTGGTGGCCCTCCCGGGTGAGATCGCCTGGCTGGTGATCCAGAGCGGCATCGAGCGCGAGCTGCGCGGAAGCGGGTACGCGGATCGCGCCGCCGAGGCGGTGGAGGCGCTCCGCCAGGCGCGGCAGATGAACAGCGAGCTGAAAAGCCTGTGCGACCTCGAACCCCGCGAGGTCGAGGCGCTGGCGCTGCCTGAGCCGCTGGGCCGGCGAGCGCGGCACATCGCCGGCGAGTGTATGCGGGTGCGGATGGCGGTGGCCTGCCTTGAGGCCGGCAACATCGAGGCCCTGGGCCAGCTGGTGCTGACCTCCCATCGCAGCCTGGCCCGGGACTACGAGGTCAGCCTGCCGGAGCTGGACGAGATCGTGGAGGTGGCGGTCGACGCGGGCTGCCCGGGGGCGCGCGTGATGGGGGCCGGCTTTGGCGGCTCGGTCCTCGCGGTGGCGGCGGCGAGCGAGGCGGAGTCGATTGCCTCGAAGATCGAGGCCGGCCTCAAGGTCCCCGGCGCCGCCCGGCAGCGGGGTGGGGGAGCAGTTCATCGCCTGGCCGTGGGCGACGGCGCCGCCCTCGTCCAGCCGTAAGTACACTCTGCCGGTGGCCTCCGACTGCCTCCTCCTGACGTTGCCTCAGGGACTTGACCGGCAGCGGGTCAACGGTTGGCGGCGCCAGCTCTTCGACCTCGGTGAGGGAGAGGAGCAGGGATACCACCGGGTCGCCACGCCGGCGGGTGAGTGGCACCCCGACGAGTCCCTGACGGTCCGCGGCGGCCCGGAGGCGACCTCCGTCTGGTTCCGCGCCGAATTCGCCCGCCCAGGCTGGGGAGAGCGCACCGTGCTTCGCTTTGACGGCGCCTTCCTGGCTGTCAATGTCTGGCTCAACGGCCGGCTGCTGGGCAGCCATTACGGCTACCCGGGGTCGTTCGGCTTCGACATCTCGTCGTACCTGGAGGCGACCAACATCGTGGCCGTCTGCGTCCAGGCCAACGGCGACCCCGGGCACCTGCCGGCGCCGCTCAGCCACCTGCAGGACGACGGCGGGCTCTGGTGGCCACTGGGGGTCATCGGCCGCGTCTGGCTGGAGCGCACCGGCAACGTCATCGTGCAGTCGCTGGAGTCCAACTGGCACCTGACCCCGGGCCTCGCCGAGGCCAGCATCAAGACGGCGCTGACCAACCTAGACGGCCGTGAGATGCAGGTCACCGTGGGCTGGCAGATGCTGACGCCGGAGAGCGACACGCCCCTGGTTCGCTGGCGCCGGCCGGCGCGGCTGCGCAGCGGCGAGAGCATCAACCTGGAAACGCGCGTCGCGGTCGACCGCCCCCAGCTGTGGTGGCCCTGGACCCTCGGCGACCAGCCGCTGTACACGCTGGTCGCTCAGGTCGAGGTTGACGGCCGCCGCAGTACCGTGACGACGAGGCGGGTGGGCATCCGCGAGATCGACCTCGAACCCTCCGCCGGGGGCATGGCATGGACCATCAACGGCCGTCGTCACTTCCCGCGTGGCGCCGTCCTGCCGCCCCTGCCACCGGGCGAGAGCGCCGACCCGATTGGCGCCTGGCGGCTGGCCGGGCTCGACCTGGCGCTCTCTCGTGGCCAGGTCCCCAGCGACCGCACCGCCGACTCGGCCGACAGCGCCGGTGTGCTGCTGGTCGTCGACCCGCCGGCGTTCCTGGCCGGGGAGGGCGACGAGCTTGCCCACCGGGACCACATGAAGGAGGCCATCGGCGTGATCGCGCCCCACGCCAGCGCCGCCGTGCTGCTGCAGCGAACCGGCGGATCGCCCGGCGACGTCATGGGTGGCGCCACCGCCGGCGACGAACCGTACTTCCTATCTGGCGCGGCCCGCGCCGAGGTCGAGGCCGTGCGGCGGGCCAAGTTCCAGCCGCTGACAGCGCTGGTGTTGCGCCAGCTGCCAGACCTCGACGAGGCGGAGGGTGCGCTGGCGGCGACCACGGTGCTGGCCGATTGGCACCGCCTCGCCGGCGGCGACGCGGTCAGGCTGCGCTTCCACGTGATCAACGACGACGTCGCCACCAACGGGCGCGGGCTGGTCCGCTGGCGGCTCCGGGCGCTGGAGCCAACCGGCTGGCTGCCCTTCGTCCGCGACCGCAGCGGCCAGGTCCCCGTCCTGATCCCAGCACCGGACCAGCCGGCCGCGGTCTACGACGCCGAGGTCAACATGCCGGCGGACAAGGGCACCATGCTGTTGGAGCTGGGCCTGGAGCAGGAGGGCGAATTGCTCTCCTACCTGGAGTACGAAATCGAGCCCGACTAGTCCTCGGTGACGCTGACGAAGTGCTCCCGTGGGGCGCCGCACTGAGGGCACTTGTCGGGAGGGTTCTCGGCGTTCTGTTCCAGGTAGCCGCAGTCGTCGCACTTCCACAGCAGCTCCATGGCCACCGAGCGGGTCTCCGGCACCGCGCCGGACTTGACCGCCTTGAGCTCGTGGCCGAGGTCCTCGGCCTGGACGATACCGCCGGCCATGCCCCGGATCAGGTCGCGCTGGCTGATCACGCCCACCACCGCCTGGCCGCTCACTACCGGGATGCGCTTGATCTTCTTGGTGGTGAGGATGTCAGCGACCTCCTTCAGGCTCATCTCCTGCGTCGCGGTCAACGGCGTGGTGGTCATGATGTCGGCCACCGTCTCGCCACTCTTGCCAATCACGTCGGACTCGCTGACCACGCCCACCAGGCGTCCCTCGGCGGTCACGGGGAGGCTCGAGACGTCCTTCTCGGCCAGCACCCTGGCCAGCTCCTCGAGGCTGGCGTCCGGCTTGATGGTGGTGACCTCGTGGGTCATCAGGTCGCCTACCCTCATGCGCGCATCCTACAGACAGCCGCGCCTCAGCGGGCGCGTTTCTCCAGCTGGCGGATGATGATCGGGATTGCGGTGGTGGCGGCGGTCTTGAGCGCCGTGCTCACGATCTTTTCGCGCATCGGCTCGCGGTCCTGCAGGTCAAGCTCCTTCTTCAGCTCCTGGCGAAGCTCGGCCTTGATGCGCTCCCGCGTGTCGTCAGCCATATTCTCGACCGCCACCTCAGCCTTCTTGACGGTTTGCTCCGGGTGGGCGGCGGCCTTCCCCACTGCCTCGGCGCGGCCCCTCAGGCTGCGCCGCCGGCGCCGGCGGCGTGCCGCCATCGTCGCCACCGCGACGGTGCCAACCACCACCACGCCGACGCCGACCGCGGTCACGGTGATCGCGATGCGGCGCGCCTGGCGGAGCCTGGGCACCACCTGCTGCTTGACGTCGAGGATCCGCTCACCCATGTGGGCGCGCAGCTCCTCTATTTCGTGATTAGTCTGATCTGCGCTTTCACCCATTCCAGGTCTTCCTTGATTGACTGGATCGTCTTCTCTGGCGGCTCGATCTTGATCCGCGCCCGGCCCACGAGGAAGAGGGTCACCGCCACGATCACCCAGAACGCCGCCAGGAGCAGGGCGTTGAGCCAGGTCGGCAGCGGCACCGCTTCCACCAGCGTCACCTGCAGGAAGATGACCGCAAACAGAACCCCCATCGCGGCCGTCGCGATGAGGCCGATGGCGATGGCGTTGCGGATGGCGAGCTCCTTGAGCTCCAGCTGCAACAGCTCGATCTCGAGCTGGACCAGTCGCTGGACGTCATCGACGAGCTCGGTGACGGTTCCTGTGATCCCTTCCCGTGGCATTGGGTGCGGATAGCGCCGCTCGGCCATCGGGTGATGTTAGCCGATCTACGGCGACTCGCCCGATCCGGTTCTCAGCAATCGATGCGTAATCATCCTGTAACGAGAACGTCACCGCAGGTTGTTGCCTGGGAAGGCCCGATGTAGTGTCGGGGCCTAGGCCATGACCACCCACGCACAATCTCCCGCCAAGACCAACCTCGACGTCATGTGGCGACGTTTCAAGTCTTCCCGCGCCCAGGTGCTGAGCACCTGGGTCGAAGCCGAGCGCGCCATGGCCCTGGCCAACCGTGAGCGCGGCGCCAGCGGGCCCTCCGGCGACCGGCTGCTGGCTGCCGAAGCCGCTCTCCAGGGCGCCATCGTTGACTTTGCCGCCACCCAGGATGGCATTCGCGACCCGATGCCGGTGGCGCTGGCCCTCTTGCGCAAGGCGGAGGCGGAGCTCTTCGAGGATCCGCCCGACCTGCGTAGGCCGGCCGGCGGCGGCGACCGTCGCAAGACCATGCGCCGGGGCACCGGCGACCGGCGCAGCCGCGCCAACCGCCCCAACTAACGCGCTAGATCGCCTGGTAGCCCTCCGGGGCTGACATCGGGATCCCCAGCTGGTCGCGTAGCTCACTCGCGGTGGTGACCGGCCGCGAGCACACGAAACCGCGGCAAACGTAGGCCGCCGCCGCGTGGCCCTTGGCGGGGCCGCGTTCTGCCAGCAGCTCCGGTAGGGCGCTACCCGCGGGACCGGCAGCCAGCACCTTGGCCGGAAGGTACTCGGCATGGACCGCGCGCAGAAGGGCCCGTGCCGGTTCGGCATCGAGGTCGCCGACCACGGCCACCTCCAGGGGATTGGAGAGGTGGGTGTCGAGGGCCGACAGGAGCCGGCCGAAGAAGAGCGGGTGGGAGCCGAGCGCATGCGTCAGGGACGCGATCAGGTCGAGCGCGGCGTCGCGGTAGGCGCCCTCACCGGAAAGCAGGGAGAGCTCGACCAGCACCTCCGCGGCCAGCGAGTTGCCCGCCGGGACGGCGTTGTCATCCCAGTCCTTGGGGCGGAAGAGGATGTCGCCCTGGTCGGCGCCGGCGGAATAGAGGACGCCGCCATCGGGGTCTTTGAAGCGCTCCAGCATCGCAGTGGCGATGTCTCGGGCAGCCTCGTACCAGCGCGGGTTGAAGTCGGCCTGGTACAGGCGGAGCAGACCATGCGCCAGGGCGGCGTAGTCCTCGAGGTAGCCGGGCGGGCGCCCACCGCCCCTGAGCGCCGTGCGGGTGACTGCGCCGTCCAGGTAGGCCGTGTCCACCAGGAAGCCAGCGTTGCGCTGGGCCGCGGCCAGGTAGTCCGGCCGCTCCAGCACCGCCGCCGCCTCCGCCACCGCGGCCAGCATCAGTCCATTCCAGCTGGTGAGGATCTTCTCGTCGCGGGAGGGCCGGACGCGGCCGCTGCGCACCTCGAGGAGCTTGACCTTGCCGGAGGCAAGCCGTTCCCGGTAGGCGCCCTCTTCGATACCGAGCTCGCCGGGGATGGTGCGCCGGTCGCCGGCGACATGGAGGATGTTGCGACCCTCGTAGTTGCCCTCCTCGGTGATGCCGAACGTCCTGGCGAACAGCTCGTTATCGTCGCCCAGAACGGCGCGCACCTCGTCCGGCGTCCACGTGTAGAAGAGCCCCTCCACACCCTCGGAGTCGGCGTCCTCAGCGGAGTAGAAGCCGCCATCAGGGGAGGTCATGTCGCGGAGCACGTAGTCGATGGTGGCGGTGGCGCCGGTCAGGTAGCCGCGGGTGCCCGTGGCCTGGAAGCCCCGCAGGAACAGCGGGGCCAGCAGCGCCTGGTCGTAGAGCATCTTCTCGAAATGCGGCACCAGCCAGCGATCGTCGGTGGAGTAACGGTGGAAGCCGCCGCCGAGCTGGTCGTAGATGCCGCCGTGGGCCATCCTGATGAGGCTGGTCTCCACTGCCGCCAGCATCGCCTCGTCGCCGGTCCGCCGCCAGGAGCGGAGGAGGAAGTCGAGCGCCATCGCCTGGGGGAACTTGGGGGCGCCGCCAAAACCGCCGCCGGCGGCGTCGTGCTGCCGGAGCAGGGCTCGGGCGGCGTCATCGAGGATGGCGCTGTCGGGGTCGGCCGCCTGGTGGCCATTGCCGATGCCGGCGCTGATGACGTCGGCCAGGCGACCGGCGTTCTCCTCTACCTCGTCGCGTCGCTCGCGGTAGGCCTCGGCGACGGCGTCGAGGACGTCGACAAAACCGGGCATGCCATATCGCGCCGTGGGAGGATAGTAGGTGCCGCCGAAGAAGGGCTTGAGGTCGGGCGTGAGGAACACGCTCATCGGCCAACCGCCGCTCCCGGTCATCTGCTGCACCGCCGACATGTAGATGGTGTCGAGGTCGGGCCGCTCCTCGCGGTCGACCTTGATACAGACGAAGTCCCGGTTCATCACCTCGGCCACCGCCGCGTCCTCAAACGACTCGCGCTCCATCACGTGGCACCAGTGGCAGGTGCTGTAACCGATGGAGAGGAAGATCGGTTTGTCCTCCTCCTTGGAGCGCTGCAGCGCCTCCGCCCCCCACGGGTACCAGTCGACCGGGTTGTCCTGGTGCTGGAGGAGGTAGGGGCTGGTCTGCCCTGCCAGGCGGTTGGTCACGCCGGGGAGTCTAGCGCCACCTGCAGCCCCTTCAGCTCACGTGGAAGAAGAACCCCACGACGTAGGTGACGGCCCCGACCACGATGCCGGCCACGGTCATCTCCAGGCCTGACGCCCACCACTTGCGCAGCGTGAACAGCGCCTTGGCGGCGCCGACGGCGAAGTGCGCCACGATCGAGACCACGCCGGCGGAGACGATGGCTGCCTCACCGGTGAGGAAGAAGAAGGGGATGACCGGGATGATGGCGCCCACCGCGGTGGAGATCAGCGCGGCCAGGCCTGCCTGGACGGGGTTCCCGGTGGGGTTGACGGGCAGGCCGAGCTCCTCCTGGGCCATGGCGTCGAGGAGGGCCTTGGGATTCTGAGCGACGCGGTCGGCCAAAAGCTTGGCCTCGGCTTCGGAAAGCCCCTTGAGCTGGTAGAAGAGCTCCAGCTCCTTGCGCTCCTCCTCGGGGTCGTCCTCGATCTCCTCGCGTTCGCGATGGATCTGGGCCTGGTAGAGCTCGTTCTCCGACCGTGTGGCCAGGAACGCGCCTGAGCCCATCGAGACCGCGGACGCGATGGCGCCGCCGAGCCCGGCGAGGAGCACCACGTGGCTGCCATTGGTAGCCGAGGAGGTGAAGGCGACGATGCCGAAGACCGCGGCCAGCCCGTCGTTGGCGCCATAGACCGCCCCGCTGACCCAGCTGCCTCCGCCCTGCCGATGCCAGGTTTCGCGGCTGAGGATGCGGTCCAGCGCCGTCTGCACGTTGCGCTGGGGCTGCTTGGTGGGGCTGACCCCCTGAAGCAGGGCGCGGAGGGCGGCGGCATGCTCGGCATCCTCGGCGCTGATCTCGGCCAGCAGCACGTCGGTGTCGCTGTCGCCCGTCATCTCCGCGTGGGCCCCGGTCAGGCGCCGCTCCTCCGCCTCCTGGTGCGCGATGACGGCGTCAACAGGCGCAAAGCGCAGGCTCAGGTCAAGTGAGCGGGGCAGGCGCACGCTGCTCCGCTCGGGCACCCTGGTCCCCATCTCGTCCAGCCGTTTGGCCCACTTCTGTGCGTGGCGGTCCTCGGTTTCGGCGAGCTCGGCCAGCACCTTCTTGCGCTTCTCGTCGGCTTCGCGGTCGGCCAGCCGGCGGTAGATCGTCGCCGCCTGGACCTCCTCCTGCCAGTTTTCGAGCAGGCGGCGCTTGATCGCCTCGGTACCCCGGGTGCCAGTGTCGGCCATACAGCAACCTTAACCCGGTCGCGTCGCGTGCTCTTCTGCGCCCGATCCGAGGTCTCGGGAAGTGCTATCTTCGCCCTGCGATGGAGAAGAACCAGGGGGCGGCTGCCCCCGCGGAGCATTTGCACGATTCCCCGGCCCAGGTCACGCCCGAAACCCTGGTCGGCGAGATCATGACGCGCAACGTTCTGACTGCCAAGGCGGACCAGGCGGTGGTGGACATCGTGCAGCTGATGGCCAAGAACCGGATCACGGGGCTGCCCGTGGTCGACGATGCCAACCACCTCCTCGGCGTTGTCAGCGAGTCCGACATCATCGGCAAGGCGGGCGACACCGTCGGCGACATCATGACCAACGGGTCCTGGACCGTCGGCGAGGACACGCCCCTGGGCGAAGCGGCCGAGCTGCTGCTCCGCCGGCGCATCCGCCGCCTGCCGGTCATCAAGGGCGACAACGAGCTGGTCGGCCTGGTCTCGCGCAGCGACCTGATCAGCTTCTTTGCCACCCATGTCTGGACCTGCTCCTGGTGTGGCAAGGGTTATCGCGGCTTCTACGCCCCCTCCTCGTGCAACAACTGCGGCGGCGAGACCTTCACCATCAAGGCCCCCTGACCTGACGTGAGCTTGGTGAGGGAAGCGCCCGCCACCACTGGGGACGTCCCCGGCGTAACCGGCCAGCAGTACAGCCCCGGGCTGGAGGGCATCGTCGCCGCCCGGACCGCGATGAGCGATGTCAACGGCCGCACCGGCAAGCTGCTCTACCGCGGCTTCGACATCGCCGAGCTGGCCGAGAAGTCGAACTTCGAGGAGACCTGCTTCCTGCTCTACACTGGCCGGCTGCCGACCAGGCAAGAGCTCGAGGACCTGCGCCAGACCCTGGGCCGCGACCGTGCCCTGCCGCCGCAGGTGCTCACCATGCTGAAGGGACTGGATCCCGAGGCCAACCCCATGGACCTGCTGCGCACCGGGGTCAGCGCTCTGGCCCACTTCGACGCCGACGTCGAGGACATGTCCACCGAGGCCAACATCCGCAAGGCGCACCGGCTGGTCGGGCAGACCGCGACCCTGGTCGCCGCCATCGGCCGCCTCCACCGCGGCCTCGACCCGCTCGAGCCCGACCCTGCCCGCACGGTTGCCGGCGACTTCCTGCGCATGTACACGGGCGAGGACCCCGAGCCGCTGGCTGAGAAGGTCTTCGACGTCTGTCTCATCCTGCACGCCGACCACGGCCTTAACGCGTCGACCTTTGCCGCCCGCGTCATCGCATCCACGCTGTCGGACATGCACTCCGCCGTCACCGGCGCCATCGGCGCCCTCAAGGGCCCCCTACATGGCGGCGCCAACGCGGCCGTGATGGAGATGCTGGAGGAGATCGGTGAGGTGGACAAGGCCGACGCCTGGGTCCGTGACGCCCTGGCCAACAAGAAGCGCGTGATGGGCTTTGGCCACCGCGTCTACAAGGTCTACGACCCGCGCGCCACGGTCCTCAAGAAGTTCAGCAAGGACCTCGGTATCCGTGCCGGCGAACCCAAGTGGTACGACATGTCTGAGAAGGTCGAGAAGGTCGTCCTCGAGGTCAAGCACCTGAACCCCAACGTCGACTTCTACTCCGCCAGCACCTACCACGTGATGAGCCTCGACCGGTTCATCTTCACCCCGATCTTCGCGCTGAGCCGGATGGCCGGGTGGACCGCCCACATCCTCGAGCAGTACGAGGGCAACCGCCTGATGCGGCCGGAGTCGGAGTACATCGGCCCGCCCAGCGCGACCTACGTCCCCCTCGAGGAGCGCGGCTAAGCACCCAGGCCGGCCGGCCCAACCGGACTGTTGAGCTTGCGTTAGCCTGCTTCTAATGGGAGCGCAGAAGAGGGCAGGATGCCCCAGGTTGGCTAAATGCCATTAAGCACTGCGACCGACCTGCCCACGGGGACGGTCACGTTCCTCTTCACCGACATCCAGGGCTCGACCAAGCTGGTCCAGCAGCTCGGCATCCAGCGCTGGACGGCGCTGCTCCAGGAGCACTACGAGATCCTGCGCCAGGCCTTCGCCGCCCACAACGGCACCGAGGTCAACACCGAAGGCGACGCCTTCTTCGTCGCCTTCGCCTCAGCCTCCCAAGCCGTGGCGGCCTGCGCCGCCGGACAGCGGGCGCTGACGGCGCACCAGTGGCCCGAGGACGCGGTCATCCGGGTGCGTATGGGCGTGCACAGCGGTGAGGCTGCGGTTGTCGGTGGCGACTACATGGGCTTCGAGATCCACCGGGCCGCCCGCATCGCCTCCACCGGCCACGGCGGGCAGGTGGTGCTGTCGGATGCCACCCGGGCGCTGCTCCAAGGTGGCCTGCCGGAAGGCGTGACCCTGGCCGACATGGGCGAGCACCGTCTCAAGGACCTGGCTCAGCCCGAGCACATCTGGCAGCTCAACATCCAGGGCTTGCCCAGCGAGTTCCCGCCACTCAAGTCGCTGGACTACACGCCCAACAACCTGCCCACCCAGCTGACCAGCTTCGTCGGGCGCGAAGCCGAGCTGGCCGAGGGCGCCCGCCTGCTCGACGGCGCGCGCCTGTTGACGCTTACCGGCCCCGGTGGGACAGGCAAGACCCGGCTCAGCATGCAAATCGCGGCCGATGCCGCCGACCGTTTCAAGCACGGCGTGTGGTTTGTGGCGCTGGCGCCCGTCACGGATGCCGACCTGGTGCCGTCGGCGATCGTTGACGCACTGAAGATCCAGGACGTCGGCAATCGCAAGCCGATCGACGTCCTCCTCGACCACCTCCGCGACAAGGAGATGCTGCTCGTCCTGGACAACTTCGAGCAGATCCTGGACGCGGCCCCGGCGGTGGCCGAGATCCTCAAAGCGGCGCCGGCGGTCAAGGTGGTGACCAGCAGCCGCGCGCCCCTGAGGGTCTATGGCGAGCAGGAGTTCCCCATCCCGCCGCTGTCTCTGCCGGACCTCTCCGCCAAGCTAACGCTGGAGGCAATGTCGCAGTTCGAGGCAGTGCGGCTGTTCATCGAACGCGCGGTCAGCGTCAAGCCCGACTTCCAGGTGACCAACGAGAACGCGCCCGCGGTCGCGGGGATCTGCACCCTGGTCGATGGCCTACCCCTTGCGATCGAGCTCGCGGCCGCCCGGATCCGGCTGTTCACGCCCGAGGTCATGCTCAAGCGCCTGGAGACCAGCCTTGCCGACCTTGGTGGCGGCGCCCGTGACCTGCCCGCGCGCCAGCAGACCCTGCGGGGCGCGATCGAGTGGAGCTACCAGCTGCTCGAGGAAGGCGTGCAGACCCTCATGGCCCGGCTTTCGGTGTTCTCCGGCGGCGCCACCATTGGTGACATCGAGCAGGTCTCCAGCCCCGGCCTCGACATCGACGTCTTCTCCGGGCTGGAGTCCCTGGTGGAGCACAACCTGCTCCGGCCCGATGACCGCGGCGCCGAGCCGCGCTTCTTCATGCTCCACGTCATCCGCGAGTTCGCCATGGAACGGTTGCGCGAGAGCCCGGAGGGCGACGAGGTCCGTCAACGCCACGCCCACGCGTACCTGGAGCTGGGCGAGCGCGCCGGCCCCGAGCTCACCGGCAGCGACTCGCTGAAGTGGCTTGAGCGGCTGGATATCGAGCACGACAACATCCGCACCGCCCTCACCTACTTCACGGAACGGGAGGAGGCCGAGTCCGCGCTACGACTGGTCTCCGCCCTCTGGCGCTTCTGGACCATGCGCGGACACGTCGTCGAGGGCGCGGAGAAGATCAAGCAGGTCCTTGAGATGCCCGATGTTTCCGAGCACAAGCAAGAGCAAATGCTCGGGTGGGAGGCCGCCGGCGGGATAGCGTGGTGGGCTGGCGATCTCGGTCGCTGCACTGCGGCGTATACCGAGGCCCTGGCCCTGGCGCGGGAGCTGGGTGATGACGCCGCCATCGCCCGCAACCTCTACAACGGAATCTTCCCGTTGGGCGCCAGCCCCGATAAGCTTCCCGCCATGGCGATGTCCGACGAGGCGATTGCCAAGTTCGATGCGCTGGGTGACGAGCTCGGCGGCGCGCGGGTGCGCTGGGTCAAGGCCAGCACCCTGGCCCAGCTCGAGCGGAACCAGGAGGCCTACGATCTCGGCGTCGTCGCCAACGAGGTGTTCCGCAGGGCGAACAGCGCCTTCGACCTCGCCTGGAGCAACCATGGCATGGGCCTGGCGGCACTCAAGCTTGACCGCGTCGACGAGGCCCGCACCCTCTTCGTCGAGGGTCTCCGTCTGCTGCTGGAGTCGGGCGACATCGCGGGACAGACCATCTTCCTGGGTGACTTCAGCGACCTGGCAGCGCGCCTGGGCGACGCCGAGCGCGGGATCAGACTTCGCGGCGCTTCCATGGCCCTCCAGCAGGTCACGGGGTCAACACTCGAAGAGCAGATGGCCGACAGCTACTCGACGCGCCTGGACATCGCCAGCCTGGTCGACGAAACAACCTTCCGCGAGCTATTCGACGAGGGCGCCCGCATGACCCGCGAGGAAGCTGTCGAATACGCCCTGCAGGAGCCGCCAGGACGTATTGACACCGAATTGAAGCCGCGCTGATACCGATCTCAGACCGGTAAACGACGGTTTAGAGTGGCGGGGATGGATACCGTCCAGGCAGCTCTCCAGTATGCAAGCACGGCCGGCTTCTGCCTGCTGGCCCTTATCACCCTGGCGGACTGGATCCGCAACCGTGGCGCCAGCCGGCGTTACCTGGCGCTCGCCATCGGGCTCCTGGCGCTGGTCTCGTTGATCAGCCAGTTCAACAACCTGCTGCCGGACGCCCTCAAGACCGGCATCAACGTGTTCACCCTGGCGGGCTTCATGGGCGCCGGCTATTCCCTGCTCCTCTTCCGCGACAGCCTGGTCCCGCTGAAGCGTCGGACCAAGACCGTCGCGGGCATTGCGGTGCTGGCGGTCACCGTGGGCACCACTTCGCTGGTCTTTTTCCCCGACATGCCCAAGCCGCTCCAGCTGGCCGCCGCCATCCTCCTGTTCGGCGTCTGGATCGCCACCGTGATCGAGCCCATCTTCAGGCTCTGGTTGATGTCCAGGGGCCGTCCCGCGGTCCAGCGCGCCCGGCTTCGCGCGCTCAGCGCAGGTTACGGCGGCATCGTGCTCGTGCTGGTGGTGGCGATCGGGGCGGCGCCGGCGGCCAAAAATGACATTTACAAGATCGGGATCCAGCTCTTCACCCTGGCCATCATCCCCGTCCTCTACATCGCCTTTGCGCCGCCGAAGTGGATGCGTCGGTACTGGCGTGAACGTGAGGAGGGCGCGGCCGCCGAGGCGGTGCGCGAGCTGCTGCTATTCTCCCCCGACCGGATCACGCTGGCGCGCAAGTCGCTGGAATGGGCGACGCGCCTGGTGGGCGCCGACGGCGGCCTGGTATCCGACGGAAGCGGGCGCGTGCTTATCGCCGAGGGCGTCGACGAGTCCCTCCAAGAGCGTTTCATGGCCGAGCTGCGCACCGGGCAGCGCGGGGTTGTAAGCATTGGGCCCAGTCGCAGCGCGATCGTCCTGCCCTGGGAAGGGAGTGGCGGAGTCGGCGGCCTGGCCGTCCTATCGGGGCCCTTCACCCCTCTGTTCGGCAGCGACGAGGTGGCCCGGCTGACCGCTTACAGCGCCGCCATCGCGGCCGCACTGGAGCGGGTTCGGCTGGTGGAGTCGCTGCGCGACAGCGAGGACCAGCTGCGGCAGCTCAACCAGGACCTGGAAA
>JBARRR010000108.1:0-5435 GCA_049644325.1 Candidatus Dormiibacterota bacterium
GCGCAAGGCGCGTCGCCCGGCGGGCCCGAGCCGGCGCCGCTCGGCGGGCGGCGGCGGGCGCAAGTTCCGGCCGCGCGTGATCTCCTCCGATACCGCCGAGGGCTGACCGGGCTCCCACTCAGCACCCCCGGTACCATCGGCGGATGCAGCTCTGGCGTGACCTCGAACCCGGTCCGCGACGCGCCTTTGTCGCCCTGCTCCTGGCGGTGGTCCTGTCCAGCGCCGGCTTTGGCGCCATCTTCCCCATCCTGCCGCTGCTGGTCACCGGCCGCGGCAACGGCGTGGAGATTGTTGCGGTCATGGCCGCCGCCTTCATCATCACCAGCTTCGCGCTGCAGTACCCGATGGCTGCGCTGGCCGACCGCTTCGGCCGGCGGCGTGTTCTCACCGCAGCGCTGCTTCTCAACGCCGGCGCCGCGCTGCTGTACCTGCTCCACGGCGGCCCGCCGCTGCTGATCGGCGCGCGACTGCTGCAGGGGGTCGCGGACGGCGCCGCCGAGCCGGCGGCGCGCGGGCTGGTCAGCGACCTGGTGCCAGACGAGCGCCGCGGCGAGGCCTTTGGGGCGCTGGCCTCTGCGGAGATGCTGGGGATCCTGGTCGGGCCCCTGTTCGGCGGCGGCATCGCCGCGGTGCTTCCGTTGGAGTACGTCTTCATCCTCGAGGCTGCGGTCTCGTTGGCGGCCGGCGTCAGCTTCCTGCTGTTCACCCGGCGCCTCCCTCGCGCCGTCCGTGCCGCTTCGGCGGCGGCGCTTGGCGCCATCCCCGCGGGCTTCCGCCGCCTGCTGACCGTCGACATGGTGGGACTGGGCCTGCTGGTGGCGGCGGGGACATACCTGTTCGGCCTCTACGACACCGTCTGGGTGCTGTTCATGCAGAAGCTCGGCGCCGGGGCGGCGCTGACGGGGCTGTCGATCACGGTGTTCGCCGCCCCACTCCTGGTCCTGGGCCCAATCGCCGGGCGTCTCGGCGACCGCTACGGGCGACGGGTCCCCGCGGTCGTGTGCACGCTGGCGGTGGGTGTGATCGCGGCGACCTACCCGCTCCTGCCGGGTATCCCCTGGGTGATGGCGATGGGCGCCGTCGAGGGCACGATGTTCGCCTTCATCGACGCCAACCTCTACGCGCTGATCGCGGCCGCGGCGCCCGAGGGGATGGAGGCACGGGCGCAGGCGGCCGCCGGCGTGCTGGGGATCGCCGGCACCATGGTTGCGCCCGCCCTGGCCGCCTTCCTCTGGACTCGGGACTACCACCTGGCCTTCTACAGCGGGGCGGCGTTCGTGCTCGTCTTCGGCCTGGTCGGGGCGGTGCTGGTCCTTCGCCCCGGAAGCGGCGTTGGCAGCCGGCGCGTGCCATCCACGCGCATGCCCGCCATTGCCGAGCCTCGCGCGCCGGCGGTGTCGGAGTAGGGGCGCTACTTGGCCCGGCTGATCGCCTCCAGGCTGGGGCGGGAGGTCAGCGGGCCCTTGACCCGGTGGGCCAGCACCATGTCGATCACCTCGTCGACCTCGGCCTGGGTCACGGTGGGGATTCCGCGCAGCGCTGCCAGCGCCTGGGCCGCCTTGCGCGCCACCAGGTCGGAGCGGTGGCCGTCGACGGCGAGGTTGACGCTCAGCTCGGCGATGGCCTCGAGGATGGGCCTCGGCACCTCGATCTCCGGCAGGCGCTCGATGGCGGTGGCGATCCTCTGCGCCTGCTCGGTCTCCGCCTCGGCGTAACCCGCGGTGAAGGCCTCGGGGTTCTCCTCCCAGGCCTCCCGACGCTCGATGATGTCGACGCGGTCCTTGACGTCGCGGATGCCGGTGACGTCGACGCAGAGGCCGAAGCGGTCGAGCAGCTGCGGTCGGAGCTCGCCCTCCTCTGGGTTCATGGTGCCGACCAGGATGAAGCGCGCCGGGTGCCACACGGACACCCCCTCGCGCTCGACGATGTTGACGCCCATGGCGGCGGCGTCGAGGAGCACGTCGACCAGGTGGTCGTCGAGCAGGTTGACCTCGTCCACGTAGAGGATGTTGCGGTTGGCCTCCGCCAGCACCCCCGGCTCGAAACGCTTGGTCCCGGTCTTGATCGCCGACTCGATGTCGATGCTGCCGACAACCCGGTCCTCGGATGCGTTGATGGGCAGCTCGACGACGCGCATGCGGCGGTGTTTGGTGCCCAGCTTCTCGCCCCGCGCCAACCGCTCGGTGCAATCCATGCAGAGCCGCGGCTCGCCGTCACCCCTCGGCGGCTCACAGCTGTAGTGGCAGCCCTCGACCATCTCGATCTCGGGCAGCAGCATCGCCAGGGCCCGCACCGCCGTCGACTTGGCCGTGCCCTTCTCGCCCCGGATCAGGACGCCACCGATCGCGGGGTTGACGGCGTTCAGCTCCAGCGCCAGGCGCATGCGGTCCTGGCCCACGATGGCGGTGAAGGGATAGACCGGACCCCGGGGGGCCATCTCCAGCTCGCTCACGCGCCCCGCTTCTCCGGCAGACGCTGGCCCAGCGACTCCTGCACCCCGGCGACGATGGAGCCCTGGCTGAGGTCGAAGAGACCGAGGTAGCGGCCGCCGAGGTGCTCGGCCAGGTCGCTGCAGGCATTGAGGGCATAGCTGCTGTAGGCCGACCCCGAGATCTGGGCCAGCCGGCGGGCGGGCAGACTCTTGGAGTAGTCCCGCGCCGAGTCGATCACCAGCGACTGGATGCCGTCGGCGCGGACCTGCTCGGCCACCCGCTGGGCCTCCAGCAGCGGCTCGTCGCCCGAGACCGAGATATTGCCGCGGCCGTCGGAAATCAGCACCAGCAGAGGGTACACGTCGGGATTCTTGAGCTTCTCCGAACGGACCAGCTTGAGCCCCTCGACCAGCCCGTGGGTCAGGGGCGTGGTGCCCCCCACGGTCAGCCGGCTGAGTCGCCGTTCAGCCGTCTCCACGCTGTTGGTCGGCCGCAGCACCACTCGCGCCTCGCGGCCGCTGAAGACCACCAGCGCGACCTTGTCGCGCCGGATGTAGGCGTCGCGCAGCAGCGAGAGCACCGCCCCCTTGGTGGCGTTCATGCGCTGCTCCGCGTCCATCGAGGCACTGGCGTCGACGACGAAGACGATCAGGTTGCCGATCTTGCGGTCGCGCACCTTCTGCCGTAGGTCATGGCGCTCCAGCCGGAGGTGCTCCCCGGCCTCCTCGCCAGCCGCCACGGCGTCGGCGCGACGGCTCTTCTGCATCGGCGCCGCGGCCCGCAGGGTGGCGTCCAGCGCCAGGTCGGTCGTCTTCTCCACCGTCGTGGCGCGCACGTAGCGGCCGCGGCGCTGGCTGGTCTGGCTCTTGGTCCGCTTGCCGCTGGCCTGGCGCTGGCGACGCTCGCGCGGGATCTCGATCTTCTTGACCGGAAAGAGCTCGCCTTCGAAAGCGGTGCTGCCCTCCGCCGGGGCCGGCTCGCTGGGCTCCAGCGGGGCCTGGCCGGCGCTGGTCTCCACCTCCTGGGCGTCACCGCCCGACCCGGACTCACTCTGCGACTGGGCCTCGGGCTTGCCCTCGGCCTTGGCTTTCTCGGCCTCCGCCTCCAGCTCCTGGAGCTTCTCCTCGGCCTGCTTGCGCATGTCCTCTTCGGGAGCATGGTGGCTGCCGGGGGGCTGCTCCCGGCGACGGTGGTTGAGGGCCAGCTCGGCGGCGTCCTGGATCTCGGGCAGTCCCACCCCAGACAACCCGCGCAGCGCAGCCAGGGCGCGGGCGGCACGGATGAGGACGATGTCGGCGCGGTGCCCGGAGGCGCCGGCGGCGACCGCCAGGCTGGAGGCCAGCTCCAGCATGATGCGGCCGGCATCAACGTCGGGCAGGCGGTGCCCGGCGTCCGCTATCTGGCGCGAGAGGTCCTCCTCTGACTCCCCCGAGGACGCGGCAAAGGCATCCGGGTCGAGGGCGTGGGCGGCGTCGTTCTCCATGATTCGAACCCGCTCCTCGACGTCGACCGAGCCGCGCACGTCGACGCAGAGGCCGAACCGGTCGAGCAGCTGGGGGCGCAGCTCGCCCTCCTCGGGGTTCATGGTGCCAACCAGGATGAAGCGCGCGGGGTGGGTGAAGGAGACGCCCTCGCGCTCCACTGTGTTGACGCCCATGGCAGCCGCATCGAGGAGCACGTCGACCAGGTGGTCGTCCAGCAGGTTGACCTCGTCGACATAGAGGATGTTGCGGTTGGCCGCCGCCAGGATCCCGGGTTCGAAACGCCGGCTGCCCTCGCGAATAGCGGCCTCGATGTCGATGCTGCCCACGACCCGGTCTTCACTGGCACCGACCGGCAGCTCCACCACCTGCATCCGGGTGACCTCACTGCGGAGCTCTTCGCCGGCGGCGACCCGAGCGCGACAGTCGACGCAGAGGTCACCGGGGTTTCGAGGGTCGCAGGAGAAGTGGCACCCGACCACAACCGGCCGCTCCGGCAGCAGGTCAGCCAGCGCCCGCACCGCGGTGGACTTGGCCGTCCCTCGCTCGCCCCTGATCAGGACGCCACCAACGCGTGGGTTGATGGCATTGAGCAGCAGGGCCAGCTTCATCTGGTCCTGGCCAACGATGGCGGTGAATGGATAGGCGTGGCGCATGACTAGTATTTTCGCTAGTGCCGCAGGAGACGCCGACCCCCGATCGAACCGTTGACGCGCGGGGGCTGCGCTGCCCGCTTCCGCTGATCAAGGCGCGCAACGAGATCGACCACCTCAAATCCGGCCAGGTTCTCGAGGTGCTGGCCACCGATCCTGGGGCCGACCACGACCTCCGCGCCTGGACCAGGCGCAACCGCCACGAGTTCATCGGCGTCACCGAGCAGCCAGGACCGACGTTCCGATTCCTGCTGCGCAAGGCCTGAGCCTTGCCTGAGATGCCGGAGCTGGAGGTGCTCCGCGATGTCCTCGGCCCCCGGCTGACGGACCGGACCATCGCCCGTGTCACCATCTCTCCGAAGTTCGGCTTCCTGCTGCGGACACCGCCCGACCACCTGGCCCGAGCGCTGGAGGGCAACCGCATCGAGAAGATGTGGCGGCGCGGCAAGTTCCTTGTCTTCGACCTCGGTGTTCAGAGCCTGGTCATCAACCCGATGCTGGGCGGCCGGCTCCACTGGTCACCAAAGGACGCCAAGTCCCCGCCGGCCGTGATCTTTGCGCTTGAACTGAACGACGGCAATGTCCTTCGCCTCACCGATTTCGCCCGCATGGCGCGCGTCTACCTCATCGGCAAGGATGAGCTGGACACCGTGCCCGGTTGGTCCGAGCTCGGCCCCGAGGCCGACGCGGTGGGGCTGGAGGAGTTCCAGGCGCGGATCAAGAAGCATCCCGGCGAGCTGAAGAACCTGCTCCGCAACCAGGCCTTCGTTGCCGGCGTGGGCAACGCCTATTCCGACGAGATCCTCTTCGAGGCGCGCTTCCACCCGATGCGCAAGCGCTCGACGCTGAAGCCGGAGGACATCGCCACC
>JBARRR010000109.1:0-4761 GCA_049644325.1 Candidatus Dormiibacterota bacterium
CGATGACCTTGATCACTCCACCCGGCTTGCCGTGGATCCAGCCGCGGGTGTCGTTGGCCACGTCGCCATGGACGACCTTGACGTTGATCCCCTTCTCACGCGCCTGCGCCTCGCTGATCCCGACCGATGCCACCTCTGGGTCGCAGTAGGTGACCCGAGGGATGGCGACGTGGTTGGCCCGGGCGTCGATGCCCTTGATGCGGCGGCCGATGACGTGGCCCTGGTAGTCGGAGAGGTGGGTGAAGCCGCCGATGCCGTTGATGTCGCCGGCGGCGTAGATCCCGTCGCCTGCCTGCAGGGTCTCGCCGTCGACCTCGACGAAGCCGCGCTTGTCGATTTTGATCCCGGCGACGTCGGCGTCGAGGCCTTCGCTGTTGGGCTTGCGGCCGACCGAAACCAGCAGTCGCTCGGCGGTGACCTCGTCCGCGCTGGAGCGGTGCACGATGATGCCGTCGCCGCCGGACCCGACCTTGTCGACGCCGCAGTTGCAGATGATGTTCATCCCCTCCTCCTGGAGGTACCCCTGGACGTAGTCGCCGGCCTCGGGCTCCTCGGTGCTGAGCACCCTGGGGGCGTTCTCGATCATCGTCACACTGGTGCCGAAACGCTGGAAGGCCTGGCCGATCTCGACCCCCGCCGGGCCGGCGCCCAGGACGATCATGCTCGCGGGCTGCTCAGGCGCGAAAAGCACCTCATGGTTGGTCCAGAAGTCGACGCTGTCCAAGCCGGGCAGGTCGGGCACCGCCGGTCGCGTGCCTGTGGCAACCACCACGGCCTTCCTGGCCACCAGCTCTGTGTCGCCGACAACCACCGTGCGCGGCCCGGTTAGACGGCCATCGCCCCGGAACAGCCGCGCCCCGGTGGCCTCCAGGCCCTTGGCCGACTTGGTGTCGTCGACGCCCCGAGCGGAGTCGAGGACGCGCCGGCGAATCTTGCCGTAGTCGACGGTGTAGTCGATCTCGGACACGCTGAACTCAATGGCGCGGCCGGCCTCCGCCAGGACCTCGGCGGAGCGGAGCATCGTTTTGCTGGGGACGCACCCCCAGTAGGGGCACTCGCCGCCGACCTTGTTGGCCTCGACCACTGCCAGGGTCAGGCCGGAGCCCTTCAGCTCCGAGGCCAGCCCCTCGCCCGCGGGGCCGGCCCCGAGGCAGACGACGTCAAACTCTTCAGGCATTTCGCTCCTTGTGGCGCCGGAGCGAGGGTCCGGCCCAAGGCAGCGTACCGGATACGGGCGTGGCGACGCTAAGGGGTTACGTTGACGTTGATGGTGGCGCTGCCGGAGCCGCCGTGGTCGTCGATGACAGTCACCGTGACGGTGTGGCTGCCGGTGGTGCTGAAGGGCACCGAGACCACGAAGTTGTGGCCGCCGAGGCCAAGTCCGCTGGTCGGCCCGCCATCGACGGACATCGTGGCGGTCCAGGTATCAGCGCTGGGGTCGACGAAGTGTCCGTTGACGCTGAAGGGGCCGCCGCTGCCCAGGCTGTACGAACCCGAGCTCGGCAGCACCACCCCGATGGGATAGTCGACGACCCTGATCAACTGCGTCTCCCGGCTCAGCTGGAGGGCGGCGTTGACCACCGTCACCACGATCCGGTAGTTGCCCTCGTCGAGGTAGAGGTGCTGGAACTGGAAGCTCTGGCCGGCGAGCGGCAGGGCTATCGTGCCGTCGCCGTCGCCATAGTCAACGGTCGCCGCCCAGCCGGTCCCGGTGCCGGTGAAGTTGCCGCCGCCGAACACCCCACCGCCCTCGGTGACTACCCACCCGCTGTTGATGACGATGCTCGCCGCTGTGGAGAGCAATGGCTGCGGCGGGGGCAGGGGGGCGCCTGATGCCCGGGGGGCGGGGATCCGGGCGGGGTTCGGTGGCAGTGACCCTGGCGCCGCCGGCGACGGTGAGACCGCCCCCTGGGATACGGCACCGGCCACGGTTTCGGAGGCCTGGCTGGGCGGCAGGGCCCGGCTGGAGTCGCCCGTCAGCACCGCGGGACCGAACGCCACCGCCCCCATCAGCCCCAGTGCGGCGAAACTCATGGCCACCGCCGAACCAGGCGCCGCCGCCAGCGCGCCCATGACCACCGCCACCCCGGGGAGGGGTCGCGCCAGCCAGGCCCAACGACGCGGGCCGTGGTGGCCGGCGCCGCCGGTAACAGCGATGAAGGCGGCGACGACGTCAGGATCGAACTGGCCCCCCGCGTTGCGCATCAGCTCGAGACGGGCCTCGGCGCGTGAGATGCGCTTCTTGTACACCCGGGCCGAGGTCATCACCTCGTAGGAATCGGCAACAGCCACGATCCTGCCAGCCACCGAGATCTGGTCGCCGCTCAGCCCCAGCGGGTAGCCCGAGCCGTCCCATCTCTCGTGGTGCTCGAGTACGGCGCGGGACCAGTCCCCCAGCCATCCCTCCAGGGGCGCGACGATACGCGCCCCGGCGATGGGATGGTAGTAGATCACGGTCCACTCGTCGGCGGTCAGCGGCCCGGGCTTGCCGAGGATGTCGCGGGGCACCGAGAGCTTGCCGATGTCGTGGACCAGGGCTGCCCAGCGGAGCTTCTCGCGGGCGTCGTTGTCGAGGCCGAGCTCGGCGGCAAGCCGGTTGGTCATCCACCCCACCCGCTCCGAATGGTCTCGGGTGCCGGGCTCCATGCTGCTGAGCACCGCCACCAGGGTCAGCACGTTCTCGACCCGGTCGATGCGGAGGTTGGCGTCGGAGACGGCGGCGGTCCCGGTGGGAGCATCGGCCCAGGCGAGCGCCTCCCGGACCCGGCCCAGGGCCTCCAGCAGCTGCCGGTGGCTCCCTGTACGGAGGGCGATCGAAAGCCGGGAACTGGGGCGGTAGCTGAACTTCATCGAGATCTCGAGCAGGGCGGCCAGCGTCAGCCCGCGCTCCCCGATCAGGCTGAAGAGGAGGAGGGTGGCCAGGCCCACCGCCAGCATCAGGGCGATCCCCTCGGCCAGCCCCGGGCCCCGGCCGCCGGCGCTCATCAGCCACAGCGCCAGCGCCCCGCCGGCCACCGCCACGGCCACGGGGAGAGCGAAGGTGAGGGCGCGCACGGCAAAGCTCAGCAGTGGCCGCCGGGGCCACCGCCGGTCTTGACGCTCGCCTAGACCCGCTCTGGGCAACACCTCTTCCCTAAAGACCCGCGCGACCTCCCTCCCCGATAGCCGTCGCACAGAGTCCTGGGTAGAACGTTACACTGCCGCGCGAATTTCGCGGGACCTAAAATGGGTGGCCCAATGGGTACCGACCCGGAAAAGGCGTACGAGGAGGTCGTCGGCCGGCTGGCCGAGTCCGACAACGCCCAACCGGGGAAGATGTTCGGCATGCCGTCGGCCTTCATCGGCGGCAAGGCCTTCGCCGGCTACCGCGAGGGAGCGATGGTCTTCAAGCTCGATGGCGACGCCCATGCCGGCGCCCTGGGGCTCCGCGGGGCTCACCTCTTCGAGCCAATGCCGGGCAGGCCGATGAAGGAGTGGGTGGTGGTGCCGGCGGAGCACTCGGCCGACTGGGTCCGGATCGGCAAGCAGGCGCTGGACTACGTCGCCGCCGCGGCGGCCGCCAAACCGAAGAAGAAGTAGGCTACCGGCCGGTCGCGGGGTTGGCTTCCGGGTTCGGGTCGCCGGTGAAGACGACGACCAGGACGGTGAAGGCGCACACGGCCAGGCCCAGCCCCGTCGCGATCACGCTCGAGACGTTGCTGTCCATCAGGTGGCCGAGTAGGGCTTCCATCGTTCGCCCAGCGTACCCAGCCCACGCCCGATCCACCACGTGCTTACAACGAGGTGTGTCCAAGCCGTTACGTCGATGAATCACGCCTCCGGGTGCGCTCAACGGGGATTGCAACGGTGCATCCTATGCATCGATGCGAGAGTTGGTGGACCGGCTCCAGCAGCGCCTGGTGGGGCGCTGGCTGATCACGTATTTCATCGAGAGCCCGGGCCCGCACTACGCGCCCGCGATCGCCTTCACCGCATTCGTGGCCAGCTTCCCGATCGTGCTCGGGATCGAGTCCCTGATCCTACTGACGAACCCCAAGACCGGCCTGGCCGGGAGGGTCGGGCACGTCTTCCTGGAGGCCTTCCCGGTGGGCACCCGCACCGAGGTGGCAGGGGTGCTGGGAACCGTCATCCGTCACCCCGGGACGGTGGGATTGCTCTCGCTGCTGGCGATGCTGTGGGCGGGGTCGGCGATGTTCGCCTGCCTGGGGGCCGCGCTCAACGCGATGCACGGTACCCACGGCCGAAACCTCATCCACCAGCGGGTGATGGGCATCAGGTTGATCTTCGTGCTGCTGGTGGCGCTGGTGATCGTCGTGACGGTTGAGAACCTGACCGGCGGCCTGCCCCTGGCCGTGGTGACCGGGCCGCTCCTGGCGGGCCTGGTCCTGGTGATGCTGCTGGGCTTCATCTACCGCATCGCCCCCAACATCCACCGCAGCCCGCGCGATGTCCTCCCGGGGGCGGTGATCGCCGCCGTCCTGATCGAGCTGGCGACCTACAGCTTTCCCCTCTACACCAGCGTCACGTCGGAGATCGACACGTACGGCAAGGGGGTCGCGCTGGCCCTGATCCTGCTCTTCTGGCTCTGGCTCTGCAGCCACATCATCCTTTTGGGGGCGCACTTCAACGACACTCGCTGGGAAATGCGCGCGGAGCGGGCGGCGGCAGCCGAGGACGTCGGCGGCGCGGCCACTGCCGGCGTTGGCGGCGCCGGTGGAATTATTTAGCGCCGTTAAGTATTAGCATAGTTAAGTAATGAGT
>JBARRR010000110.1:0-3448 GCA_049644325.1 Candidatus Dormiibacterota bacterium
ACGACACCAGCGCCGACACCGCCGAGATCGTGATCCTCACCCACCCCGCACAGGAGAACGTGCTGCAGAGCGCGCGGGACGCCATCGATGCCCTCGACTGCGTGCGGAAGGTCCATTCCTTCCTCCGGGTGCAGTGAGCGCGCGCCCCGCCGACGCCGACTCGAGCGGTGTGGGTTCTCCGGCTACGGAGACTGCCAGCCTGGCCGGCCGCCAGTGGGGCGGCGTCATCGAGCGGTACGGGGAGTACCTGCCGCTGACAGCGCGCACGCCCCGGATCAGCCTCAACGAGGGGGGAACGCCGCTTATCCGCTCGGAGAACATCGGGCGCCAGCTGGGGATTCGCGAGCTGCACTTCAAGTTCGAGGGGCTCAACCCTACCGGCTCCTTCAAGGACCGGGGCATGGTGGTGGCGGTGGCCAAGGCGATGGAGGCCGGCGACCGGATCCTGATGTGCGCCTCCACCGGCAATACCTCAGCCAGCGCCGCGGCTTACGCCGGGCGCTTTGGGCTGCGCTGCGTGGTCCTCATCCCAAAGGGCAAGATCGCGCCCTCGAAGCTGGTCCAGGCCCAGGTCTACGGCGCCCGAGTGGTGCAGGTCGACGGCAACTTCGACGATTCCCTGGAGTGCGTCCGGGAGCTGAGCAAGGTCGACGGCGTGGCCCTGGTCAACTCGGTCAACCCCAACCGCATCGAGGGCCAGAAGACGGCGGCGTTCGAGGTTATCGAGGCGCTCGGCGAGGCTCCCGACATGCTTTTCATCCCGGTTGGCAACGCCGGCAACATCACCGCCTACTGGAAGGGCTTCAAGGAATACCACGAGGCCGGGCGGGCATCGCAGCTCCCCCAGATGGTGGGCGCCCAGGCGGAGGGGGCTGCCCCCATCGTACGGGGCCAGCCGGTGGCCAACCCCAAGACCATCGCCTCCGCCATCCGCATCGGCAACCCCGCGTCCTGGGAAGCCGCCACCTCGGCCCGCGACGAAAGTGGGGGCGCCATCGAGATGGTGAGCGACGGGGAGATCCTCAGCGCGCAGCGGCTGCTGGCGAGTACCGAGGGCATCTTCGCCGAGCCGGCCAGCAGCGCGTCGCTGGCCCTGCTCGCCAAGATGGCGCACGAGGGGCGCGTTGCCGCCGACGCCCGTGTGGTCTGCGTCCTCACCGGCACCGGTCTCAAGGACCCGGCGGCAACCGAGGAGCACCTGCTGCCGCCGTTGAACCTTCCCGCCGACGCCCGCGCCATCGCCAAGGCCCTCAAGCTCTAGGGTCATGAGCGCTGTCACCGGGAAGCCCGGCGTCCGTGTCACCGTGCCCGCCAGCTCCGCCAACCTGGGGCCGGGGTTCGACGTGCTCGCGCTGGCGCTCGAGCTGGTCAACACCTACGACGTGTGGGAGATCCCCACGGAGCTGCGAATCGAGGTCGAGGGCGAAGGCGCCGGCCTGATCCCGCGCGACCAGGACAACCTCTTCTACAGCGCCATGAACAGCTACTTCGCCATCGCCGGGTACGAGCCCAGCGGCCTCCACATCCGCACTCAGAACCGGATCCCGCTGGGTCGCGGCATGGGCAGTAGCGCCGCCACCATCATCGCCGGCCTGGTCGCCGCGCGTGCCCTCACGGGCTATGACGTCGACGACGACCGCCTCCTCAACATCGCCGGCGCCCTGGAGGGCCATCCCGACAACGTCGCCGCGGCGCTGGGAGGTGGCCTCGTCCTGGTGCTCCCCGAGGACGGCGAGCAGTACACGGTCCGGCGGCTGCCGTGGCCGCTCCATGTCGGCACCGTCCTCTTCATCCCCGAGCTCCTGGTCAGCACCGACTCCGCTCGCGAGGTGCTCCCCGACGCCTACCCCCGCGCCGACGTCGTCCACAACCTCTCGCGGGTGGCGCTCTTCGTGGCCGCCCTCCAGGAGGGCCGTGCCGACGACCTGCGGCTGGCGACCCAGGACCGCCTCCACCAGCCCTACCGCCGGGACCTCGTGCCCGGGCTCGATGACATCATCGCCGGAGCCCTCGAGGCCGGCGCCCTGGGCGCTTTCCTGAGCGGCGCCGGCCCGACCGTCATGGCGCTCTTCGACCGTGGCGGCGACGACGCCGGCGCGCGCATCGGCGAGGCCATGGCGGCAGCCGCCCGGAGGTTTGGTCTCGAGGGTCGCAACCTCGTCGTCGAGATCAACCCCGGTGGCGCCGAGGCCTCCGCGCTGCCCCCGGAGGCGGGATCGTGACCACCGCCGCGCGACCGTTGGTGCAGAAGTACGGAGGCTCCTCGGTGGCCACCGCCGCCAAGATCCAGCGCATCGCAGCGCGGATCGCGGGCCAGCCGCGACGCGGCGGCGTGGTCGCGGTGGTCTCGGCGATGGGCGACACCACCGACCGGCTGACGCGCCTGGCCGGGCGCATCAGCAAGGACCCGCCCGCCCGCGAGATGGACACCCTGCTCTCCGCGGGCGAGACGGTCACCGCGCCGCTGCTGGCGATGGCGCTGCACGAGCTGGGGGTGCCGGCGCTGTCCCTCTCGGGGGCCCAGGCCGGCATTCGCACCAGCCCCTCCCACACCCGCGCCCACATCCTCGACGTGGTCCCGAGCCGGGTCATCGCCGAGCTGAAGCAGGGCCGCGTGGTCGTTGTGGCCGGCTTCCAGGGCGTGAACGAGGCACTCGACGTCACCACGCTGGGGCGGGGGGGCTCCGATACCACCGCGGTGGCGCTGGCGGCGGCGCTGGACGCCCGCGAGTGCGAGATCAACACCGACGTCCGCGGCGTCTACACGGCCGACCCCCGGATCGTGCCCGAAGCCCAGCTGGTGACATCGATCGGCTACGACGAGATGATCGAGCTGGCCTCGCTCGGGGCCCAGGTGATGCACCCGCGCGCGATCGAGATCGCCGAGCTGTACGAGCTCCCGGTCCGCGTCCGGGGCACCTTCGATGATGCGGCGGGTACGCTCATCAGTCGGAAGCCGAAGATGGAGCAGAAGAAGCGCGTCCGCGGGATCGCGTCGGAGGAGAAGGTCGCCAAGCTGACCCTCATCGGCGTGCCCGATCGCCCGGGCGTGGCGGCCGGCATCTTCACGCCGCTGGCCGATGCCGGCATCAGCGTCGACGTCATCATCCAGAACGTATCCCAGCACGGCGTGACCGACCTGTCGTTCACCGTTGCCGCCGCCGACCTGGCGGCCGCCGAGAAGATCGTCCGGCGGGTCGCCGCCGACATCAAGGCCGAGGGCCTGGCCACCGACCGCAAGGTGGCCAAGGTGTCGATCGTCGGCACCGGCATGCTGGGCCAGCCCGGCATCGCCGCGCGCATGTTCAGGTGCCTCGCCGACGCGGGCATCAACATCGACATGATCAGCACCAGCGAGATCCGGATCACGTGCATCGTGTCCCGCGACCGGGCCAAGGACGCCGTCCGTGCCCTGCACAAGGCCTATCAGCTCGACCAGGCCTGAGGC
>JBARRR010000111.1:0-5444 GCA_049644325.1 Candidatus Dormiibacterota bacterium
GGTCCTGCAGGAGCCACGGGTGCAACTGGCGCTACGGGGGCAACAGGCGCTACTGGGGCCACCGGGCCTACGGGCGCTACCGGAGCTACTGGAGCGACAGGCGCCACTGGAGCCACGGGCGCGACCGGAGCGACCGGCCCGCAGGGCCCAGTCGGGCCGCAAGGTGCGGTAGGTCCCCAGGGCCCAGTAGGTCCCGCCGGCGCTACCGGGGCCACTGGCCCAACCGGCGCCACGGGCGCTACCGGAGCCACAGGTGCCACCGGCGCTACGGGGGCCACGGGCGCGACAGGAGCCACCGGGCCGGCTGGCGCTACCGGTCCCGCTGGAGCTGACGGGGCCACCGGCGCCACCGGCCCACAGGGCCCGATCGGCCCGCAGGGCGCGATCGGTCCCCAAGGCCCAGTCGGCGCGACTGGTCCGACCGGGGCCACTGGCGCTACCGGCGCCACCGGAGCCACAGGTGCCACCGGAGCGACAGGCGCTACCGGGGCGGCCGGCGCCACTGGGGCCACGGGCGCCACCGGACCGGCTGGGGCCACCGGGCCTGCTGGACCCACCGGTGCCACTGGAGCCACGGGAGCTACGGGCGCGACCGGCGCGACTGGACCTGTAGGTCCGCAAGGACCAACCGGCCCTCAGGGTCCGATCGGGCCGACGGGCGCCACCGGACCTGCCGGTGCCGCCGGTGCCACGGGTCCGCAGGGCCCAGCCGGCCCCCAGGGGCCGACCGGCGCCACCGGACCGACAGGTGCGACCGGTCCGACAGGGGCAACCGGACCTACCGGACCCACCGGCCCGGCTGACGTCCGGATCGTGACCCACACCGCCAACAGCCAGTCCACTGCGACCTGCGGGGCGGGTACCGGCGGCAAGGCTATCGGTGGGGGTACCAGCATCTCCGGCGGCAACGGCGTGCTGGGTGCCGCCGCGATCACCGGCGACTACCCGTCGGACGCTGCCGGCAACGCCGCGACTGGGCCCGGTGCCGCGACATCCTGGACCGGGGTTGCCCAGCCGGGCGGCCTGCTGGCGGGGACTCCGTCGGTCACGGTCTTCGTTATCTGCAACGTCCCCTAGACGCTTACAGGGCGGCTTAGGAGAGCTTGGCCTCCTCGCTCTTGATCGCTGAGTACATCAAGAACGCGGCGGCCGCGGCCACGACCCAGCCCAGCAGCAGCCAGAGCCAATCGGGGCTACTGAGGAACACAACCGGCCCGAAGTAGGTGATTGGCGGCGGCGCCAACACCAGCAGCAGCAGGCCGATCATGAACAGGGGGTTGGTGATCAGGTTGTGGGAGATGTGGCCGGCGTGGCCGAAGCCCGTGCTGAGGTTCCTCTCACCGGGGACGAACACCTCGTCGGCGATGAACGCCAGGACTAGGGCGAAACCCCAGGCTATTCCGAGCCAGTAGAAGCCCGCCAGGAAGGGGGCGAAGGACGGGCCGAAGTAGGTGATCACGCCTGGCACGACGATCAAGAGGGTGAGGACGGTCAGGAAGATGTAGTTCCTTCGCAGGTACGGGGTGAGGAGATCGGACCCTCCGGGGGGAACGGCGTTTTCGCTCATGGCGCTCTATGTTACGTCGGCCCGTCATGCGGCCACGTTTCATCGTGGACTGCCCACCTAAATCGGAGCGGGCTAATCGGGCTTACTTGTTGGTAAGCGCTGAGTCGAGCGTCTGCTTGGTGCCCATTAGGTACTGGCGCAGGCCCTCGGCGAAGATCGCCGCCTGGGGGTCGGCGTGGTGCAGGGTGTCCGACCGCACCATCAATCCCGACTCCCGCTCGCCGTCGCGCAGGCCCATGGCGATCTTCTTGGCCTCCTGGTTCAGGTGATCCATGCGGCTGTTCATGTCGTAGACCTGGGTCCGGTCGGCGTCGAGGCGCTTGTCCCGCGCGCGCTGCCAGCCAGACATGCGCTTCCAGAGGTCCTCCAGCTTGTCGCGCTCCTCGCCGGGCTCGCTGGCGCGCAGCCGGTCCTGCACCTTCTGCATCAGCTCGTCGCCCTTGGTCTCCTTCTCCTTCATGATCTCAGCGATCCGGGGGTTCATCTGGGGCGGGTTGAGGGCCAGCTTGCGCATCTCGTTGCACTCGGTCGAGATCTTCCACATCGTGCGGTTCATTGCGGAGAGGTTCAGCCCGTGCTCTTTGCGGAACAGTTGCTGCCAGGCGTTGATCCGCTGCCCGTACACGCCGACGGCGGTGGTCTGGCCCGGCTTGGTGAAGTACTCGCCGAGCCCGCTTAGGACCTGGCCCGGCTTGCCCTCGACAAGGCCCTCGCCGATCTTGTCGATGGTGATGTCGACCTTCTTGAAGTAGCCCGGGGTCGCGTCGGTGCGCCCTCCCATCGAGACCTTGATCGGGTTGTTGGGCGGCTGGTCGGCGGGCCACTTGATCTGCTTGATGTCCTTGGCCCAGCGGTCGAGGCCCGCACTTCCCGTCTGCACCGCCTTGTTCATCGAGCTGGCGACCGAGCCCAGGTCGGGCTTGGCCGGGGGCGGCCACGCCGGCGGACGGCCCGGGAAGTGATAGCCGACCTTGGGCAGGGGCAGGCCGGGGTCAACCATCGATAATCTCCCCCTGCACTTCGTCTCGAATCCGGTCCAGGTACACGTCCAATGGGAGCGACGTCCCGGTTCGGTGGACGTGGCCTTCGCGGTCGACGACGAGGGGCGCGTTCCCGTAGAGGAAGTCCCTGTCATCAGCGCTCTGCTGGTATTCCTCTGATTGATAGAAGAAGACCCAGCCGATGTCCACCTCCTGCACGGCGCTGACCAGGACGCTGGTGCCCGAGTCGCTGAAGAGCTGCTCGAGGTACCTCTCGGCAAGATCCCTGGCCTGGGTTTCGTTGATCTCGTTCATTTGACCGGCATGTAGTACCAGCTGTGGTACTCGGCCATCTTGTCAGGCGTCAGGATGAACTTGGGGTCGGCGACGTCAACGAATTTGACGAAACCATCGGAGTTCACCACGTTGAAGCTGTGCCCGTATTGCTCCAGGGTGGCGACGCCATCTTTGATCACCTCGTGCTCACCTTTCACAAGGACTAGTGCCTGGGACCCCGGGCCCTGCGTCTGCATCGCCTTGGTTATCGCCTCCTGGGCCGCCACGGGGTCCTGTCCAAGCTTGATGTACTGACTGTCGAACAGCTTCTCCATCTGCCACATCTTCCGCGCCTGCACGTCTGACATCACCGTGTACTGTTCGCCCGACTTCCACGTCTTGGCGAAGGCCTCCGAGACCTGTGTGCATTGATCGTCGATCGCCGACTTCCGTATCGGACCGCACAGGGCCTTGAGTTCCTTGTTGACAACCGAGTCAACGGCCGCGAGCTGATCACCGCCCAGCGTCGCGGCCGACGAATTGGCCTGGGTAATGCCCTTCTGCGCCAGCGCCGACCCCTCAACCTCAACGCCGGTCGATACCGCCCCAGGCACGACCGGCTTGGCCATCGCCGCGGCGACGTCCTCCGCGCCTCCCTTGGCCGTGACGCCGAGGGCATCCTCGCCCGCGACTTCCAGCCCGGTCTTGGCAGCTGTTGCCGAAGCCTCGGTGGCTTCCTTCGCGGCCAGCTGCTCACCCTCCTTGAGCATGTTGGCCAGCTCGTTTGCCTTTGCCGCCAGGGTCGCGTCCCCCGAAGCGGCGGCCTCCAGCCCGGGTAGCAGGCCCTTGGCGATTCCTGACACGGCCAGCTTGGCCCCAGCACGCGCAATATCGATCTTCATCAGCGTATCGATGATCTTGTCGAAGTAGGCCGCCATCGCCTTGGCTCCTGCCATGTCCCGATACGCCTGCCAGAGGTCGGCGAGGTCCGGCGCCAGCTCGGCGTAGCCGGCGAGGTAGGCGTCCAGGTCCTTGAGGCTTTGGGCGAGGTGCTGGTTGTAGTCGGTGGTCCACTTCTGGACGTCCTGGGCCTGCGCGTCCATGGCCTTGGACAGCTCCTCCTCGAGCTTGTCGAAATCTCTCTGCGCCTGGTCGAAGGCACGCTCCAGGTCGGAGATGTCAGCCGCGGGTTTCTTCGGCGGGGCGTTCCCCTCGCATTCCGCCAGGGCCGCCTCGCGCTGGTCCTGTGCCGCCCTTTCGGCAGCCAGGGCGTCGCCGGCTGCCTTGGCCGCGGCGTCGGCGGCCTCTGACTCGGGGCGCGCCTTCTCCTCGTCGGCGCGCGCCTTGTCAAGCTTGTCCTGGAGCTCCTTGCGCTGGGCCTCCCGGTCGGCCTCTCCCTCAGCGCCTTGCTTCCGGACATAGTCCTCATCCGCCCACTGCGAGAGCTCGTCCTCCATCTGCTTGCGGCTGATCTCGCCTCGCGCGAACCTCGCCCGGATGGCCGCCTCCTGCTGCCGCTGGCGGCGGAGGTCGCCAGTTGTCAGCCGGCTTCCGGCCAGGCGGCCCGCAGTACCCTCGATGTAGGACTCGTTCTTGAGCGCATCGAGCCCCGACTGCGCCTCGCGGCGTGCCTTTCGCGCCGCTTCCAGGGCGGCCCTGGCGGCTGCGGCCCTGGCCTGCGTCGGCGCGGCCTCCTCTGCCAGGCGCGCCAGCTCCTTCTTGCCCGCCTCGACCGCATCCCGGGCCGGACCACAGTCCTTGCACTCGCCGGTCGGGGCGGCAAGGCCTCCAAGCCCCAGCAGTCCCGAGGGGGCAGCGCCGGTGGCCGCCACCCACTGGCTGAGGACGCCGAGGGAGAAGGCCAGGCCACTGGTGGGGACCAGGGCGCCCTGGGGCAGGAACCAGACGACGACGGCGCAAGCCGCGATGCCAACGGCGGCGAAGGCCAGGATTGCGTGGCCGTGGTGCGCCGCCAGCGTTTCGCCGTCGGCGCTGGCCTGGTCGGGGGGCGGCTGCTTGAGAAAACGCCGCAGCCGCCAGCCGGCATACGCCAGTGAGGCCAGGGCGATGATCAGCGCTAGCGGTCGGCCATAGATGTAGTTGATCGACCCGGTGGCGCGCAGAACGAGGAAGACCGCGATCAGCAGGATGGCGATCAGGAGCAGCAGCCGGTGCGCCTTGATCACCGTCCAGAGCTGTCCCAGGAAGGCCTTGACGGATCGCCGCGGCCGCGCTGTTTGCTCGTTAGGCGACTCGACCCGCTCGCGCTCGGCGAGCAGGCTCTCCTCCAGGCCTGTGACGTAGGCGGGCGCGACCTGCTCAGCCCCGGGGCCCGACGGCGCGACCTGGCTGCGTGCCAGGGCGAAGGCCCGTCGATGACGGAAGTAGGTCAGAACCTGTCGGGCGCCGTCGATGCCGCCGCGGAAACGCCCTGTCGCCACCGCCCACTCGTTGAAGACCGCCGGCTGGGACTGCTCGCCGGAGAGCATCAGGTCGGGGCGGTTGCCGAAGGCGGTCCAATGTCGCCGGCCCTCCAGCCAACCGGTGAGCAGCAGGCCGGCGGCCAAGAGCACCACCTCGATCCGGCCCTGCAAGGTCACGCTGTACAGCCATTCGAGTGG
>JBARRR010000112.1:0-34409 GCA_049644325.1 Candidatus Dormiibacterota bacterium
GACCGGCGGCAGCCGGGAGGAGGCGGGCGGCCTCGCCGCCGTGGCGTCGCGGCGCGTCGGCGTTGCCATCGCGCCTGAGGGGCTTACCGGGGCTGCCGCCACCGGAGCCCTCGCCCGGATCCAGGCACAGGGGGCCGAGGTGATCCGGCTACGGCCCGGCGACACGGTGCCGTGGCACGGGCTGGACGTGGTGGCCCGCGCCGGGAGCGGCCCGGGCGAAATCGCGGTGGAGATCCGCTGGGGAGCCGTGCGCGTCCTGGTGGTGAGCGCCGCCGATCCCGGCAACGTGCCGATGCTGCCCGCGGGCGACTACGCGGCGGTGGCCCTGGGCAGCGGCGCCGTTGATCCCGGGCTTGGCGGCGTCAACGCCGGCGCGATCGTCCTGCAAGCGGCCGCCAGCAGCGCCGCAGGCGCGCCCCCGGCAGCCGCCAGCGCCGCCCCTGCCCACCCGGTTGCCCGGGCTCTGGCCCAGGCCGCCGGCGATCGCTTGTGGGAGACCTCCCGCGATGGCCCCCTGCGGCTGCGCTGTGACCGCAGCGGCTGCAGCCGGGGCTGACGACGGCCCGGCGGCGATCGTCCGTACACTCGGCCCATGGCGATCTACCTCTTCCATGGCGGCGAGCCGTACCTCGCCGAGCGCGAGTTCCTGGCGACCTGGCGGCGGCTCACCGGCGACCTGACCAGCGACCTGGACGCCGAGATGCTGGAGCCGTCCACCAGCCCGGCCGAGGTCGTCATCGCCGCCGGCACGGTGGGCTTCTTCAGCCCCGTGCGGGTGGTCGGCATCCGCGACTGGAAGCCGCTGCTGCCAACCCCGGGGCGGCGCAAGGCCAAGGCCGACGCCGAGGACCCGTCTACCGTCGCCGCCGCCGCCCTTTCCGATCTTCCCGACGTGGCCCACCTCCTGTTGCTCACCGGCGTCACCGTGCCGGCGACGCACCCGGTGCTCAAACTGGCCCAGCAGAAGGGCGAGGTCCGCAGCTTCGCCCGCCTCCGCTGGCGCGACCTGCTGGATTGGACCGCCGGGCGTTCCAAGGAGATCGGGCTGGCGATCGACAGCCGGGGGGTCAGGGCCCTGGTCAACGCCGCTGGCGACGACCTCCGCCTGATCGACGCGGAGCTGGAGAAGCTGTCGACGTACGCAGCTGGGGATCGCCTCGGCGAGGACGAGGTCCGCCGCCTGGTTCCCGACACCGCCGAGCACCAGGTCTGGGACCTCACCGACTCGCTGCTGTCCGATCCGGGCAAGGCGGCCATCGAGCTGGACCGCGCCCTGGCCGGCGGCGAGCCGGCCGGCCGCCTCAGCTACATGCTGGTGCGCCACCTGCGCCTGGTCCTGGCGGCGACCGATGCGGCGGCGCGCTCCGCCGGCGCCGAGGAGCTGACCCGTGCCTTCGCCGGCGATGGCCGGCCGTTGAGCGACTTCGCCGTCCAGAAGGCGTTCAGCCAGGCCGCGGGGGTTGACCGTCGCCGGCTGGAGATGCTCTATCGCCGAGCGGCCGGGGTCGAGGCGTCGCAACGCCGCGGCGAGCTGGGCGAAGACGGCGAGGACAAAGCCCTGCGGATGCTGGTCCTCGCGGCTGCGCTCGACTGACGCGACTTCGGCGCGGTCGCCGGACGACCGCGAGCCCTGGGTCTGCCCGCTAAGCCTCGGTCTTCTTGGTGCTGACCTTCCGGCGCGAGCTGCCGGCGCCCTTGGCGCGGGCGCGCGCCTCGGCGGCGGCCTGGGCCGCTGCCTCGGGATCGGCCTGCAGCGCCGCGGCTCGGTTGGCCTGGCGCATCAGTCGCGACTTGCGGCGGGCGGCGTTGTTGGGGTGGATGATGCCGCGCTCCGCGGCGCGGTCCAGGGATGACACGGCGGCCAGTACCTGCTCAGGGCTCGGCGCCTCCCCGTGGTCCACCTGCCGCCGCACGCGGACGATCTTCGTCTTGACGGCCGAGCGAACCACGCGGTTGCGCTCGTGCTTCTTGGCGGAGACCACCATTCTCTTCTTGGCTGACTTGATGTTTGCCATCTGATCCTCGAGTCTGAATACGGCAGCCGGACAGGTTCGCGGCGACCCCGGATTATACCTGCGGGGTCTCCGGCTTCGGCTCGCTGTCCCCCGTAACCGCGGTGGCCGGCGCCTGGGGCACCTTTGAGGCCGCGACCGCGGCCCGCATCCAGGCGGGCTGCACCCGCGCCGGCGCCCGCACCATGAAGAACAGGGCAGTCAGCAGCGACAGGCCGGCGAGGTAGAGAAACAGCTGCCGCAGGGTGTCGCCCTGGACCACGGTCGCCAGCCCCAGCATCAAGAAGAAGATGCCTCCGGGGATGGCGGCACAGACGCTGCCGCGGCCATGCCACGTCCGGTGGATGTTTTTGAAACCTTTGGGGGCGCCGTCCTCCTCCAGCGTTCCCATGTATGCCCAGAGGCCGGCGGCGATGTCGATGATGCCGAAGACGATGAAGATCAGTGCGCCAGGTGGGATGTTCATTGCCGAATATGATGGTCAGCCGTGGGTGCGCAGGCAACAGGCGAAGGCAGAAAGATCGCCCTGGTCGGTGGCCTCCTCCTCGCCGCTACCCTGGCGACCAAGGCCGCCGGGTACATCGGCAAGGTGCTTATCGCCCGCCGTTTTGGCACTGGTGGTGACTACGACGCCTATGTGCTGGCCTTCACCGTCCCCGACATTCTCCTGTTCCTCGTGATCGGCGGCGCCGTCAGCTCTGCGTTCGTCCCGGTGACCACCGAGCGGCTGGCAAAGGACCTGCCGGAGGAGGCCGTCAGGGTTGTCAACGGCGTGATGACGGCAGCGTTCCTGATCCTCGGCGGCGCCATCCTGGTACTCGAGATCCTGGCGCCGCTGATCGTCGGCGCGCTGGCGCACAACCTGCCCCCCGAGGGCCAGGCGCTGGCCATCAACATCACCCGCATTCTGCTGATCCAGGCACTGTTCCTGGGCCTGGGCGGCTTCGCCACAGGGGTCATGATTGCCTACCGGCGCTTTGTCCCCTACGCCCTGGCGCCCTTCTTCTACGACCTCGCCATCATCTTCGCCGCCCTCTTCCTGACCCAGCTGCCCGCTGGCGGCGGACGCCTGGGCGTCATCGGTCTGGCCCTCGGGGTGGCCCTCGGCGGGGTGCTGCACCTCGGCGTCCAGGTGCCGAGCCTGTGGCGGATCGGCTGGCGGCCCGTGGTGCCACGCGCCCTCAAGGACCCGGCGGTGTGGCGCGTTGCCCGGCTGACGGTGCCGATATCGATCGGGCTGATTGCGATCCAGGCCAACGTCGCCATTGACCGCTATCTGGCCTCGAGCCTGCCGGCGGGCAGGGTCAGCGCCCTGGACTTCGCCAATGAGATCGCCCAGATCCCCAACCTGACGTTCACCACAGCGCTTGTTGTGGTGATGTTCCCGTACTTCGCCCGCGACGCCGCGCTCGGCCAGCTCGACTCACTCCGGCGTCGAGCCGCGCTGGCGGTGCGGCTCAACCTCTTCGTCCTCATCCCCGCCGCCGTGGGCCTGGTCGTGCTCGGGCCTCAGCTGGTGGCGCTGCTGCTCCAGCGCGGTGCCTTCGACGCCAACTCCACGTCCCTGGTGGCGGCGTCGCTGGCGCTCTTCGCCGTGGGGATTGCCGGCCAGGCCTCGATCTTCCTGGTGGTCCGCGTCTACTACTCGCTGCAGCAGGTGATCACGCCAATGCTGATCGCGCTGGCATCGGTGGTGGTCAACGTGGCCTGCACCCTGGTCTTCCTGGGGCCGCTGGGCGCCGCCGGCCTGGCGCTGGCAACCTCCATCGCCAGCACCTTCAACTTCGTCCTCCTGGTCTGGTTCGTGCGTCGACGCATCGGCGGCTTCGAGGGTCGCCAGATGGCGCTGATGCTGGCCAAGGTGTCGGCTGGCTGTGTCGCCCTGGCCGTGGTCGCCTACGGGACATGGGTGCTGCTCGCCGGCGATGGCCCGGTCCGGCTCGACATCCGCCATTACCTGGCCCTGGGCCTCGCGATCCTGCTGGCCACCGCCGCCTACCTCGGCGTCCAGTTCGCCCTGCGGTCGTCGGAGGCCGGGGTCGCCATCGGGGTGTTCCTGCGCCGGCGCAGCGCTGTCGAGCCGGTCGAGGGCGTGGCTTGACGCTTGTCCTCATGGCCCCGGCCAAGCTCAACCTTGGCTTGGAGGTCATCGGCCGCCGTCCCGACGGCTACCACGATCTCTGCTCCATCATGGTCTCGATCAGCCTGGCCGACTCGGTCGAGCTCAGCCCTGGCGCTGGGCTTATGCTCGGCGGTCCCCATGCCGAAGGGGTCCCCCACGGGCCGTCGGTCAACCTCGCCGGTAGGGCCCTGGCCGAGCTGGAGGCGATCGCGGGGCGCTCGCTGGGCCAGGCTTTGAGCCTGACCAAGAACGTCCCTGCCGGCGCGGGGCTGGGCGGGGGCAGCGCCGACGCTGGTGCGGTGCTGCGGGCGGCGGCCCAGCTCGGCGTCGACGCCGACCGCGACCGGCTGCTGGAGGCAGCGGTGGCGCTGGGCGCCGATGTGCCTTTCCAGTCCGTGGGCGGCACCGCCCTGGTCCGCGGCCTGGGGGAGAGGATCACGCCCCTGCACCACGTCGACATCTGGTTCGCGGTCGCGTATCCGGGCGTGCCGGTGTCGACCGCCGACGTGTTCGCCGAGCTCACCGAGGAGGAATGGTCAGACGGCGAGATCGTGGCCGCTGCTGCCCGGCAGCTGGAGCAGGGCCCCCTCGAGATCGGCGACCTCACCGTGCTGCCCAACGCCCTCTGGGGACCGGCGACACGGCGCTTCCCGATGCTGGCCCAGGCGGTCGGCCGGCTTCGCGGCGCAGGCTGGCGTCCGCGCCTCACCGGCAGCGGCTCGGCGATGTACCACGCCTCCGAGGACGAGGCCGAGGCCCGCAGCCTGACCGCGGCCGCTGCCGGCCTGGGCTTCGCCACCTGGACCTGCCACACCCTGCCCGCGCACGACTGGTGACCGCCCGCCGATAGCATTGGCGCCGTGGACCCCGCGCTCTCCCTCGCCGTCGTCGCCGGCAGGCTGACCGCGGCCACCGTCCGCCGCCTCGGCCGTGGCGGAGGCACCACCCTTCCCGGACGCGTCAGCGCGGCCCTCGACGGTCGCGTGGTGGAGAAGCTCGGCGCCCGCCTCACCCAGGGGTCGCTGCTGGTCACCGGCACCAACGGCAAGACCACCACCGCCAGCCTGCTGCGCAGCCTCACCGCCGCCGCCGGCCACCGAGTGGTGGCCAACCGCGCCGGCGCCAACCTGGTCTCGGGGCTGGCCTCGGCGCTGGTCCAGGACGGCGGCCGGTCATCCGCGCCTGCCGAGATCGGCGTCTTCGAGGTGGACGAGGCGGTGCTGCCTGCGGCGGTGGAGGCCCTGGTGCCCCGGGTGGTGGTGGTCACCAACCTCTTCCGCGACCAGCTTGACCGCTACGGCGAGCTGGAGTCGTCAGCGGCCGCGATCGGCTCCGGCCTGGCCGCGCTGCCCGGCGCCAGCCACGTCATCCTCTGCGGCGACGACCCCGCGGTGGCGTGGCTGGGCCGCGACCTGCGCGCCCAGGTCCACTACTACGGGCTGGTGGATCCGGACCAGGGCAGCCCCACGCTGCCCTATGCCGCCGACGCCCGCTTCTGTCCCGGCTGCGGTCAGCCCTTCGACTTCCACCGCGTATACGTCGGTCACCTCGGCGAATACTCCTGCCCGACCGGCGACTTCAGGCGACCCGACCTCGACCTCCGTGCCGACCATGTCGAGTTCGCCGGCCTCGAGCGCCAGGCCCTCACGGTCAGCGGGCTGGGGCTCAACCGGGCCGTGCTGGAGGTACCGCTCTCGGGGCTCTACAACGCCTACAACATCCTTGCCGCCACCGGCGCAGCACTGATGGCCGGCGTACCCGAGAGCGCCATCGCCCCCGCGCTCAGCTCCTTCTCGCCCGCCTTCGGTCGTCTCGAACGCGTGTCGGTCGAGGGCCGCACGGTGCACCTGATGCTGGCCAAGAATCCCGCCGGCTTCAACGAGGTCCTCCGCGCCAGCCGGCTGCTGGGCGGGGCTCGCAATTACATCGTGGCCGTCAACGACCGCATCGCCGACGGTCGCGACATCTCCTGGATCTGGGACGTGGATTTCGAGCTGCTGGCGGCGGCCGACCACGTCGTTCTGACCGGTGACCGGGCACTGGACATGCGGATCCGGCTCAAGTACGGCGGCCTGGCCCCGGAGCGTATGACCGTGGCCGACACACCGGCCGCGGCGGTCGACCAGGCCCTGGCGCTGGTGCCTGCGGGCGAGGAGCTGTTCGTCCTGCCGACGTACACCGCCATGCTCGACCTGCGTGCCGAGCTAGTCCGCCGCGGTTACCTGGCCCCCTTCTGGGAGGCGGCCTGAGGTGGCGCTTCCCCAGCTCAGGATTGGCCACCTCTACCCCCGAGAGATGAGCATCTACGGCGACCGCGGCAACATCCTGGCGCTGGTAGACCGCTCCCGGCGCCGCGGCATCGACGTCGAGGTGGTGGATATAGGCCGTGGTGGCGGCGGGATTGCCGACGTCGACATGTACTTCATGGGCGGCGGCCAGGACCTCGACCAGGACCTCGTCGCCGCCGACCTGGCCGGGCCCAAGCGTGAGGCGGTGGCGGAGGCCGTCGCCGGCGGCGCAGCACTGCTGGCGGTGTGCGGCGGCTACCAGTTCCTGGGCAGTCATTACACCACCGTCGACGGCACGCGGCTGCCGGGGCTGGGGCTGGTGGACATCGCCACCGAGGCGGGCAGCACCCGCAACATCGGCAACGTGCTGGTGGAGACCAGCGGCCTCGGTCTCGACCCGCCAACCCTGGTGGGCTTCGAGAACCACGCCGGGCGGACCTTCCTTGCCGGGAACTTGTCGCCATTGGGCCGCTGCCTCGTCGGCGCCGGCAACAACGGCGCCGACGGCTACGAAGGTGTCCATACAGGGCATGTCATCGGCACGTACCTCCACGGCTCGCTGCTGCCAAAGAATCCGCATCTTGCGGACCTGCTGATCACCTGGGCGCTTCGCCGCCGCAACCCCGGCTTCGAGCTGCCGCCGTTGGCGGCCGACGAAGAGATGGCGGCGCACCACGCGATGGCGGCGCGAATCCGGCGCGAGGGCCCCCTCGGACCGCGATAGCTCCCCAGGCGCGTCGTCACTAGACTCATCGTGGCTTTCGGGGGTCGTCTAACGGTAGGACGGCAGCCTTTGGAGCTGTTCATCTAGGTTCGAGTCCTAGCCCCCGAGCGCCCTCGCCGGCCCCCCCGGTTGCCGCGTCCAAGGTCTCGGCCGATGCTAAAATCGGCACCCTCTGATGGCCGACACCGGCGATTCGTCCTCTCCACGTAAGGCTGCGCGTGCCTCCGGTCGGGACCTGCTGGTTGTCATCCTGGCCGCGGGGCAGGGCCGGCGGATGCACTCCGCCACGCCCAAGGTGCTGCACTCGGTTGGCGGGCAGCCGATGTTGCAGTACTCGCTGGACACCGCCCGCCAGCTGGGCGCGGCCAACGTCGTGGTGGTCCACGCCCCCGGCCAGAAGGCGCTGATCGAGCCCCTCGCCAAAGACGCTCGACTGGTGGTCCAGGGCCGCCCCCTGGGCACCGGCCACGCGGTCAACCAGGTGCCCCAGGCGCTCCGCCAGGCCGACGAGGTGCTGGTCCTGTACGGCGACCAGCCCCTGGTGCGCGCCGGCACCGCGCGCCGCCTGCTCTCCGCCCGGCGCCGGGGAGAGAACGACGCGGCGCTGCTGGCCGTCCGTCTTGCCGACCCCGGTGGCTATGGCCGGGTGCTTGGTGACGATGGCGACGCCCACATCGTGGAGGAGAAGGATGCCGCCGAGGCCGAGCTCGCCGTCGACCTGGTCAACACCGGCATCGTCGCCTTCCGCGGCGAGGCGCTCTGGCCCGCGCTGCGCCGCCTCAAGAAGAGCTCCCGCACCGGTGAGTACTACCTGACACAGGCCTTCGGCGCGATGCCCCGGCGCACGGTCATCGCCGGCGCCGAGGACGAGGCCCTGGGGGTCAACGACCGCTGGCAGCTGGCCGCCGCGGAGGCCGCCCTGCGCTCGCGCAAGAACCGGGAGCTTGCCGAGTCGGGGGTGACCATCGTCGACCCGGCTACCACCTATATCGACACCACTGTCAAGGTCGAGCCCGACGCTGTCATCGAGCCCTTCACCTTCCTGCGCGGAAGCACCACCATCGGAGCTCGCACCCGAATCGGACCCTTCGCCGAGATCAACGACTGCAATGTCGGCGAGGACTGCGTCATCGGTCGCTCGCACCTGGAGGGCTCCACCGTTGAGGACGGCGTCGACATCGGACCGTTCAACCGGCTACGCGCCGGCTCGCTGGTGGCACGCGACGCCCGCGTCGGGTCCTTCGCCGAGATCAAGAACACCCTGGTCGGCCCCGGCTCTGATGTGCACCACTTCTCCTACCTCGGCGACGCGGTGCTGGGCAAGGGGGTGAACATCGGCGCCGGCACCGTCACCGCCAACTACGACGGCGAGCAGAAGACCCAGACCGAGATCGGCGACCGCGTATTCATCGGCAGTGACAGCATCCTGGTCGCGCCGGTCAAGATCGGCGACGACGCCTATACCGCGGCCGGCTCGGTGATCACCCGCGATGTGGAGCCCGACACCCTGGCGATCGAGCGTGCCGAGCTGAGGCAGGTGCCGCAGTGGAGCCACCGGAAGCGCCGCAAACCGGCCCAGGACGGATAAAGTGATCGCACAAATGCGCAAGGGGATGGCTTGTTCGGTGAGCTGAAGCTGCTGACGGGGAACGCCAACCCGGACCTGGCCCATGCCATCTCCGGGGAGCTGGAAATCCCCATCGGCGAGATGTCGGTCAGCCGTTTCAAGGACGGCGAGTACGACGTCAAGATCGCGGAATCGGTCCGCGGCAACGACGTCTTCCTGATCCAGCCCACCTGCCAGCCGGTCTCGGAGAACCTGATCCAGCTGTTCATCATCCTTGACGCCCTGCACCGGGCCTCGGCGGCGCGGGTCACTGCGGTGATCCCGTACTACGGCTACGCCCGCAAGGAGAAGAAGACGGCGCCCCGCGACCCGATCTCGGCCAAGCTGATGGCCAACATCATCACCCTCGCAGGGGCCGACCGGGTCATCGCCCTCGACCTTCACGCCGACGCCATCCAGGGGTTCTTCGACGTCCCCGTCGACCACCTCTTCGCCGCCAAGATCCTGGCCGGGCACATCCGCAGCGGCCACCGGCGGGGTGACTTCACCGTCGTCTCCCCAGACCCCGGCGGCACCAAGCGTGCCCGCTACGTCGCCAACCTGCTGGACGCGCCGATGGCCTTTGTCGACAAGCGCCGGCCCAAGGACGACGTGGCCGAGGTCCTCAACGTCGTCGGTGACGTGGAGGGCATGGGGGCCGTGGTCATCGACGACCTGATCTCAACAGGGAGTACGCTGGTGGGTGTTGCCAACGCCCTCAAGGAGAGCGGCGCCACCAGCGTCGAGGTCCTCGCCACCCACGGCGTGCTCTCCGATGGCGCCGTCGAGCGCCTGGCGGCAGCGCCCATCGACCAGATCGTGGTGACCGATTCGATCCCCATCCGGGACAAGCACGACAAGCTCACCGTTCTATCTGTGGCGCCGCTCCTGGCCGAGGGGATCCGCCGCGTGCACGAGGACCGCAGCGTCAGCGAGCTGTTCCGCGACACGCCACTGGACGGCGCGGTCGAATGAGCCAGCCCGAGCAACCTTCGCCGACCCCAGGGAGGTGTTTCTGCCGGCGGTAGTCCGGCGCCTTTGAACCCTCTCTTCTACGACCTCATCCTGGTCGCAATCCTGCTCATAACCCTGCTGCTGGCGGCATTGGCGGCCTCAGCTGAGACTTCGCTGACGTCGATCAGCCGGATCCAGCTGCGCCGGATGGTGGAGGAGGGGAACCGCCGCGCCGCGGTCATCGAGCGCCTCCATCAGAAGCCCAATGAGTACCTGACGGCGATCCTGACCTTCAACACCTTCGCCGTGGTGCTCTCAGGGATCGCGGCCGACCTGCTGGCCGAGAACCATGGCCTGGGTGGCTTCTGGCCGCAGCTGGGCGTGGGCTTCGTCGACGCCGTGGTGGTGCTGGTCCTCGCCGAGGTCACGGCCAAGTCGCTGGCTCTGTCCAACATCCGTTATGCGCTCTGGGTGGTGCCACTGGTCAGCGCCATGACGGCGCTCCTGCGGGTGCCGATAAAGGGCATGGCTGTGCTGGCCAACCGTCTGACCCCAGGCAGGGATGTTCGTGGCCCCTTCGTCACCGAGGCGGAGCTCAAGATGCTGGTCAACGTCGGCGAGGAGGAGGGCATCATCGAGGAGGAGGAGCGCGAGATGATCCACGGGATCATCGAGATCGGGGACATGTCGGTCCGCGAGGTGATGGTGCCGCGTATCGACATCGCCGCGGTCGAGGTCCACAAGCCGATCTCGGAGATCGTTACCATGATCCTCAAGTACGGCCATACCCGGATCCCGGTGTACGAGGAGTCCATTGACCACATCATCGGGGTGGCCTACGCCAAGGACCTGCTGCGCTACAACCTGCAGCCCCCACCGGACGGCAACGGCGGCAATGGGGATCTCCGGCGCATCGTCCGCGAGCCCTACTTCGTGCCGGAGAACAAGAACCTCGGCTCGTTCCTCCACGAGATGCGCGAGAACCGCGTCCACATGGCCATCGTCATCGACGAGCATGGTCAGACTGCCGGGATTGTGACGATCGAGGACGTGATCGAGGAGATCGTCGGACCCATTCGCGACGAGTACGACGCCCAGGAGGAGGAGGAGATCCAATTCCTGGCTCCCAACGAGGCCCTGCTCGACGCCAAGGTCTCGCTCAACGACGCTCGCGAGGAGCTGGGGCTGCAGCTGGTGGCGGACGACGTTGATTCTCTGGGCGGCTACATCTACTCCCAGGTGGGGACCATCCCCCGGCCGGGCGAGGTCATCGACGCCGAGGGCGCGGTCATGACCGTGGTCAGCGTCCGCGGCCAGCGCATCGGCAAAGTTCGCGTCCGATCCGACAAGCCCTTTCCCGGCGCCCTCAGCCGCGAGGAAGCACGCGCCGCCGCCGCCGCCCGGCGCGCGGAGGTCGAGGCCGGCGAGCGGGAGGACCTGGACAACCACGGCAACGCAGCCTCGCAGAGGTAGCGGACGGCGGACCGCAGCCTTTAGGGTCTGGGGGAGATGGCAGCGGCGTTCAAGGCGGGACCCGAGGGCAGCACCGGCTGGCTCTGGGCTCGGCTGGGCATTTTCGTGGTCCTGGCGGCGGCTCTCACCGAACTGGCGATCACCATCACCCAGCTGCGCTCGATCACGCTCGGCCGGGTGCCGCTGGGCTGGCCCCTACCTGGCGTGTACTACATCACGGACTTCGGCGCCCCTGGCGGGCATGCTGGCGACGTGATCACCTCGGCGACGTCCCACTTCGAGGTCGCCCCCGGTGGACTGGTGGCGGACCTGGCGATCTTTGCCGCCCTCTACCTGCTGGTTTTCCTGGCGCTGCGCTTCGCCTGGGTGGCCAGCAAACCCAAGCCCAGGCCTCTGGAGGGCTGACCCACGCCCGTCTACAGCGCCGAGGCCGTCATCCTGCGCAAGGTCGACTACGGCGAGGCCGACCGCATCTTCACCCTCTTCACCCGCGAGCGGGGCAAGGTCCCCGCCATCGCCAAGTCGGTGCGCAAGGCACAGAGCCGGATGTCAGGCCAGCTCGACGTCTTCGCCCACGGCCAGATGATGCTCGCCGAGGGCCGCTCGATGGACGTCGTCACCCAGTTCAAACGCATCACTCGCGCCGACGGCATCAGCGGCGACCTGCCCCGGTCGGCCGCCGCCGCGGTGGTGGTGGAGGTGGCCGACAAGGTGCTGGAGGAGCGCCATCCCCAGCCCGAGCTCTTCGCTGTCGTCACTGGCGCGCTGGGCCGCCTCGCCGCCGGCGACACCGAGCCGCGCATGGAGCTGGCCGACTTCCTGATGCGGGTCCTGGCCGAGCTCGGCTACGCCCCTCAGCTGGAGGAGTGCGCTCGCTGCGGTGGGCCGCTGGGGGAGGCTGGCCTCGGCTTCTCGCCGATCGCCGGCGGCGTGACCTGCGCCGTCTGCAATGCCAGCTGGTCGGTGGCGCCCAGGATCACGGCGCGGTCGGTCAAGATCCTGCGCGTCCTCGCCTCAGGCGACCGCGACATATTCTTTAGGCTTCGCGTCGACGAGGACGACCTGGCGGCGATCGAGAAGGCCCTGGAGTCCCAGCTGGAGCACCATCTCGACCGCCAGCTCAAGTCGATCGAGTTCGCGCGGCAGACCCGTCGCGGCCGGCGGCGAGCAAGCCCCCAGGCCGCAGAATAGCCACCGCCGCGCCCAGCCAGGGCGCGGGATACGAAGGAAGAAAGACGTGACCGAGCGGACCATCGCCGAGCCGGACAAGCTGGTCGACACCATGGTCTCGCTGGCCAAGCGGCGCGGCTTCATCTACCAGTCGAGCGAGATCTACGGCGGCGTCGGCGCCATCTACGACTTCGGCCCCCTGGGGGTGGCGCTGCGGCGCAACATCCGGGACCTCTGGTGGCGGCACACCGTCGACCTGCGCCACGACGTCGTCGGGCTGGAGAGCTCGGTGATCATGCACCCCAGGGTGTGGGAAGCCTCAGGTCACGTGGAGAGCTTCACCGACCCATTGGTCGAGTGCAAGAACTGCCACTCGCGCTACCGCGCCGACAAGATCGAGGGCGCTTGTCCTAACTGCGGCGCTACCGATTTCTCGGAGCCGCGGCAGTTCAACCTGATGTTCAAGACGTACCTCGGCCCAGTGGAGGACTCGGCGGCGCAGACGTACCTGCGGCCGGAGACGGCGCAGGGCATGTTCGTCGACTTTCCGCTCGTGGTGACCTCGACCCGCCGCCGCATCCCCTTCGGCATCGCCCAGGTCGGCAAGTCCTTCCGCAACGAGATCACGACCGAGCACTTCATCTTCCGCCTCCGCGAGTTCGAGCAGATGGAGCTGGAGTTCTTCGTCAAGCCGGGTACCGACCTCGACTGGCTCGAGACCTGGCAGCAGGCGCGGATGACGTGGTGGACCGAGGTCCTGGGCGTGCGTTCCAGCAAGATCCGCGCGCGGCTCCTGGACGACGAAGAGCTGTCCCATTACTCGGCGCGGGGCTATGAGGTCGAGTACGAGTTCCCCTGGGGATGGGGCGAGCTGGAGGGCATCCAGGACCGCACCGACTACGACCTCAAGCGCCACTCCGAGTACTCGGGCAAGGACCTCAGCTACTTCGAGGACGAGACCAAGGAGCGCTACATCCCGTACGTCATCGAGCCCTCGATGGGGCTGGAGCGCGCCATGTTCACGCTGATGCTGGAGGCCTACGACGAGGAGGAAGTCCGCGGCGAGAAGCGGGTGGTGCTGCACTTCCACCCCAACGTCGCCCCCATCCAGGTGGCGGTGCTACCGCTGTCCAAGAACGAGCAGCTGCTGCCGATGTCGCGCGAGGTGGAGGAGATGATGCGGCCTCACTTCCGCATCGAGTACGACGAGACCCAGTCGATCGGCCGCCGCTACCGCCGCCACGACGAGATCGGCACGCCGTTCGCGGTCACCGTCGACTTCGAGTCGCTCGAGGACAACGCGGTCACCATCCGCGACCGCGATTCGATGGAGCAGGAACGCGTCCCCGTCGCCGGGCTGGTGGACCGGCTGTCGGTCAAATACCGGGAGGCAGGAGGTAGCTGATGTTCGCGCACATCTCGATCCACAAGCCGCGGCCTGGGAAGAGCGACGAAGCCTGACCTGTCGGCGGTAGCATGGAGGCCTAAAAGGCGGAGGAAACTGACGTGGCAGTCACCCAACAAAGCACCGAAACGACGGCAAGGCCAGAGGGCGAAACCTTCCAGTCGTTGCACCCGGCGACCGGCGAGGTAATCGGCACCTATCCGATCATGGGCAAGGCGGAGGTCCAAGCCGCTGTCGACCGCGCCCGGGACGCCTTCCAGTGGTGGCAAAGCATCGGCTGGGACGGCCGCAAGCAGAAGCTCAACGCCTTCAAGGGCGAGATCGCCCGCAACCTCGAGGAGCTCAGCCGCCTGATCCACGAGGAGAACGGCAAGCCCTACGCCGACGCCTTCCTCGAATGCGTGATGTCGATCGAGCACCTCAACTGGGCCGCCGGCCACGCCAAGAAGACGCTGGGCCGCCGCAGCGTCAACCCCGGGATGCTGCTGATCAACCACGCCGCCTACCTCGAGTACCAGGCATTCGGCGTCATCGGGGTCATCGGTCCCTGGAACTACCCGGTCTTCACTCCGATGGGGTCGATCGCCTACGCCCTGGCGGCCGGCAACGCCGTCGTCTTCAAGCCGTCGGAGTACACGCCGGCGGTGGCCAAGTGGCTGGAGGCGGCCTGCGCCCGGGCCATCCCCGAGGCGCCGGTCTTCCAGGTCGTCACCGGGCTGGGTGCCACCGGCGGCGCGCTCTGCGCCTCCGGCGTCAACAAGATCGCCTTCACCGGCTCGGCACCCACGGGCAAGAAGGTGATGGGCGCATGCGCCGAGACCCTGACCCCCGTGTTGATGGAGCTCGGGGGCAAGGACGCCCTCATCGTCACCGACGACGCCAACGTCGAGGAGGCGGCCACCGCCGCGGTCTGGGGAGGCCTGCAGAACGCCGGCCAGGCCTGCATCTCGGTCGAGCGCGTCTATGCCACCCCGGGTGTTTACGACGAGCTGGTGGAGCGGATCATCGACATCGCCGGCAAGGTCAAGGCCGGGTCTGACGACGGCAGCGACATCGGTCCCATCACCATGCCCCGCCAGCGCGACATCATCGCCGCCCACCTCGATGACGCCTTCAAGCGCGGCGCCCGGGCGGTGGTCGGCGGCCCCGACGCGGTCCACGGCGCCTACGTCGACCCGGTGGTCCTGGTCGACGTGCCCGAGGACTCCGACGCGATCCAGAAGGAGACCTTCGGACCGACGCTGCCGGTGATGAAGGTGCGCGACGTCGATGAGGCGATCGAAAAGGCCAACGGCACCCCGTACGGCCTGGCGTCGTCAGTCTTCGCGCGCAAGCGGGCGCTGGAGATCGCGTCGCGACTTCGCGCCGGCATGACCAGCATCAACTCGGCGGCGGCGTACGCCGGGGTTGCCGCGCTTCCCTTCGGCGGCGTCGGCGACTCGGGGTTCGGGCGAATCCACGGCGAGGACGGCTTGCGCGAGTTCACCCGCGCCCACGCCATCACCAAGAAGCGATTCAACACGCCGCTCGACATCATGAAGTTCGACCGCAACCCCAAGCTGATCCCGCGAGTGACCAAGCTGATCAAGCTGGTGCACGGGCGGGGCTGACCCTCGGAGGACCGCCGCCCCGGTGGTGTTGGCTACTGGCTAGCCACCGCGGTTCAGGCGCCGGCCCGCCGCGGCAGTCAGGCGGAGGACGCTGTCGACCTCCTCGATGACGATGTCGCCAACTGCATAGGTGTTCTTGCCGCTGGACCGTGCCGTCAGGGTCGCCGGCCCATCGAAGACGACCTCGGCGATCCGCCACTCGCGGCCCTGCCGCTTGAGTCGCACCAACGCGCCGGCCGGGCTCTGGTAGACCAGCGGACCGACCCGCTTCAGCGAGGCGATGCCCAGCTGGCGCATCTCGTCGTCGCTGAGCCGGTCCTCGGCGCCTGGCTCGGCGGCCGCGGCACGAGCAGCTGCGCCGCTCTTGCCGGCGCCGCGTGCGCGCATGGCCTTCTTGGCGGCAGGCTCGGGCGGTTCATCCGCCGCCGCTGAGCTGGGCTCGACGATCTTGAGGCTGGCGCGGCCGCGGCTGTCGGTGCGCGGGCGGCGCCCTCCGATAGCCCGCTGCAGCGAGAGCTCCAACAGCCGGCTGCCCGCGTCCTGGGCGAAGTAGGCGCTGGAGATAAAGGCGCGGTTGCCCTTCTTGCGCAAACACGGCTGGCAGTCGGCGGGGCCATCGATGATCTCGTAGTCGCCGGCCGCCATCGAGACGCCACACAGCGTCTTGATATCGGTGTCGGCGGATCCTGGGACGGTCAGATGGCTCCTCTTGGCCTTGGCCTTGCGCACCGCCTGCAACGCCAGCTCTTCCATGCGCCCACGCTAAACCATCCAGCCGGTGCCATCCGTGACAGAATCACCGCGTGACTGAGAGGGCGTGGGACGTGATCGTGGTCGGCGCGCGCTGTGCCGGCTCGCCGCTGGCGATGCTGCTGGCCCGCAAGGGCTACAGCGTGCTGCTTTTGGACCGAGCGACGTTCCCCAGCGACACCATCTCCAGCCACCAGGTGCACCAGACCGGCCTGGCCCGGATGAAGCGATGGGGGCTGCTCGACGAGTTGATGGCCACCGGCTGCCCGCCGTTCAAGGCGATCCGTTGGGAAATGGAGGTCGGGCCGATCGCCGGAGAGCTGATTCCGGCTGACGGCGTTGACTTCAGCACCATCCCGCGGCGCCACGTGCTGGACATGCTCCTGGCTGGGGCCGCGACAAAAGCCGGCGCGGAGCTGCGCGAGGGCTTCGGCTTGACCCGGCTGTTGTTTGACGGCGACCGCGTGGTCGGCGTCAAGGGCGTCGCTGGGGACGGCCGGGAGGTCGACGAGCGCGCGGCGCTGGTGGTCGGCGCTGACGGCCGCAACTCCACGGTGGGCAAGCTCGCCGGCTCGGCCAGGTACCGCGACGACGGCACCCGCGCCATCTGCTACTACACCTACGTCAGCGGCCACGATCATCCCGACGCCGTCATCTATACCCGGCGTGACTGGGGCGTCGCCGTCGGGCCGACACACGAAGGCCTCTGCATCCTCGCGATGTCATTGAGCAAGGAGCTGCTACCCGGGTTCAAGGCGGACATTGCCAGCGGCTTCTGGGACCGCATCAGGACCATCCCAGAGCTGGCCGACCGCATGGCCAGCGCTCGGGTTGAGGAACCGTACAAGGGACTTGCCGAGATCCCCAACTTCTACCGGCAGTCGCACGGACCTGGCTGGGCGCTGGCCGGCGACGCCGGGTACTACAGGGACCCGGTGACCGCGCAGGGGATAAGCGACGCCTTCCGCGATGCCGACGAGCTGTTTGAGGCGATCGACAAAGGACTGAGCCGTCGCGAGGCTCTTGACGAAGCCCTCGCGGGCTACCAGCGTGAGCGCGACGCCACGACCGCCGCGGGCTACGACTGGACCCTGGTCAGCACCTCGTTCGCGCCGGACACCGAGACCAGCCGTGGGTTCCTGGGCACGGTGTCGGGCGACCCCGAGCTCTCCCGCATGTTCGTCAACCTGAACGCGACGATGACCGAGTTCCGGACCGTCTTCGGGCTGGCCCTGGAGCGTGCGACCGCCGTTTGAGCGACCCCATCAGGGGAGGGGTGGAGGCCCCGTTCGTCCCGGCGCAATAAACTGACGTTCTCGACCGCTTGAGGAGGCAGCTTTGCATGGCGACCACCGAAGTGTCCCAGGAGCACGAGTCCGGAGCCAACGGGAGTGGCCCGGCGAGCGGCCAGAAATGGGTCTACCTCTTCGAAGAGGGCAACAAGGATATGCGCGACCTCCTCGGTGGCAAGGGGGCCGGCGCCGCCGAGATGACCAATGCCGGGCTCCCCGTGCCGCCTGGCTTCACCATCACCACCGCCTGCTGCAACGCCTACTACGCCAACAACGACTTCCCACCGGGGATGTGGGAGGAGGTCGTGGAGGCGCTGGCCCGGGTCGAGGAGAAGACGGGCAAAAAGCTCGGCGACGCCAAGAACCCCTTGCTGGTCTCGGTCAGGTCGGGGGCCAAGTTCTCGATGCCCGGGATGATGGACACGATCCTCAACCTCGGGCTCAACGACGGTGCGGTCGAGGGGCTGGCCGGGCTCGCTGACGAGCGCTTCGCCCTCGACGCCTACCGCCGATTCATCCAGATGTTCGGCAAGACGGCTAAGAACATCGGCAAGCGCCAGGAAGGTGAAGAGGGAGAGGATGAGAACCCCTTCGAGGCGGCGCTGGAGGCGAAGAAGGAAGAGGCGGGAGCCAAGGGCGACGCCGACCTCACCGCCGCCGACCTCCGCGACCTGGCGGCGCGCTACAAGGCGATCTACAAGGACGCCCTCGGCGAGGAATTTCCCCAGGACCCGAATATCCAGCTGCAGGAGGCGATTCGCGCAGTATTCCGCTCCTGGATGAACCCCCGCGCCAAGGCCTACCGCAGGAACGAGCGCATCGCCGACGACCTGGGCACCGCGGTCAACGTCCAGGCCATGGTGTTCGGCAACATGGGCGAGCGCTCAGGCACCGGCGTGGCCTTCACCCGCGACCCCATCACCGGTGAGAAGAAGCTGTACGGCGACTACCTCCAGAACGCCCAGGGTGAGGACGTTGTCGCCGGCATCCGCAAGACCGAGAGGGTCGACGCCATGGCGGTCGAGATGCCAGAGGTCTACGAGGAGTTTCAGCGCATCGCCGGCGAGCTTGAGAACCATTACCGCGACGTCCAGGACCTCGAGTTCACGATCGAGAAGGGCCGCCTCTACATGCTCCAGACGCGTTCCGCTAAGCGCACCGCTGAAGCGGCCATCAACATCGCCGTGGACATGGTGGAGGAGGGGCTGATCACGCCCGAGGAGGCGGTGATGCGGGTGGAGCCCCGCCAGGTCGAATCGCTGCTGCACCGGCGCCTTGACCCCAACGCCAAGGTCGAGGAGATCGGCACCGGTGTGCCCGCCAGCCCCGGCGCCGCCATCGGCGCCGCCGTCTTCGATGCCGACCTTGCCCAGGAACGCGGCCAGGCCGGCGAGAAGGTGATCCTGGTCCGCATCGCCACCGACCCCGACGACGTCCACGGCATGATCTCGGCCCAGGGGGTGCTGACCAGCTCCGGCGGCACCGCCAGCCATGCCGCGCTGGTGGCGCGGATGATGGGCAAGCCCTGCGTCGTCGGCGCCGAGGAGGTGGACGTCGACCTCGAAGCGCGCAAGTTCACCACCCGCGGCGTGACGGTCAGCGAGGGCGAGACCTTCACCATCGACGGCACCACCGGGCGCATCCTCAAGGGCGCGGTCCCCACGATCGAGCCGGAGCCCAGCGAGAAGTTCCTCAAGCTCCTGGGCTGGGCTGATGAGGCCCGCCGTCTCCAGGTCTGGGCCAACGCCGACTACCCCCGCGACGCCAAGAAGGCGCGCGAGAACGGGGCCCAGGGCATCGGCCTCTGCCGCACCGAGCACATGTTCATGGAGCAGGAACGCCTGCCCATCGTCCAGGAAATGATCCTGGCCTCAGATCCCGCCGACCGCCGGCGGCTGACCTTCGACCTGCTGCCCTTCCAGCGGTCCGACTTCGAGGGGATCCTCGAGGCCATGGACGGGCTGCCGGTCGTCATCCGCCTGATCGACCCTCCCCTGCACGAGTTCCTGCCCAGCTACGAGGAGACCCTGGTCGAGGTCACCCGCATGGAGGCGCTGGGCCAGACTGGCCCGGAGCTGGACGAGAAGCGGAAGCTGCTCCATGCCATCGCCGGGATGAGGGAGGCCAACCCCATGCTCGGTCTCCGCGGCTGCCGCCTGGGGCTGACGCGGCCCGAGATCACCGAGATGCAGGTCACCGCCATCATCGAGGCGTCGATCTTCCTCAAGGGCAAGGGCCTCGATCCCCACCCCGAGATCATGGTGCCGCTGGTGGGCACCGTGAACGAGATCAAGGCGGTTCGCGAGCAGCTGGAGCAGGTCGCCCAGGAGATCATGAAGCGCGAGGGGGTGGAGGTCGACTACAAGTTCGGGACCATGATCGAGGTGCCGCGGGGCGCCGTGGTCGCTGCCGACATCGCCGGCTTCGCCGAGTTCTTCAGCTTCGGCACCAACGACCTCACCCAGACCACCTACGGCTACTCCCGCGACGACGCCGAGGGCAAGTTCCTGCTCACCTACCTGGAGAAGGGCATCCTCACCGAGAACCCCTTCCAGACCCTGGACCGCGAAGGCGTCGGGCGACTGATGCGCATGGCCGTGGAGGACGGTCGGGGGGCGCGCCCTGATCTCAAGATCGGAATTTGCGGCGAGCACGGCGGCGATCCCCGGTCGGTCGAGTTCTGCCATGAGATCGGGCTGGACTACGTCAGCTGCTCGCCGTTCCGGATCCCGGTGGCGCGGCTGGCGGCGGCCCAGGCCGCGATCAGCGAGCAGGGGGCGGGGGGCGAGCGCGATAAGTAGGCGCGGCTCGGTCCGCTCGGGGGGACAGAACGGCCAGGCACAGCTGGGGGCGCGGGGCACCCTGGTGGCACTTGCGATCGTGCTCGCAGGAATGCTGCTCTTCTTCCTTGCGCCGAGGTACGGCCCAGCGGTCTATTTCGGGCTCATCTGCGGGGGCGCGGTCATCGGCATCCCGGCGTTCGTGATCTTCGCCAACACCAACGCAGGCTACCGGTGGGCAGGCCACAAGTACGCCGCCCAGGCGCTGGCCGCGATCAAAGCGGCTGACCCGGCATTCGACGAAAAGAGGTTCCTGGCCCTCGCCCAGCAGGAGTTCCTGGCGCTGCAGCAGGCCCGCGCCGATCGCAACCCCGACGAGGCCCGCGTCTACATGAGCCCCGGCCTCTACGCCAGCTGGAAGATCCAGCTCGAGCAGATGACGAGGGAAGGCCGGCGCCGAGTGCTGATCCAGCCGAGGCTGCAATCGACCGCGGTCCTACTGGCCAACAAGGACGCCAACCTCGAGGCGATCACCGTCCGCTTCAACGGGCGTGCGGACGAGGCGTACTTCGCGGACAACGGCGACCGGATCCAGGGTATGGGCCGCGGCCCCGGTGAGCTCACCGAGTACTGGACCTTTGTCCGCTCCAGCAACGCCCTGTCGCGTCCCGACGGCGGTCTCTTCACCAAGACCTGTCCCAACTGTGGCGCATCGTTGCAGCTCAACGAGATCGGGGTCTGCGGCTACTGCAACGCCACTGTGCTCAGCGGTTCGTACGACTGGGTCCTCAGCCACATCGAGGACCAGGGCCACCTCATCCTCAAGCAGGCAGACGTCGAGAAGTTCTTTCAGAACTTCGCCGATTCCGGTGTCATATCGCAGACCCAGGTCAGCGACTGGTCGGCAGCTTACCGTGGGGGGCATCAGGTTTGACGCCTCCAGGTGAGGGTCCGGCCGGCGAGCCGCCCGAACGCGACGCCGCGGAGGATCCATGGGAGGAGGACGAGGACGAATATGTTGAGCCCGATCGCTCCGGCCTCACCCCGGCCGACTTCGAACCCAAGCCGCCCACCAGGCTGGGCCGCCGCCTCCGCTTCCTAACCGCCTGGCAGGTCTTCCTCATAGTGGTCGTCATCCTCGTTCTGGTGCCGCTGATCCTGGCGGTCGCCCTCAACCCCGTGATCGGGTTCCTCAGCGGGACCTAGCGGCGTCCGGCACCGAGCGCGTTAATCTTTAGCGTGCCCCCGGGGGATGCCGTTCGTGAGGTGAAGGATCGTCTCGACATCGTCGAGGTGATCTCGGGCTACGTCCGCCTGCAGCGGGCGGGCCGTGACCACAAGGGCCTCTGCCCCTTCCATGCCGAGAAGTCCCCCAGTTTCGGCGTCAGCGGTGAGAAGCAGGTCTGGTACTGCTTCGGCTGCAGCCAGGGCGGGGACCTCTTCGACTTCGTCCAGAAGATCGAGGGCACCGACTTCCCCCAGACGCTGGAGATGCTGGCCGCCCGCGCCGGGGTCGAGCTGGAGGACCGCAGCGGCTCCCGCCGGCGCGGCCAGGAGCGGGCGCGCTCGCGGGAGGTCAATGCCCTGGCGGCCCAGTATTTCCACCACATCCTGCTCAACCACCGAGCCGGCAGCCGTGGCCTCACCTACCTGCAGAAACGGGGAGTCGAACCCGAGACGATCGAGGCCTTCGCGGTGGGCTATGCGCCGATGAGCCGCAACGCCGACAACCTCCTGCGCTTCCTCAAGAGCAAGGGCGTCGGGGACGACGAGGCGGTCAAGGCCGGCCTGGCCCTGGGAGGGGAGGGGCGGCGCACCATCGACCGCTTCCGCGGTCGCCTCATGATCCCCATCCGCGACGAGACCGGCACCATCGTCGCCTTCGGTGGCCGGGCGATGGACAGCACGCCGCCAAAATACATGAACTCGCCGCAGACCTCGATCTACGACAAGGGCCGCACCATCTTCGGCCTCAGCCAGGCCAAGAAGGCGATCAGCGCCGGCGACAAGGCGTTGCTGGTGGAGGGCTACTTCGATGTGATGATGGCCCACCAGAACGGCATCGCCAGCGCCATCGCCAGCTCGGGCACGGCTTTCACGCCCGAGCAGGTCAAGATTGTTCGGCGCTTCGCCGCTGACCTGTTGGTCTGCCTCGACGCCGACGAGGCGGGTCGCAACGCCACCCAGCGGGTCATCGAGATGGCGTCGAAGGCCCACATGAGGGTTACCGTCGTCGAGCTGCCCAACGCCAAGGACCCTGGCGAGTTCTTCCAGAAAACGCCGCAGCTCTGGGGCGACGCCGAGGGCGCCGCCCTGGCCGGGTGGGAGTGGTGGATCGGAGCGGTCCTGGCCGAGCACCGGCTGACGACTCCGGACGGTCGCGCTGCGGCGGCGTCGGCATTGGTGGGCGTCCTGGCGCGCATCCCCGAGGACACCACTCTCGACGTCTACTGCCAGTACACCGCGGAGAAGCTCGGCGTCGACGCCGCTCACCTGCTGGCCGACGTGCAGACCTTCCGCAGGACCGGTGCTCGCCCGCGGCTCCCCGAGCCGGCCCCAACTGTCGACCTGCGCCCGGCGGGGCCGGTGGCGCCACCGACCAACGGCAACGGACGGGCTTTACTGCCCGAGGAGGACGAGCTCCTGGCGCTGGTCCTAGCCGCGCCCGAGGCCGGTGCCGTATTCACCGAGCTGACCTCCGCTGCCGACGACCACCCAGAGGAGCTGTCGCAGCTGGGACTTGTTCGTCGCGTGATCGATGTCGTAAGCGGGGAGGGCGGGGGTACTCTTGAGCGTCACCTGGAGCGGTTCAGCGAGGACGAACGTCCGCGATTGGCCCGCATCAGCATGACGGCACGGTTCAACGGAGGCCAGGCCGAGCTCCGCTCGGCAATAAATGACTTCGTACTTAGGATCAGATTGAAGAGCTGTGAAGCCGCGATGGCGGAGGTGGAGGAACATATTGCGGGTACCGGTTCCGAGTCCGCGAGCACAGAGCGCGATGGTCTCCTTGCTCAGCATCGGGTCTTGGCGCTTCGCCGGGCAGGCTTGAAGACGCGCCTTTACCAGGGGCGCCCGTGAGCCCCGCACCGCGCAAGCCGGCTGCCGCAGCCAAGCCGGTCAAGCCGGCCAAGGCCGCGCCCAAGCCGTCCGCGGCTAAGGCTGGCAGCGCCCGCACCGCGACCAAGGCCGCTGACAAGCCCGGCTCCGCCAAGGCGGCCGTCTCGGCTCGCGCTGCCAAGACTGGTCGCACAACTGAGGCCACCAACCCCGCCGAGCCCGACGTCAACGGCGGCGGCATCGGAGTCGCGGTGATGGTCGAAGAGGAGATCACGGTCGAGGTCAGGACCGGGCGCGGCCGCGGCAAGGGCGCAGAGGGCGGTCGGGGTCGCCGCGACGACGAGCTCCTCCTCACCGCCGAAGCCCTGATCCGCAAAGGCAAGGACGAGGGCTTCCTCACCCCCGACGACATCCTCGCCGGGTTCAGCGGCATCGACGCCGAGCCCGACCAGCTGATGCGCATCTTCAACGCCTTCAAAGAGATGGGCATCGAGGTCTCCGACGATGGCAAGGAGTTCGAGGAAGTCGCCGAGATCGACGACGACATGATCCAGCAGGTCGAGGTCATGGAGGCGGTCAGCCTCGACGACCCGGTGCGCATGTATCTCAAGGAGATCGGCCGCGTGGCGTTGCTCAAGGCCGAGCAGGAGGTCGAGTACGCCAAGTCGATCGAGGCGGGGAGCGCCGACGCCAAGCATCGTCTCACCGAGGCCAACCTGCGGCTTGTGGTTTCTATCGCCAAGAAGTACATCGGCCGCGGGATGTCGTTCCTGGACCTGATCCAGGAGGGCAACATGGGCCTGATCCGGGCGGTCGAGAAGTTCGACTACAAGAAGGGCTACAAGTTCTCGACGTACGCGACATGGTGGATCCGGCAGGCGATCACCCGGGCCATCGCCGACCAGGCCCGGACAATCCGGATCCCGGTGCACATGGTCGAGACCATCAACAAGCTGGTGCGGGTGTCCCGCCGGCTGCTCCAGGAGCTGGGCCGCGAGCCCGCCGAGGAGGAGATCGCCGAGGTCATGGGCATAACGCCCGACAAGGTCCGCGAGATCATCAAGGTTTCGCAGGACCCCGTGTCACTCGAGACTCCGATCGGGGAGGAGGAGGACAGCCACCTCGGCGACTTTGTCGAGGACAAGGAGGCGATCGCCCCATCGGACGCCGCCAACCTGACGATGCTCCGCACCGAGGTGGAGGACATCCTCGACACCCTGACCCCGCGGGAGCGGCGTGTGCTGCAGCTGCGCTTCGGGCTGATCGACGGTCACCAGCGCACCCTGGAGGAGGTGGGCAAGCGCTTCGGGGTCACCCGCGAGCGCATCCGCCAGATCGAGGCCAAGGCGCTGCGCAAGCTGCGCCATCCCAGCCGCAGCAAGCGGCTCAAGGACTACCTGGAGTAACAAAAAGGCCCGCCCCGAGAGGCGGGCCTTTCAGCTTTCGCCGGATCAGCCGGCGGGCGCGCCCTCCGGCGTCGGAATCAAGCCGAGGTCCTGCATCATCTTGAGCTGATCGACGACGCCCCAGTGCTCGGCAAGCTTGCCGTTTTCGATCCGGCTAACGTGGATCTCGTGCCAGGTGGCGCGCTTGCCCGTCGCTGGCATCCCGGCGAACTCACCCTGCATGGTCCCGCTCCCGGTTACGACCTGGGTGATCAGGTCGCCGGCCTCAACCTCCTGGTCGATGTCGTAGTGGAGGTCGGGGAAGGCCTGCCGAAACGCCGTAACGAAGGCCTTGAAGCCCTCGTTGCCGGGCGGGAATCCAGGCGGCGGCGGGTCGTGGTCGATGACGTTGTCGACGGAGACCTCGTCGATCACCTCGACCTTTCCCTGGTTCATGACCTCCTGTGGGATGCGGCGCGCGGTGTCAAGGTTTGCGGACATTCCATCCTCCTCAGTTGGTGGCAGCCTCAGACTAGGCCCTCGCCGGTGGCCCCGTCCAGTTAAGAATTGGGTACGGTGGTTTGGCCTAGCGCGAGGGGCTGGGTGTCGTCGGTTGGGCCGCGAACCCAAAGCTTTCCAGGATCTCGTTCCAGGTGTCGAGGTCCGACTGGGACGGGGCTTTGAAGCTGATCAGGATGGCCTTGTCGCTGGCGTATTTCACCTTGGCGTCGCCCTCGTAGCCGGCACCCCCATTGAGCTGGTAGACGTGCTTGACGGCCGTCACCCCGCCGATTTCGTAGTTGTCCTGGCTGACGCTGCTGCCCGGACTGGTGGGGATGTTGCCCAGTTGGTCGACGCTGGCCGCCAGGTGGATGGTCAGCTTGGCGTTGCCGGAGGATGGCGACGCGCTGCTGCTGGGACTGCCGCTGGGCAGGGCACCGGGGCTTGGAGCGGCGCCGCTGACCTCGACGTCGTTGCCGTTGCTGTTGCTCTGCCAATTGGCGGGGTAGAGGAAGTAGTAGCCCGCGGCGTTGTTAGCGAAGGAGAGCTGCGGGTGGGTTGTCACCAGGTCCTGCTGCGGCGTGCTCTTGGTGTCCTTGGCCGCGATCCAGCCGGTCTGGCCCTGGTAGTCGACCTTGTACCAACCGGGATCGGCCGACTGGAACTCCTTGGCGGTCACCTGGGTGCCCTGGGGGACGGTGCTGATCTGCTTGCCCGTGGCGCTGGGGGCGTCGCGAAGCTTGAGTCCCACCGGCGAGAGCACCCACAGCGCCCGCAGCAGCGGGCCGCTCTGCGAGGCTGACGGCGAGGCGACCGCGACCCCGGACTGGCCGTTGCCGCTGGAGGACTGCTGGAATGGAATGCATGCCGAGACCAGCATTGTTGCGGGCAGGAGGGCGAGTAGCCGTCTCATGAAACCCATGGTAGAGCCCGGGATTAAGGGCGGATTTCGCCTGACATAATTTGCGGGCGTTCCGGAGTAGCTCAATGGTGGAGCAGGCGGCTGTTAACCGCAAGGTTGTCGGTTCGAGTCCGACCTCCGGAGCCACCCTTTTTTGAATTCAGCGTGGGCCTCTCAGGCTGCTCGCACCTCTAAGCGGCCCCTAATGGTCACCAGAATGGTCACAGGGCAGCTGCGGCGGGGACGCCGTCGACGAGCTCTGCGATGCGCGTGGCTGCCTCGGCGTGCATGGGCGGCAGCACATGGGTATAGGTGTTGAGGGTGACACTCACGCTTGCGTGGCCCAGTCGTTCCTGCACGATCTTCGGGTTGATCGCCGCTTGGAGAGCGATAGTGGCATGGGTGTGGCGCAGGTCGTGAAGACGGATTCGAGGTAGCCCGACCTGCCTTACGATCTCCGCGAAGCGATGGCTGACGGCATCGGGGTCTCGGGGCCGTCCGTTCTTCTGGCAGAAGACCAGGGCCTGGTCATCACTACGCGGACCCTCGGCCGCGCCGACCCTGATCTGGTAATCGCGATGAGCAACAAGCGCGCTTATCGTGGTGGGGTCCAAGCAGATGGTTCGTCGGCCCGCCGGAGTCTTGGGATGGCAGAACTCCATCTGTCTGCCGTTGCGGATGAGCTGTCGTTGAACGCAGACCGTGGCTTGCTCCAGGTCAATATCGCGCCAGCACAGCCCGAGTAGCTCGCCCCGGCGCAACCCCGTACTCGCCGACATCCGCCACATGGCATAGTCGGGTTCGCCGGCCACCGCCGCTAGGAACCGGTGTAGCTCCGCTGGTAACCAGCACCGAACTGGCGGGCGCGATCGGGCCATGCGGTGGGCCCGGGCCGCCGGGTTGCTGGGAATCAAGCGGTCAGCAACAGCGTCCTGGAGGGCCCGATGAAGGGTCAGGTGGACGTTGTGCACCCCTTTCGGGGAGAGGCTGGCGCGGCCGTGGCGATCGTACCCGCGGGAGCGCAGTCCCGAGTACATGTCTGTGATTACGCCTCGTGACAGCTGGCGCAGCGGCATGCGACCGAGAGCGGGGACTATGTGGACGCGGATAGCCACCTCGTATGCCTTGGCCGTCGTGGGCCGTATCGACCCACCGCTGGCGACTTCAGCCAACCAATCGGACAGGTATTGGCCCGTGGTCAGCTCGGCCCCTTCCCAAGGGATTCCGAGCTGCTCGGCCGCGAGAAAACCAGCCAGCGCCGCGCGGGCATCCGCTCTCTTCGGAAACCCGCCCCGCCTCAGCTGTCGGCGAGGCATCCCGTGTGGTGCAGCGTCCACGGCGAAAGTCCATGAGAGCGCTCGCTGCCCGCATCCTTCGCAGGCGCGCTCTCGCACCGCCGCTCCGCAGCGGCAGCAACGCTTGAACACCATTCCCTTTCTCATCGCTGTCACCTCCTGTCCACCCGAATGTGAATGGATGATCAAGTTAGGACTGGAGGCCGGTTCGAGGTCCGCTCGCCCGAGGCAGGAGGCTACGATCTGCCGATGATCGACGGAGAGGCGCGCCTGTAATGCCGAGGATCAGCGCGTTCTACGGCATCTCCATCTATATGTACTGGAACGAAGGCGACCACCAGGTCCCGCATTTTCACGCCCACCATGGCGGTCGGCGTGCGTCTCTGTCCCTGGAAGGCGCTGTCTTGGCAGGCGAGGTCGGCGCCAGAGAGCTAGGACTGATCCGCGAGTGGGCCCAGCTTCACGGGGATGAACTACTCGCCAACTGGGAACGGGCGAGAAACGCCGAGATCCTGGTTCCCATCGAGCCGCTGCCTTAGGATGAAGGACATGGCGTACTTACCAGCAGTTGTGGGGGTGGCCGTCATCGGCGACCACCGGCTCCGGCTGCTCTTCGATGACGGCACGGCCGGCGACGTCGACTTTTCAGCAATGGACTGGAGAGGCGTGATGGAACCGCTGAAGGACGCGAGCTACTTCGCTCGGGTGCGGGTCGATCCGGAAGCGGCAACCGTCGTATGGCCCAACGGCGTGGATATGGCGCCCGAGACTCTGTACGAGCGGGCCCGTCAGCATCCCCTCGAGGCCGCCTGACGGAACGGCAGCTCATGCACGAGGCCATCGCACTACAGATCGCGAGCCTGCAGGAGCATGGTGGACCCCATTCCCCCGCCGGCAAGGCGACTATCCGCCACGTCCCGGTGACTCGAGCCTAGGGGTAGGGGAGCCGGTGGCTGCATGACTGCACGGCGCCAACCGGGGCCTAGCCTCCGCATTCTCGCCCACCGGCTCGAGCCACTCTGCCCCAAAAACACCGCGTTCAGCCTGGGCTGTATACCCTGGGCGAACCTGACCGCCGTGAGGCGGCTCGCCGAACACTACCAACCCGCGCCACAACCCGTGCGCGATGCCGGAGACGGTCTGCCCATCGTGGGGATTCAACTGTCTCGGCGGGTAGCCGAAGCGACCATCGATCGCGTCCGTACGGCTGGGCCGTTCGGGATTTCTGTCGTCGACGGTGACGCTGGGCCGCTGATCACGTTGATCTGTGAAGGCGCGACGTTCTTGCTGATGGACGATCTGAGCCGTGAGATGTGGGCGGTCGAACTCTTCCTCAACCGTCGGAGAGCTACCGACGGCGCCCACGCTCTGATGTTGACGGGGAAGGCCGCTGGATCGGACGATCGCACGGTTTTCGGGCTGATAGAACTGACAACTCGCGACTGGCTCCCGTCCGCCGGGGCATTGGGGGGCACGCCGGCCCGACCTCGGCCAAGATATCGGAGGCGGCGCTAGCTTACCCCTCTGCCCACGCCGCTCGGGGGGGAAATTCCGTGATTTTGTACAGCAACGCCGCCGATATCAGGCGGATCCTGGCGGAATTCAGCGGACTGCCGACCTAACTTTCCGAACTCAGACGGACCTCAGCGGACGGGACGAACGCCTTACCGAGCTGCCCCTACCAACCTTCTGAGTAGAGGACGGCCGCTGAAACCCCGCCGGAGCCACTCCAGTCCCAGTCATCTGGCCTCGTTATCGGCCGGGGACGCAGGTCTGGGGCCGCGTTACCGGCGAACACGGGTGGTCCCGGGTACTTACGGACGAACGATGATGATCGTCTTCCCCTTGCTCCGCTCGGTCGAGTTGAGGGCCGCAACGGCGCCGTCGAGGGTCGCGACGTTGCCAATGTTCGTCCGCAGTCGTCCGTCCCGCACCCGCCGTACGATCTCACCCAGTTTGCCACGATCGGCCTCGACAACGAAGTCGACCGCCAGACCGTCGGTGGGCCGCGCCTCGGTCGGCCCGACGACGGACACCAGCGTTCCTCCGGCTCGAATCAGGCCTGCGGACCGCTTCTGGTTGTCGCCGCCGATGACATCGAAAACCAGATCGACTCTGCCGACGTCTTCCAGGACGTCGTTGTCGAGGTCGATGAACTCCTGCGCGCCGAAGTCGAGCGCCTTCTGGCGGTCGGCGGCGCGTCCGGTGCCGATGACGTATGCGCCGAACTCGCGTGCGAGTTGCGTCACCATCGTCCCGACTGCGCCGGCGGCGCCGTGCGCAAGGACGCTCTGTCCCGCCTGAAGGCGGCCGTGCTCGAACAGCCCTTGCCATGCGGTCAGGCCCGAGATCGGCAGGCTCGCGCCTATCGTGAAGTCGACGTCGCCCGGCAACGGCGCGAGGTTGCGTGCCTCGATGGCCACATACTCCGCCAGGGTGCCGTCGCGATGCCAGTCCGCGAGGCCGAACACCCGTTGTCCCATCGACAGGCCCGTCGTGCCGTACCCGAGAGCGGTGACCACTCCGGCCAGCTCGTGCCCAGGGATCGACGGTGTTCGGTCACGGTCGGCGCGATCGGACCAGGTCGAGGTCCACGTCAACTCAGTCGGGACGAATCCCGACGAATGAATGTCAACAACGACGTCGTTTATTGCCGGCTTCGGCTCGGGCCGCTCCACCAAGGTCATCCCGCCTGTTCCCGCAGCTTCATCCGTCACCACGATCGCCTTCATCTGGCACCTCCCCGTATCCAGTCCCTTAGCTGTCGATCAACTCCACCAATAGCACCATGCCCGCTGCGGCTTGCCTTGTACAGCAACACCGGCGAATTCAGGCGCACTTGCGCGGCCTCCGGCGCACTCGAGGCTTAAGACTCCGTATTCAGACGGACCCTGGCGGACGGTAACGGACGGCTTACCGTCCACCTGTTAACCGCAAGGTTGTCGGTTCGAGTCCGACCTCCGGAGCCATCATTTTGGCGGACGGATCGACCCGCACCGCTAGCGCAGCGGTTCCACTCGGCGGTGCCGGCCGGCCCCGAGAGGAGACTGCCCGACTGGTCCTGGACAAGTTCACCCGCAACGGCGGTACCGAAGACGAGCTGAGGCCCGTAACCCCTCTCAGCTCTCCCCGATCTCAGGAAACTGGCTAGGAGGACCACCCGTTTGCGAGCGCCAACATATTTCCCAGAACGGCGCAAACGACAAGCGCGATAGAGATTGCAAGGAACAGCTTACGAGCCATAGTTCGACCTCCCTGAATTGTTGTGTTGATCTTAGGTCAGTCTTTTCCGGCCGTGGCGAGGACCCCCTCCTTGGTTTCAGACGCGCCAACCATCGCCCCCGCTCCGTAGAGATCGACGACGCCCAGCTCAGCCCAGAGGTAGCGACCTTGGAGCACTTTCTGGGCCGCCTCGTAGTTATAGGCATCATCGTTGTCCCAGAGGTCATGGAACAGCCGGTCGACTCGGTGTCGCGCGCCAAGGCAGAACAGGTCTGCCAGCTCCGTCGCCGTTGCCCCATGGGCAGCGCCGTCGTCGCTAAGCATCTGCGCTCGCACACAGGCCGCGCTCATCGCGTACAGCTCGGCGCCGATGTCGACAATGCGCCCCAGGAACCCTTGCTTGCGTTCGAGCTTGGCCTGCCATCGTGACATACCGTAGAAGGTCGATCGGGCCAACTTCCGGCTGGAGCGCTCCACAAAGCGCAGGTGGGTGGCGAGTTCGCCGAAGTCGTTATAGCTGCCCGGCTGCTGACCCTTTCCCACCATCAATCGGGGGAACCATGTCGAGTAAAAACCCGCCGCCTTGAGGCCGGCGCGCGCCTTGGCGGAGGCTTCCGCTTCAGGGTCGATCAGAGCCCCGGCGACCGCGAGATGCTGATCGACGGCCTCTCGAGCGATGAACAGTTTCATGATCTCCGAGGAGCCCTCGAAAATTCGAGTGATGCGCAGGTCGCGCAGAATCTGTTCGGCTGGCACCGGCTTCTCGCCCCGGGCTTTCAGGGACGCTGCGGTCTCGTAGCCGCGTCCACCCCTGATCTGGACCATCTCATCGGCCACCAGCCAGGCCATCTCAGAGCAGTAGAGCTTGGCCAGCGCAGCTTCGAGCCGGATGTCATTGCGCTCCTGGTCGGCCAGGGCACTGGACAGCTCGACGACGGCTTCGATGGCGAAGGTCATGCCCGCGATGAAGGCGACCTTGTGGGCGACGGCCTCATGTTTGCCAATCGGCTTACCCCACTGGACCCGTTCGTTGGACCAGTCGCGGACGATATTCAACGAGGCCTTGGCTGCGGCAAGGCAGATGGCAGGCAGCGACAGCCGGCCGGTGTTGAGCGTGGACAGCGCGATCTTCAGGCCCCTGCCCTCACCCGCGATCAGGTTTTCCGCCGGCACCCGCACGTCCTTGAAGCGCGTCAATCCGTTCTCGATGCCGCGAAGTCCCATGAACTGGTTGCGCCGCTCGACCGTAATTCCCGGTGAGTTGGCCTCGACGACAAACGCACTGATACCGCCCTTGTGGCCTTCCGATTTGGGAACCGTGGCCATGACCACGAGGAGATCCGCGATGACCCCGTTCGTGGTCCACAGCTTTAGGCCATTGAGGATGTAGGCCGATCCATCCTCGGTAGGCGTGGCGGTGGAGCCCATCCGAGCCGGGTCGCTACCAACATCCGGCTCGGTGAGCAGGAATGCACTGATTCTGTCCTTGGCCAACCCCGGCAAGAACTTGCGCTTTTGCTCCTCGGTGCCAAAGAGCTTGAGCGGTTGCGGGACCCCGATCGACTGGTGCGCGCTCAGCAGGGTGCTGAGGGCCGAGTGCGCAGAGCTCGACATTGTGAGAGCCCGGTTGTAGTAGACATGGGACAGCCCCAGCCCGCCGTACTCCTCGTCGATCTCCATGCCCAGGGCGCCCAGCTCGCAAAGACCCTCCACCACGTGCTCGGGGATCTTGGCGTCTCGCTCGATCTGGAGCGGATCGACCTCATTCTTCAGGAAGGGCTCGAGCTTGGCCAGGAATGCCTCACCCTTGCGTTCATCGTCGGCGGAAGGCTGGGGGTGAGGATGAATGAGGTCCAGGCGGAGACGTCCAAGGAATAGCTCCTTGGCGAAGCTTGGCCGGGTCCACTCCTTGTCACGGGCCTCTTCGGCAACTCGACGCGCTTGCTGCTCAGTTACCGACTGCGTTGCCATCGCTCACCTCCACTCCCGGGTCCACTGTCCTGCGTGGACGTCCCAAACTGGTCTGGCCGTCCATCGTACTTCAGCCAGCTCTACTGGTCAGGTATGCGGAGACCCAGGCCCGAGAAAGGGACATGATCATAGGAAAAGACTCACCTTCACGAGGGCAACGGCATGAGTTACGAGACGCTGCTGTACGACGTGGTCGGAGCGACGGCCACCATCACACTCAACCGACCGGAGCGGTTGAACACCATAGTGCCCCCAATGCCTGACGAGCTCGGCGCCGCAATCGACCGCGCGGTCGCCGATTGTGCGGATCTGATCATCGCCAGCGACGATGCCCGAATCGGCACTCCGTATTCGCGGATGTGGGGCTGCTACCTCTCGGGCATGTGGCTCTACCGACTCGGTCTCACCCAAGCCAAGGAGCTCGCGCTGACGGGAAGGGCGCTGTCTGGTGTCGAGGCCGCAAGGATGGGGCTGATCAATACGTCGGTGCCGTTCGATCGGCTGGAGACCGAAGTCCAGGAGACGGCCGAACGACTGGCGTCGATCCCCCTGTCCCAACTAGCCGCCATGAAGCTGGTGGTCAACCAGGCATTCGAGAACATGGGGCTTACGTCGACACAGACATTGGGCGTAATCCTTGACGGTCTAATGCGAAACACGCCAGACGCGAGACGTTTTATTGAGGTCGCTGCGCGAGAAGGCGTGGGAGCGGCTGTCGCCGAGCGCGATGGGCCGTTTTCGGACTACAGCCAAGCATCGCCCGATCAGCAGCCGGATCCTTCTCACGTCATCCAGGTCGGTCGTGACGGAACTTGAGCGCTCCCCTTGAGCCGGCTCGCAGCCAGATGTTTCGCGCTCGGCATGCTGCTCTTGGTGCCCTCTGCATGCACGGGTCTGGCGCCAATCGCGCGAAGTACATCGCCGTCGCCAAACCACGTCAACGCCCCGCGACCCACGAACGTCGGCGCCGGCGGGTCCGTCTTCGTCATTGTTATGGAGAACAAGTCATATGACGAGGCCCTGCAAGGGTCCTACACGGCGTCCTTGGCGTCGCAATACGCGCTGGCCACGAACTACCACGCCGTTAGCCACCCGAGCGAACCAAACTACCTCGCGCTGACTTCCGGTAGCACCTGGGGCGCCACGGATGATGGCTACCGGATGCTGCCGCCCGGCGGGATCGGCAAGCAGCTGGCCGACGGCGGTCTGAGCTGGCGCGCCTACATGGAGGGCTTGGCTTCGAATTGTCTCCGCGACCAGTATCCATACGCGCTAAAGCACGACCCGTTCCCGTTCTACGGGGGATCCTGCGCCGGGGTTGCATCAACTGATGCACTTGCGGGTGACCTCTCCGGCAGCACTCCACGGTTCGCCTGGATCTCGCCTGGTCTCTGCAACGACACCCATGACTGTGCGATCGCGACCGGTGACCGGTGGCTCTCGGAAGTGGTGCCCCAGATCACCAACAGTCCCGCCTGGCGTGCGGGGGGCGTGCTGTTTCTCACGTGGGACGAGGACGATGGATCGGCCCAGAACCGGGTGGCCACCCTGGTCATCGCGCCCAACCTCAAGCAGCACCGGTCCGCCAGACCCTACAGCCACTATTCGCTGCTCGCAACCGTCGAGGATCGACTGGGACTCGGTAGACTGGGCGCCGCTGCCGGCGCCACGCCGATGGACGACCTGCTTGGGCCTTAGGCGCCCAGGAGATGCCGCAAGCCGCGCGGTCCTAGCGGACCGCTGACTTAGCTTTCCGAACTCAGATCAGGGCACGTTTCGTGACGCCGAATGCACGGTGCAGGACTGACCAGAGGCTGTCAATGCATTGCACTGGGCGATCGCATTCTGTTGGGTCGTAACCGGGAAAGCCCCTCCGTTGGAGGTGGTG
>JBARRR010000113.1:0-12860 GCA_049644325.1 Candidatus Dormiibacterota bacterium
GGGCGGATCGACCTGGCCGCGTTGATCGTGCTGAGTGCCATGTCATGGACGGCACGGTTGGCGGCCGCCAGCACGCTGGTTCGGTTGGCCAAACCCATGTCGAGCTGGTCAATCGGAGCACCATCGAGGTCGGTGGCGATGCCACCGGCTTCGCGGAGGATCAGCAGCGGCGCGGCGCAGTCCACCGACCGCAGCGACGGCGCCACGCTGATGCTCAGGGAGCCCGATGCAACCAGGCAGATGTTGAGCGCCGCCGATCCCAGCATTCGCACCTTTTCGGCCTGCCTCATCAGGTCGATCCAGAGGTCCAGGTTCTCCTCGAGGCGGGCGGGCTCGAACTGGGCGATGTTGATGTGGCTGTCGCCCGCGGGGTCGAGGACGCACGGGACACCGTTTAACGTGGTCCCCCCGCCGGCCACCGCCCGGAAATCGTCCCCGGTGACGAGGTTGCGCACCGACGCCTCATGCACCGACCCGAAGGTCCGGTCGCTTGCCGCCGCCAGCGTCAGGCTGAAGTAGGGAATCCCCATCTTGGCGTTGTGGCTGCCGTCGATGGGGTCGACGACGATGACGTCGCCGCCCTCGCCAAAGCTCCTCTCCCCCACCTCCTCGGAGATCAGCTGAAAGTTGCGACCGGCGGCGTGCTCCTCCTCGAGCACCCGGACCACGGCCGCCTCGGCGACGCTGTCGACGTAGACCGTGCCGTCGCCACCCGCGCCGCGGCCCTGGAGGGCGCGCGCCGCCACGGTACCCCAGACGCTCTTGACTGCCGCCTGCACCTCGTCGGCGATGCGGTCAAAGACTTGGAGCCAGGCGCCGTCGGTCAGAACGAGCCTCCGCGGATTTTCTCGATGTCGAGGGCGGCGGTCTTGGCCACCAGCATCACCGCCATCACCCCCGCCTGGGTGGGGTCGGTGACGACAAGGTCGGCCTCCTTGCGCACCGACCCCGGCATGTTGAGGGTGACCACCGTGATGCCCCGCGACTTAACCTCCCGGACCGCGTCGCTGATCTCGCCGCCCATAAGGCTGCCCGCCAGGACCAGCGCCTCGACCCGCGGCAGGCGGCCGGTGGCCCGGACCGCCTCGGCGATCTCGTGCTCGCCCACCAGCGGGATGGTGTCCACCGAGATCCGCTGGCCGCGGATGTTGTGCCGGTCGGCCTCGCTGACCGCGCCGCTGACAACGCTCGCCACCTGGGCGCCGCCGCCAATGACGATCACGCGCTGCCCGAATACCTTCTGCATCGTCGGCTCGGCGACCACCTCCACAACCTCGTCCAGGTCGCCGAGGGCCTTGGCCAGCGCGTCGGCGTCGGCGACATCCTCGAACTCGAAGAGGATCCGGGCGCGACCCTTGTGACGGTCGAAGATGTCGACGTAGGCGATGTTGGCGCCATGCTCCTTGACCACGCGCGTGAGGTTGGCCAGGGTCCCAGGACGATCCTCGGCGACGATGGTCAGCGCCAGCCCCGGCGCTTTCCGATCCCCTACCACTCGTAGATGGCGATCTTGTTCAGCGCCGTGGCGATGATGGTGAAGACCGCCCAACCCAGGGCTGCCTGCCAGAAGGGAACGTGGATGCCGACCACCAGGGCGGCTACGTAGAACAGCAGCAGGTTGATCAGCAGCCCGAAGATCGACATCACCAGGATGCTGGTGCCGAGTGTGCTGAGGATCACCACCGGGCGGATGAAGGCGTTGACCACCGCCATGATCACGGTCATGCCGACGGCGGTGACGATGGCTTCGAAGCCGGTCACGTTCCAGACCACCAGGAACACGGTCAGGAGGGCGACGAAGTTGATCACCAGACGGACTAGGAACACTGCCGATTCACCTTCGAGCCGCGGCTCGCCTTAGCTGATCTTGAAAACCTGGTACTCCCCGGTGGGCGATTGATAGACCATCGGGAACTGGTTTTGATAGTAAGGGACGTTGGCGCGGATCTCGGGGCCCTGTTCCTGGGGACCGATGACAACGTAGCTGACCCCGTACTGCTTCAGCAGCGCGGCGCTGCGGTCGTCGCCCCGGTACATTGACACCACGTCCTCCTGGCGCTGCACGGGTTGGGACAGCCCCCACGTCCAGAGCCACCCGGGATAGCCCATCACCTCGGCGCGACGGCTCATGGTGAGAATCGGGTGGTCGTTCTTCCAGCCGGTGAGAAAGATGGTGTCCTGGGGCGTGTCATTCCTGGCCCACGCGGCCACCGCCAGCTCGTCGTTGTCGAGGAGCCGGAAGCTGACATTGGCCAGGTCCTTCTGGCTGGCGCGGTTGACATCGAGGAAGCCGGAGAAGGTGGTCGCCGCCAGCAGGCCCACGGCCAGCAGCGCGAAGGCCGGGCCGCGCCTGAAGAGCTGGAACAGCACCAGCCCGGCCAGCATCGACGCCAGGATCGCCCACCACACGAACCACTTGGTGTTGTCCCAGTCCCAGGGCTGCAGGATCACGAAGTTCGGCAGCAGGAAGAGGATCCATGCCGGCAGCAGGAAGCGCCGCAGCTCTGCCTTTCCCCAGGTGCGGGCGTAGAGGCTGAACAGCGCCAGCGGAATCAGCAGCGCGGTGTTGAGCAGCCAGAAGACCACCGGCGTGAGCCGGTACTCGGTGCTGGGCGGGGTCAGCAGGCTCGACAGCGGCCCCGACTGGTATAGGCCCTGCGGCAGCGACCAGCCCGAGAGCCAGCCCGGCTCCAGTGTCAGGAACTGGGGGTGGTAGCCGGCGGGCGGCAGGATCAGGAAAACCTGGGGCACGCCCAGGGCCAGCGCCGGCGCGAAGAATGCCGCCCAGTGCCTTGGTGGCAGCTTGAGCGAGCCCTCGCGGCCGAAGGCCCGTAGCACCGTCGGCCAGGCCACGTCGATGGCGCAGATGCCACCGACGACCAGCATCAGGTCGAAGTAGGTGCTGGCGTGGAAGAGCGGCGTCAAGCCGAGGACGACGCCCGCGATCACCATCTCGCGGAGGCTGCGCTGGCTGCGGCCGTACCAGAGGACCGACAGCGCGAACAGCCCCAGCGAGAACCCGAACAGCGTCGTCCGCTGCGGGACCAGGTAGGCGAGGATGGGGGTGAGCCACTGGTAGCCGACCTTTCGGTCGAGGGTGTACTCGTAGGACCCGGTGCTCCGGGCAATCGAGGGGTGGAGGACCTGGTTGCCGAAGTCCCCGAGCCAGGCCAGCACTCCTGCGCTTGAGGGATGGATCTCGCCGAAGAGCAGCAGGAAGCCGAGGCCGCCGCTGAGGAAGAACACCATGGTGCCGAGCATCGCCGCCCAGTTGCTGCCGGTGAAGCGGGCCGCGGTGCTAAAGAAGATCACCACCAGGGCCAGCGACATGATGGCGCTGGCCAGGGGAAGCGAGGCGGGCAGGTCGAGGCCGAGGTGCAGCAGCATCCCCGAAAAGAGGTCCGGCAGGAAGGGGTAGGTCAGCTTGACGCCGGTGAAGAAGGGGTTCTGCGGCGGCAGCAGGTCGCGCGCCTGGGAGAGGTAGCCGGCCATGCTCAAGTGGGTGCACCAGTCGCCCCAGATGTTCACGTACCCAGCCCAGAGGCCGTCCGGCCTCATCTCCAGCGCGTGCAGGTAGAAGGGGACGAAGAACAGCCCCGCCGGCACCAGCACCAGCAGCAGGGGCAGCGCCTGGAAGCGGCGCCAGCGCCGCGCCATCGCCATCGCCTCGCCTCGCAGCGGCTCCCGCCACTCTGTGAAGCGCAGGCAGGCGGCCACCACCGCGACCATCAGCACCGCGCCCGCCAGCACCATCCACCCCGACATCCCGAAGGGGATCGCGATCAGCCAGGTCAGCATCGCCGCGGTAGAGAGCCCGAGCGCGATACCCATGGCCAGGCGACCCTCCAGCTGCCACGGCATCCGGCTGACAAACGTCAGGGCGAACCCGGTCAGCGCCGCCAGCGACAGGTAGCCGACCAGGACCAGGGTCATATCCAGGAGATCTTGGTGCCGTCCGGGTCGAGGAGCGGGATCTTGAGCGGGTCGGGGACCTGGAACCAGATGCGCTGGGTCCAGCTGTCCCCCGTGATCGGCAGGGCCGCCCAGAGCGGGTAGAAGTAGATGAAGGTGACCAGCACCAATCCAAGGTACGCCGCGGCGATGTGAGTGCCGTTGAGCCGAGGTAGCGCCAGCGACCCCAAGTCAAAGCGCAGGACCCAGGAGCGCATGCGGTTGAGGGTGAAGGCGACGGCCAGGATCATGAACGGCAGGCCACCGAACATGTGATAGAGGAAGAGGACGCGCGTGACCCGCACGAACGGCAGCCAGGCGGCCGCGAGGGCGAACACGATCAGCGCCGCCTTCCAGTTGCGCTCCTTGATGGCGACCACGATGCAGAAGGCCACACACGGGATCGCGAACCACCAGATCACGGGGTTGCCGAGGTTGAAGACCTCCGCCCGGAGGGTGCAGTTGGGCGCCGTGACGCCGCCGTTCACGACCGGCCCCTGCGATGGGCACACGCTGGCGGTGCCGAGCCCGTCCTGGTAGTAGTAGGCCACCGGGCGTAGCAGCAGCGGCCAGCTGAACCACTTCGACCCGTAAGGGTGCGTCGCGGTCAGCTTGGCGTGGTAGTCGTATGCCCACTGGTCGTGGACGACGATCTGATGGATGTACCGACCGAGGTCCAGCCCGGTTGGCACCCAGACCCGCACCGGCCCCGCGGTCAAGGGCGTGAGCTTGAGAGCCGGCCCCGGGCCCAGGTTCTGGGGCGTGCAGAGCTGAGGCAGCTCGACCCCATTCGACACCACCGAGCATTGGGGGATGCTGTTGTAGCGGAACCAGCTGACGACATAGATCAGCGCCGGCATCGCGATCAAAACCAGCACGTAGAAGATGGGGCGCGCCAGCCAGTCCCGGGCGCCGACGATGGGCGGGCTGTCGTCCACGACCGGCTCCCCCGCCGACCGCGCCGCTGCCATGCGCCGCAGCCGCAGCTGCCGCACGGCCCACCCGCCGACAAGGAACACCATGATCGTCCCCAGCGCCGCCAGCGTGGTCCACTTGGCCGCCGCCGCCAGCCCGATCGCGCCGCCGAGGAGGAGCAGCGTGCGCCACCACGCCTTGTCGGTCTTAGCCTCGCGGTGCACCAGGAAGAGCCAGTAGGTGAGCAGCAGCAGGAACTCGGCGACCATGTCGATCATGGCGATCCGCGACTGGACGAAGAACATGCCGTCGAAGCAGACCATCAGTGCGGCGGCGAGGGCAAAGAAACGGCTGGGCCATAAGCGCAGGGCCAGCAGGTACATGAGGGGCACCGCCAGGGTGCCGAAGAAGAGGCTTGTCAGCCGCCAACCCCAGGTTCCAAAACCGGGCAGGGTGCCATCGGCGACGCAGGTGTTGTCCTGTTCTTGACCGTTGGCGTCGAGGGTGACCTCGTGTTTGTAGCCCTGGTCGTAGTGCATCCAGAGGCCGCCGAGGACCATCCCGCCGGCGATGGCCAGCTTGGCCAGCGGCGGCTCAGGGTCGTAGTAATCCTTGCCGACGAGGTCCTTGCAGGCGTCCTGGGCGAAGTAGACCTCGTCGAAGATGTAGCCGTTGGGCGCCTGGAAGGGATGGCCCAGGCCCCAGGCTCGAACCGGCGGCCATGAGGTCGGGTTGGTGACGAAGTCGGGGAAGATCGGGCTCAGGATTCGCAGCAGGAAGGCGACCACCACCAGGCCCACCAGCAGCTTCAGGTCCAGCCGGTTGAGTCGGGCGCTGGCGGGGCGCGGCGCCTCAGCCGCCGCGGCCGTCACGGCGTCACCGCCGGCCTTTCTTGCGGCGCCTACGCCGGCCACCTCCACCTCCATCGCCGTCATCCCCCGCGCTCGCGCGCCGCGACCCCAGCCGCGACCGCACCGCCGCGAAGGCGTTGTCAGTCTCGGTGATGGGCAGCACCAGCTCGCGATCCAGAACCATCCGGGGACCGAGCTTGCGGCGGATGATGGCGGGCAGGTTGTCGTCATCGCGGATGCGGATGCACAGCGCGCGGGTGTCGCCCAGGTTCTTCACCGCACGGGTGCGCATCCGGGAGCGCTCGGGCCGGTCAAAAATCCTGTCGATGCTGTCGATCCGCGCCTTCTCGATCTCCGTGTACGGCACCTTCACCGTGCGATAGGCCATCCGGACGCCGACGCCGTCATCGTCGACCACCGAATAGGTGAAGCGTCCATACAACCAGAGGGCTATGAAAACGAAGATTGGAAAGAGGCTGTAGAGGGCCCAGGGCGTGAGGCGGGGCCAGGCGAAGTTGTGGGTGTAGACGTCGCCCAAACCGACGCCGAGATAGGCGAAGAAGATGCCTCCCAGCAGCAGCCGCGTGTCCTTCAGGTTCTGGCGCGCGTAGAGGAGATAGTGCTTGTGGCCCGGCACAGATGGCGTCGCGGGTACGTGTTGGGGTGCCGGCACAGCCGCAATTGTATTGGAGGCTCAGTTCGCGGTCCGCGCCTCACATCTCTGTACAAATAGAAAAGCCCGAGGGGGGTCTCGGGCTTTTCAAAGGAAGGGATTGAGTAGGGCTCGGCTGTGAATCCCATTATTGGTAAGGCCCGACTTGACGTGGTGAAGGATCAGTTAAGAAGCGTAAGAAGTTATGAAGCCGCGCCGGAGTCGCCCTTCAGGACCGCCCGGCGGACGGCCTGGCGCCACCCGCTGAGGCGGCGGTCACGCTCTTCGACGGGCATCGAAGGTGTGAACCGGCCCGACTCCTGCCAGGTTGCCGCGACCTCCTCCAGCCCGCCCCAGGCACCGACCCCAAGTCCTGCCAGGAACGATGCTCCCACGGCGGTGGTTTCGGCGCTGGCCGAGCGCACGACGGGGATCCCCGCCAGGTCGGCTTGCAGCTGCAGCAGTACGTCCATGACGCTGGCGCCGCCGTCGACCCGCAGCTCGGTGGGCTTGACCGCGTCGGCGGCCATGGCCTCGAGCGCGTCGGTGGTCTGGTAGGCCATCGACTCGACGGCGGCGCGAACCAGGTCCTCCCGGCTTGATCCCCGGGTCAGCCCCGCCACCAGGCCACGGGCCTCGGGGTCCCAATAAGGCGCACCGAGTCCGGTGAAGGCGGGCACCAGGTAGACGCCTCCGGTGTCGGGGTGGGCCGCGGCGATGGGCCCCGCCTCGGCGGCGCTGTCGATGATGCCCAGCCCGTCGCGCAGCCATTGCAGCGCCGCGCCGGTGACGAAGATGGCGCCCTCGACCGCGTATGTCGTCTCACCGCCTAGCTGCCAGGCCACGGTGGCCAGCATCCCGTGCTGGCTGAGGCGCACATCGCCGCCGGTGTTGAGCAGAATGAAGGAGCCCGTGCCGTACGTGTTCTTGGCCATGCCGGGGGTGAAGCAGGCCTGTCCGAAGAGCGCCGCCTGCTGGTCGCCGGCGATGCCGCTGATCGGCAGGTCCAGGCCCGCGAAGGCCGTCGGGTCACTGCGACCGAAGTCGCCCGAGCTGTCGCGGACCTCGGGCAGGACCGCCTCCGGCACCCCCAGCAGGTCGAGCAGCTCCGGGTCCCAGCGCCGGCGGTTGATGTCGTACATCAGGGTCCGGCTGGCATTGCCGGGCTCGGTGAGGTGCTCCCGACCACCCGTTAGCCGGGCCACCAGCCAGGTGTCGATGGTCCCGAAGGCCAGCTCGCCGGCCGCCGCCCGGCGGCGTATGTCGTCATCGGAGTCGAGCAGCCACTTCAGCTTGGTGCCGGAGAAGTACGGATCGAGGAGCAGGCCGGTGCGCTCCCGTACCATGGCCTCCCTCCCCTCCTCCTTCAGCCCCCGGCAGATGTCGGCGCTGCGCCGGCACTGCCAGACGATGGCGTGACCGACGGGCTGCAGGGTCTGGCGATCCCAGAGCAGGAACGTCTCGCGCTGGTTGGTGATGCCGATTGCCGCCAGGGGCGTCTCGGCGGCCTCGCCCCCGCCCAACACCTCCTCGGCGCACTCCACCACGGTCCGCCAGATCTCCTCGGCGTCGTGCTCGACCCAGCCGGACTGGGGGTAGTACTGGGTGATCTCGCGGTAGGCGTGGGCCACCACCTTGCCCCGCTCGTCGACCAGCAGCACCCGGCTGCCGGTGGTGCCCTGGTCGATTGCCAGGATCAAGGGCGTCAGCCGCCGCTGAAGACCGGCGTCCGCTTCTCCAGGCGCGCCGCCACCGCCTCCATGAAGTCGGGGCTCTTGATGCACTCGAGCTGGGCATCGCGGACATCGCTGAGGTTGTCCTCCACCGACTGCCCCGCCGCCGCCTGGTCGGCCAGGCGCTTGGCGGCGCGAACCGCCAGCGGCGCCTTGGTGGCGATTTCGCGAACCAGCTCGCTGGCAACCTCCAACAGCTCCTCGGGCAGGGCGACGCGGTCGACCAGGCCGATGCGCATCGCCTTTTTGGGCTGGATCTCGCGGCCGGTCATGATCAGGTCCTTGGCTCGCGAGAGCCCGCAGAGGTGGACCATGCGGTGGATGCCAGTTAGGTCGGGGACGATCCCGTAGTGGATCTCGAACAGGCCGAGGCGGGCATCCTCGGTGGCAATGCGGAGGTCGCACGCCATCGCCAGCTGAAGGCCACCGCCCAGGGCCGCCCCCTGGATCGCCGCCACCGAGGGCTTGCCGATCCGCTCCAGCCGCATATAGATGTCCTGCAGATGGGCGACGCCGGCCTTGAAGCTGTCGATGTCGCCACCGATCTGCCCCAGCGCGTTGAGATCGATGCCGGCGCAGAACACCGGCCCGTTCCCCTTGAGCAGCACCGCTTTGACCTCAGGCTGGGCGGCGCGGTTGAACGCCTCCCCGATGGCCTCGAACAGCTCCAGGCTGAGGGCATTGCGCTTCTCCGGGCGGTTCAGCGTGATTGTCAGCACGCCGTCTTCGATCTCGGTCAGGACCAGCTCAGGGGTCATCTTCGCCTCCTTGTTGCGGGCCGGGGTCCGGCACCGTGGCGTTAGAGCGGACGGTCGTGCGGCGCCGTGCAGTCCGGGTGGCGTCCGAAATCGACCACCCGGGTCCGCGGGCGCAGCCCATCGTAGATCAGCAGCCGGCCGCTGAGGGGAGAGCCCACCCCAAGGATCACCTTGAGGGCCTCGGTGGCCTGCATCCCTCCCACCACCGCGGCCACCGTCCCGAGGATCCCGGCCTGGGCGCAGGTCGGGATCTCGTCGGCACCGGGTGGCGTGCCGAAGAGGCACCGATAGCAGGGGCCGCCCGGCAGCACCGTGGTCAGCTGGCCGCCGTACTCGAGGATGGCGGCGTGGACCAGGGGAACCCGAGCGCCGACGCAGGCGTCGTTGAGGGCAAACTTGATCTCGAAGTCGTCGGTGGCGTCACAGACCACGTCGTATCCCAGGACCGCCGTGACCGCGTCGGCTGGAGAGAGCCGGCGAACCTCGGCCTTCAGCCGGACCTCGGAGTTGATCGCCCCAGCTGCCTCGGCGGCGGACTCCGCCTTGGGCCGGCCGATGTCGGCTTCGCCGTGGAGCGGCTGGCGTCCCAGGTTGGACAGCTCAACCTGGTCGCCGTCCATGATCGTCAAGGCGCCGACACCGGCCGCCGCCAGGTAGGCGATCACCGGCGAGCCCAGCGCCCCGGCGCCAACCACCAGGACGCTCGCCTGGCGCAGGCGCTGCTGCCCGGCCTCGCCAACGCCATCCAGGATCAGCTGCCGGCTGTACCGCTCGACCGCGGCGTCGCTGAGCTCGGCCACGGGGTCAGGTGGTGGCGTTGAGGCTGCCTCGCCGGTAGCCATGGGGATCGACGCTGACGCTGGCGTATCCCAGCCGACGCAGCCCAGCCTCAACCCGCGCCAGTCGATCGGGCTCCAGCAGCCGTGGCACCTGGTCGGCCTCGACCTCGATGCGAGCGGTGTCGCCGTGGTGGCGCACCCGCAGCTGGCCGAAGCCCTCGCCGCGCAACAGCAATTCGGCCGCTTCCACCTTCGACAGCGTCGCAACCGTCACCGGTTCCCCGTAGGCGATGCGCGACGCCAGGCAGGCCGCCGCGGGCTTGTCCCAATTGGCCAGCCCCAGCTCCCGGGCAGCCTCGCGAATGTCCTCCTTGCCCAGGCCGGCGTCGTCGAGGGGACTGATCACGCCGTGGTCGGCGGCCGCCTGGCGGCCTGGGCGCCAGTCGCCCCGGTCGTCGACATTGAAGCCGTCGAGGACGGCGCGGCCACCGAGGTCGTCCGCCAGCTCGGCCAGCGCGCCGTACAGCTCGGTCTTACAGAAAAAGCAGCGGTCCGGCTGGTTGCGAACGTATCCCTCGACCTCGAGCTCGTTGGTGGCCAGCACCCGCACCGGGATGCCCCGTTCGCCGGCCACGGCCAGGGCTGCCTCCAGCTCGGTGGCGGGCAGGGATGGCGACCGGGCGATCACCCCCAGGCAGGCATCGCCCAGCACCTGGTGCGCCACCGCCAGCACCAGGGTGCTGTCGACACCGCCCGAGTACGCCACCAGCGCGCCTTCGAGGGCCCCGATCCGCCGCCCCATCGCCTCCAGGCGCTGCGCCAGCTCGTACCTCACCAGGCGACCACCTTGTCGGCCCACTCGATCAGTTCCATGATCTGATCGTATTCCGGGTCGACAAGCACCGTCACCCCGGCGGGGGCGGCCCCCGCGTCATCGACCGCATCCTGAGCCAGGACCACGCGCACCTGGTCGGGAGCGGCGGCGGCCACCGCCGCCCAGGCCAGCTCGTCCCCAGCGTGGCGAAGGATGTGGAGCGTCTTCAGTACGCCGACCAGTTGGCGCCGCTGTCGGTGGTGGTGAAGACAGACCCGTCGGCGCCACCGGCGTAGAACCGGCGCTGGTCCTTAGGGTCGATGCTGATCCCGGTGATCACCACCGCGGTCTGGCCGATGTCCCAGTCCTTGCCGCCGTTGCTGGTCAGGAAGATGCCGAACTCGGTGGCGGCAACCACGATGTCGGCGCTCTGGGCGCTGGCGGCCAGCGAGTACACCTGCCCGGTTCCCGACCTGACCGCGGCGAAGCTAGACCCGTGGTCACTGCTGGCGGCGATTCCCAGCTCGGGGCTGCCGGCCAGCAGCGTGCCGTCGGCCGTCACCGCCAGGCCGGTTAAGTAGTGCGAGTCGGCATAGCCGGCGCGGTGCTCCCAGTGGGCGCCGCCATCCGACGAGACCAGCACCCCCTTGCCCACGGCGTAGATGTAGAGGTTCTTGCCGTTGGTGGGATCGACGGCGAAGCCGTGAACGTCGAGGTTGGCCACGTCCGCCGAGATCAGGGCCCAGGTGGCGCCATCGTCGCGGCTGACCTGGATCCCAAAGGCGTGGCCCGAGGCGTAGGCGGTGCCATCAGGGCCGTAGGCGACCTGGAGAACGTCACCCTTGGGGCTGGAGCCTCCCACCGGCACCGGCGACGCGCCCGGCTTGGCGGCCGAGACGCCGAAGTGGGTACCGATCAAGAGTCGGGAGGGGCCACCCCGGCTGGCCAGGGCGTGAATGTGATTCGTATTCGGCTGCTGCTGGCCCAGCCCCGACGGGTCTGGCTGGGGGCTGCCCGGTGGGGGCACCACGATCGTGCCGGAGGGACGTGAGGAACCGAAGACGGAGCAGCCGGCGAGCACCCCAAGACCAAGCAGGAGCGCGGTTTTTCTCACCGGGACAAGCCTACGGGAGAAGAGGGTGGGCACCGGCCAGCGGGGTACCGGCGTCCACCCTGTACCACTCTACGTCGCACGCCCGAAATTTGAAACGACCTAAGGAAGATTCCCCCATTTCGTTGCAGTCCCGACCCCCCAATCCCCCACCGACCGCTACTGGGCATAAACTTGCGGCGAGTTGAGGTGGCCTAGTTGGTGAGTACAAATCGCCTGGGAGCGGCGGGCGGGGCGACGGTGCTCTCGGTGGTGGTCCCCACCCGGAACGAGGCCGGCAACGTCGAGCCGCTGGTGGCGGGGATCGCCGCCGCGGTCGGCGAGATCCCGACCGAGGTGATCTTCGTCGACGACAGCATCGACGAGACACCTGCGATCCTCGATACCCTGGCGGCTGACCCGCCTGCCGGCGTGGTCATCCGGGTCATCCACCGGCCCGCGGAGCGGCACAACGGGCTCGGGGCGGCAGCCGTGGAGGGCCTGAAAGTGGCCGAGGGCGTGGCCGTGGCCGTGATGGACGGGGACCTCCAGCACCCGCCGGAGATGCTGCCCGTGATGCTGGAGACCCTCCGGGACGACCGTCTCGACCTGGTGGTGGCATCCCGCTACGCGCGCGGGGGCAGCGCCCGTGGCCTCAACGGGCCCGCAAGGCGGTTCGTTTCCAGTCTCAGCCGCCGCTTCTCCCAGCTGCTTTTCCGGGAGGCGCGCAAGACTTCGGACCCCCTCTCGGGGTATTTCCTCTGCCGGCAGTCGACCATCGAGGGGCTGGAGTTCAGGCCGATCGGCTTCAAGGTCCTGCTCGAAGTGCTGGTCTGCACCCCGGACGCGATCGTCGGGGAGGTGCCCCTCCGTTTCGGGAAGCGGGGCGCGGGCCGGAGCAATGCCTCGATGGCCCAGGGCTGGCTCTTCCTCAAGCATGTCGGCACCCTGGTGATGCAGGTTCGCGGCTCAGCCCGCTTCTGGAAGTACGCGGTGGTTGGCGGCGCCGGGCTGGCCGTCTTCCTGGGCCTGCTCCTGCTCGGCCAGAAGCTGGGGCTTGGCGCCTTCCAGGCCTGGGCCCTGGCATTCGTCGTCAGCCTTTTCCTCAACTGGCAGCTCAACCGCGTCTTCACCTTCGCTGACGTGTCCTCGCCATTCACCCCGGGGCGCGATCGACCCGTCTACCTGCCCATGGCCCTGTTGGGCGGCTGCGCCAACCTGGTGGTGTTCGCCGCCTTCCAGACCCGGGTTAGCCTGGTGCTGGCGGGCCTGGCGGGCGCGGCGGCGGCGATGGCGGTCAACTTCGTCGCGCAGCGG
>JBARRR010000114.1:0-6882 GCA_049644325.1 Candidatus Dormiibacterota bacterium
CCACCTTCTCCCTCCACCACATGGGCTCGTGCCGGCTTGGGGCCGATCCCCAGACCAGCGTCGCCGGGCCCTACGGCGAGCTCCACGATTGCAGGGGGGTGTGGATCGGCGACGGCAGCGGCTTCCCCACCGCATCCGGCACCAACCCCATGATTTCGATCATGGCTATGGCGCACCTTACGGCGGAGGCGATCCTGGCCGACTCCTGAGCGCCGGAATCAGACCCTCTTGCGCTCAGGATGTGACCGGTGCCTCCCGCTGCGGCTCCGACGGGCCCTCCGCGATCCCGATGCGGCGATGGACGCGCCGCAGCACCCCTGGGGCCCACCAGTTCCAGTCTCCGAGCACGCCCATCAGGGCGGGGACCAGGAGCGCGCGCACGATCGATGCGTCGACGAGAACGCCGACCACGGTGCCGAGGGCGAGCTCCTTGATGAACACGATGTTGGACGTCGCGAACGCTCCGATGGCGACGCAGAAGAGCACCGCCGCGGCGGTCACGATCCGGCCGGTCCGCTGCAGGCCGAGGGCCACGGCGTGCTGGTTGTCGCGGCCGCCGTCGCGCGCCTCCTTGATGCGGGCCAAAAGGAAGACCCCGTAGTCGGTGGAGAGCCCGAACACGATGGCGAAGATGAAAACGGGCTGGGTTTGCTCCAGGGCCCCAGAGGACGTGAAGTTCAGCAACGTCTGCAGGTGACCGTACTGGAAGACGAACACCAACGCGCCGAACGTCGCCGCCAGCGTCAGCAGGTTCATCAGGATCGACTTGACCGGTAGGACCACCGAGCCGGTCATGAGGAAGAGGATGACGAGCGTGGTCAGGGTGACCAGGGTCACCGCCAGCGGCAGGCTCTGGAAGATGCCGGCCTGGAGGTCGATGAACTGTGCCGTCAGGCCGCCAACCTGGACCGGGAAGGCGGCGTCCAGGGCGCGGATGTCACGCAGCGCCTGGGTGGCGCGGCTGGAGTACTGGTCGGGGCCGAGGTTGGCGTCGATGCGCCAGACCCCGGCGCCCTGGTAGACGGGCGGCTGGAGCGACTGGACGCCGGCGACACGCGCCACGCGGTTGGCGTAGTCGGCGACATCCGCGGCCCGCTCCTGGCCGGCCTTGAGCACGATCACCGCCGGGGCCGGGACGATGCCGGGGAAGTCGTTCTTGATCGCGGTGTCGACCACCCGCGCGCTGGCGGAAACGGGGAGAGTGGTGGCGTCCACTGAGTTGAACTTGATGTTCAGGAATGGTGAGCCCAGGACCAGCAGAAGCGCACCGCTGGCGACGGCTACGACCACAGGCCGCCGCATGACGAAGTTGGAGAGGTTGAACCAGAAGCCGCGGTCGGTGGCCTCCGTCCGCTGCCACCGCCGGGGGGCCAGCGCGTTGACCCGGGTCCCCAGCAGCCGCAGCACCGCGGGCATCACCACCAACGCGGTGGTGGCGGCGATGACGACCACGATCACGCCGGCCACGCCCATGGAGAAGAGGAAGTTGAGGGGGAAGAGCATCATCGACGCCATCGCCGCGGCGACCGTGAGCGAGCTGAAGAAGATGGTCCGGCCGGCGGTGCGCACGGCGGCGCGGACCGCCTCCGGCACCTCACGGCCGGCGTGCAACTCCTCTCGGAACCGCGACACCATGAAGAGCGAGTAATCGATGGCTAGCCCCAGCCCCAGGCCGGTGGCGAGGTTTAGCGCGAATATCGACAGCGGTGCCTCGGCGTTGACCAGGCGCAGGCCGAGGAAGGTGCCGAGGACGGTGATTCCGCCAAGCATCAGGGGCAGCAGGGCGGCGACCACGCCGCGGAAGACGATCAGCATCAGCAGGAAGAGGACCGGGAAGGCGATGGCCTCGGCCCGGGTGAGGTCGCCCTCGACGTTGGCCTGGACCTCGGCGAAGACCGGGCCGACGCCGCCGAGCGTCACCGCGGAGTCGTCCTTGAGCTTGTCCTGCAGGCGGGACGAGGCGGCGTTGATCGTGTCGTCGTTGACGTCCTTGAAGAGCCCGATGACGAGCGTCTCGTGACCGTCCTTGGACACCATGGAGGGGTCGTGGGTCTGGTAGTAGCTGACCGCGGTCTTGACGTCCTGGTCGCCGGCGATGGTCGACATCACCTTGCTGACCTCGGCCTGCGTCGCCGATGTCTCGATGCCGTCGATGCGGACCAGGGCGATGATGTTGCGGTCGGCGCGCGCGCCGGTGGCGTCGACCAGGGTTCGCGTCGAGCCCTCACTCTCCGAATGCGGGTTGGTGAAGCCGCCCTGGTGCAGCTTGGCGGTGACCGGGCCGCCGACGATGCCGCCCGTCACGGTGAAGGCCAGGGCGACCCCGGCCACGATCCAGGCCCGGTGGTTGGCGAGGCGCGCGATTCGATCCAGCATCATCTCCTCCCTCTGATTGCTACCGCGGGGCGCCGGCGAGGGCCCCCGCCATCTCCTGGAGGGCGTCGATGGCGGCGTCGCCGTCGAAGTCGGGATCGATCAGCCGCTGCAGGGCGACGCCCAGGAACGCCGACCAGATAGCGCCCCCGATTGCGGCCGATGACGCCCGCGGGCGCTCCGGCGCCTCCTTCATCACGGCTTCGGTGATCTCGGTTATGAACTCCCGACGGGTCCCCAGGTAGAGCCTGATCCTCTCGCTGATCTTGGGGTTGCTCATCGCCGCCCCGACCATGTCGAACACCAGCTTGTAGGCGTCCTGGTTCCAGATCTGACCCTGCTTCTCGGCGGCGAAACCGAGTTCGGCCTGCTCCAGGCCACTCATCCCGCTCAGGTCGATGTCCGCCATCGGGCAGCCGCGCTCCAGTGCGGCGAGGAGGAGGTCGTCCTTGTTGTCGAAGTAGTAGTGGGCGAGTCCGGTGGCGATGCCCGCCTCGTCGGCGATGTCCTTGATCGTGGTGTCGTGGTAGCCACCATCGACCAGGGACCTGAAGGCGGCGTCGACGATCCGGGCCCTGGTCTCCTCGCGCGTCATCCGGCCTCCTTTGAACGGCGGTTCAACTTTTGAATGCATGTTCAATCAAAGGCCCCTCGGATGTCAAGCTCTGGCGCCGCCGCGGGGCCAGGCGCTCGCGGCGAGGACCCCGGCGCTAGGCCGTCTGCGCCGGCTGAGGACTGGCCGCGGGGTGCGGGTGCTCCTCGCCTGCCACTGCCCTGGTCCGACCGGCCGCGGCGATGATGCGCGGAAACCCGCGGATTCCCATCACGCCTGCCGCTGCTATGACGCCGCCCATCATCGCCCCGGCCACGCCCGGCGACGCGGCGTCGGCTCCGGCAAGGACCAGGCCCTTGACCGGGGTGCGGGTGCTAAGCCAGCTGCTGCCCAGCCGGTCCGGGGTCGCGGCCAGGCCGTATACCGCGCCGCCGGGGTGGGCGGTGAAGTATTCCAGCGTCACCGGTGTTGCCAGCTCGGAGAAGGCGACCATGTCGGCGAAGCCGGGGAGCCGCTTCTCGACGGCGCCGATGAGGGAGTTGGCGATCTCGGCCTTGAAGGACTCGTAGTCGTCGCCGCGGCGGCGCCACGGCTGCTTGGCCCAGGCGCCGAAGCGCTCGGCATCCACCCACGTGATGACCTCGGCGGTGTGGCCGGTCGCCTGCGGGTCCCGCAGCGAGGGGAAGGAGACGAAGCACCCCGTCGGCGCGCCATCGAGGACGGCGTCGCGCTTGGCGAAGGCGGCGTCGTGGTCGAGGCCCTCGAAGATCCAGAGGTTCTCACCGCTGACGCCCAGCTCGCGCGGGTCCCGCTTCAGCCCGATGAACAGCTGCAGCATGCTGGGGCTGTTCTGTGCGTTGGCGGCAAGCTCGCGCTCGCGCAGCTTCAGCACGCTGGGAAGAAGCCGGCCGTAGGTGGTCCGCGCGCCGGCGTCGGAGATGACCAGGGGTGCATGCACCACCCGCTGCTCGCGCCGGTGCCCCTGGCCGAGTAGGACCCGGACGCCCACCGCGCGACCGCCCTCAACCATGATCTCGCTGACCTCGGCGTTGACGACGCAGTCGCCGCCCGCGGCCCTGATCACCGGGGCCGCGGCGGCGGCGATCGCACCGGCGCCGCCGACGGGGTACCAGGCGCCGTGGCGGTAGTGGTCGACGACCAGGGCGTGGATCGCGAACGCGCTCTGCGCGGGGGGCAGGCCATAGTCGCCCCACTGCGAAGCCAGGACGGCGCGCAGGCGCTCGTCGGCGATGTTGCGCCTCAGGTATTCGCCGGTGGTCATCAGCGCCAGGCGGCGACCGGGCTGCAGCGCCAGTCGGGCGATGGCGCCTGGCATCAGGCCCAACGCCATGCGCCGCGCGTACCAGCCTGCGGCCGTCTTGACGTCGCGGAGGTAGCGGTCGATGGCCGCCTCCTCATCGGGGAAGGCCGCCACCAGGTCGTCGCGGAAGTTGCGCTTGCCGGCGCGCACGCCGAACTCGAAGCCGGGGTAGAGGAAGCGGTCGAACGTGGTTGGCAGGGGATTCCACTCAAGGCCGCCTCCGGTGACGAGGTCGAAGAGCCGACGCAGCGGGGTGCCGGCCTCCATCTCGCCGATGTAGTGGACGCCGGGGTCCCAGCTGTACTGGCCGCGGCGGAAGCTGTGGGTGAAGCCGCCGAGCTTGAAGTGCCGCTCCAGCACCAGCACGCGCTTGCCCGCGACCTGCGCCAGGACGCTGGCGGCGCTCAGCCCGCCGATTCCCGACCCGACCACGATGACGTCGTATTGCTCTTCCATTCCAGTTCGGCCTCCGTTATCCTAACGCTGTCAGGATTGTAACTCGAGGATGTAATCAGTGTCAAGATCGAGGGCCGAGAAGCCGGCCGCCAAGCGGGACACCTACCACCACGGCGACCTGCGTCGCGCGCTCCTGGAGGCGGGTCGGGACGTCGTCGCCGAGCGTGGCGTCGACGGCCTAAGCCTCAGGGAGGTGGCGCGCCGGGCGCACGTCAGCCAGGCCGCGCCGTACCACCATTTTGCCGACAAGGCCGAGCTGGTCAGCGCCATCGTCCAGGGGGGATTCGACGACTTCGCGTCCGCCCTCAGGGCCGGCGCCGAGGAGGCCGGCGAGAGTGCGCTGGCGCGGCTCACCGCGATGGGGCTGATATACGTGCGCTTCGCCGTGGACCAGCCCGAGGTCTTCCGCCTCATGTTCCGCCCGGAGCTGCGCCTGGTGGAACCTGGTCCCACGGCTGACGCCATCGAGGCGGCCGGGCTGGCGTCCTACCAGGTGTTCCGGGACGCTGTCGAGGCGGCGATCAGGGAGGGGTCGGTCCAGGGGCAGCTCGACGACGTGGCCCTGGCCGCCTGGAGCATCGCCCATGGGTTGGCGACCATCCTGGTTGACGGCCCAGTGGGCCTGAGCGGCCGCACCCCCGACGAGCTGGCCACGGTGGTTCTGCTCGCTTTGGGGGCCGGCATCGCCAGCGGGCGCATGCCCTAGGTGGGAAGGCGGGAAGGTAAGCCGCTGCCAAGCGGTTGGATTGTCGTGTCCGATGCGCGTCCTGATGCGCGTCCATTCAACAGAAGGAGACGTGATGAAGGCCTACGCCATCGATGAGTTCGGCAAGCCGGGCTCGGTCCGCGAGGTGCCTGATCCCGAGCCAGGCGAGGGAGAGGTCCGGGTGAACGTCGGCGCGGCATCTGTCAACCCTTTCGACGCGGCGGTCGTGAATGGCTACGTGAAGGACTACATGGAGCACCGTTTCCCCCTCATTCCCTCCGGCGACCTGGCCGGGACGGTCGACGCGGTCGGCGTCGGGGTCACGGACCTGAGCGTTGGTGACCGCGTCTTCGGTACCCAGGGCAAGCCGTACGTTGGCGAGGGCACACTCGCCGAGAACGCGGTGGCGACCGCCGGCACCCTGGCCTTGACCCCGGAGAGCCTGTCCGACCGGGAGGCCGCGGCCCTCGGGCTGGCGGCGGTTTCGGCGCTGATGGCGGCGGAGGCGGCCGAGGTTAGCCCCGGCGATGTCGTCGTGGTGGTCGGGGCCAGCGGCGGCATCGGCTCGTACGCGGTTCAGATCGCGGCGGTTCGTGGCGCGCATGTGGTAGGGGTGACGAGCTCGGAGAATGTCGACTACGTCCGGGGACTGGGCGCCGCTGAGGTCGTCGATCGCAAGACCGGGGACGTCCTCGACGCCCTGCGGAACGCCCATCCAGAGGGAGTCGCCGCCATCATCGATACCTCGAGCGACAAGGACACCCTGACCCGACTCGCCGAGGCGGTCCGCGACGGCGGCCACGTTGTCTCGATGAAGGGCGCGGCAGCCGAGGAGCTGGCCGAACGCGGCCTGACCCCGGTCAACCTCCAGACCCAGACGACGACCGAGCGGCTCCAGGAGCTGGCACAGATGGTGTCGGACGGGAAGCTGCGGCCCCCGGCGATTGAGGATTTCACGCTGGAGAATGCCGGCGATGCCCTGGCGAAGATCGGTGGCAGCCACGGCGCTGGCAAGCTGGTGGTGGTCACCCGGTAGCCTCTTCGCGGGGGCAGATGGAGTCAGGTGGCTTCCCCAGTCTTCAAATCCGGGGTGGGGTTTGAGGGGGTGCCCTGAACTCGAAATCGGCCGATAAGGCCTTTGTCCTCTCCAGTTTTTCAGACTGGCCGCCCAGTCTTTGACCGGGGGTGGTGGGGCCAGCCGCAGTGCTCCATCGAGCGTACCATCGCTCAGCGAGAATTGATGCCATGGCTTCGCCACCCGAGTTAGCAGCTGGACGACGGAGGTAAGAGGGATCAACCGCGAGATAAACGGGACCTGGTTTCTCCCCGATGATCCAGCCACCACAGCAAAGGGGACACTTGAGATTTCCGGCGAGAATGACCTCGTCCTGCACCTCAAGACCTTTCTAGGCCGCGACGCCGGCGAGGCTTTTCAGCGGTACCCCGAGGTGCGTGGCGTAACGGGACAGGGTC
>JBARRR010000115.1:0-17679 GCA_049644325.1 Candidatus Dormiibacterota bacterium
ACGGCGCCAGCGGTGGGGTCTTTCAGCTGGCGATGTGGTGCCAGGGCATGACCGGGACCCAGATCGCCGACAACTGGCGCGACCTCGACCCCAACATCGGCATGGAGTTCAGCTGGCGCCAGGACGCGCGCCTCTTCTACGCCGAGTCGCTGCTGAGCTTTGACAACTTCAGGGAGAGGGTGTTTCCGGAGTGGGGGCTGGACTGGGACGCCATTCGCGCCACGCGGCGGGAAGCCACGTTCAACGTCTACAACTTCAGCCGTCACCAGCTCGAGGTTCTGACGCCGGCCCAGATGGACGCTGAGATGCTGGGCGCCTGCGTCGCCCTGCCGATGTGGTTTGCCCCGGTCCGGCGCAATGGCGACACGTACATCGATTCGGTCTACGCCACCGACGCCAACCTCGAAGAGGCGATCCGGCGCGGGGCGGACGAGCTCTGGGTGGTGTGGACGGTGAGCATGGAGGGCCAGTGGCGGGATGGCTTCGTCGCCAACTACTTCCAGGTCATCGAGGCCGCGGCGAACTGGCGCCTCAAGCAGGTGCTGGCTCGGATCGTCGCCAGCAACGAGGCGATCGCCGACGGCGGCGCCGGCGAGTTCGGGCGACATGTCGAGGTCCGAATGCTGCAGGCCGAGGTGCCCCTCAACTACCTGGTCAACTGGAGCCGGGACCGGATCGCCGAGGCGGTCAACCTCGGCGTCAAGGTGGCTCGGGAGTGGTGCGCCACCAACGCCATCGCCTTCACCCCCGGGCCGACGACCTATCCGACGTCTGTGCACGACGCCGGCACCACGCTGCGCTTCACCGAGGAGATGAAGGGCTTCCTGGTTCCCGGCGACGTGGACTACGAGGAGGCCTTCGTCCAGGGCAAGAAAGCCAACTCGGCGGCGAAGTTCCACCTCACCATCGAGGTCGACGGCGTCCACCGCTTCAACGCCGACCCGGACCACCTCGCCGCCGCTGCCGGGTACATCGAGTCCCAAGCGCTGGGAGGACGGATGGTGGTCGAGCAGGGGGCCTTCAACATGTTCGTGGACGGGGCCGACCCCAGCCAGACCTGGATGATCTATCGCCTCTTCTTCCGCGACCCCGGCGGCCGCCAGATGACCCTCAGCGGCTTCAAGGACGTCAAGGACGAGCCCGGGTTCGACCCCTGGAATGCGACCACCACGCTCTACACCCGCGTCTTCGAGGGCTTCGTCGATGACGCCGGGGAGAAGCGCGCCCCGGTGGTGGCCAGCGGCATCATGCGCATCCACATGCTGGACTTCATGCACCAGCTCACCACCTTCCGGGTGACGGGGCCGACCACCGGCGACCGAATGTCGGCGTTGACCAGCTTCGGCCAGCTCTTCATGGGCAAGCTCTGGGACGTCTACGCCCGCGACGTGCTGGCCGTTTCGCCGGTGTAGTGGACGTCCTCAGGGTCGCCCCCGTCGCCTACCGGGTAGGTGCCATCAGCAACTGGCTGGTCTCGATCCCCGCGTTTGTCGCCTACGACGCCTACGTGGGCGCGCTGATGCCGGCCAAGCCAAATTTCCCGTTCCTGATCTGGATCTGGAGCGGGATGGCGGTGCTGTGGGGGGTGATGTTCTGGGAGATATCGGGTGACATCGTGGGCCGCCGGCGACTGATCAAGTACTCCTACCTGGAGAAGTCGGTGACCTCTGTCAGCGTGCTCGCCGCCGTTGTCACCGGAAGCCTGGTGCCGGCCAACGCCGTGGGCATCTTCCTCACTGACATCATCTGGATCCCGATTTTCGTTCTCATCCACCTGGCGGTGCGGCGCCGGGTGCTGCCTGCAGCTGCCTGATGTCGGCGAGGAGATAGCCGAGGCCCAGCTTCTCGGCCTCGGCCGCGGCGGCGATCAGGTGCGCTTCTGCCGCCTCCGCGTCGCCGGGGCCGTTGCGGCCGCGGCACAGCCGGGCCCGCGCGATCTCGGTCCGCACCGACCACGGTCGGGCGTTGAGGCGGTTGTGGTGCTGGGCGGCGATATCGAGGTTCGCCTCCGCGCGCTCCCAGTCGCCGCTGGTCACCGCCAGGGTCCCCATGTGGTAGGCGACCGCGCCCAGGACCAACGATCCCCAGCCCAGCATTACCAGCTCGTCGACGTAGCGCTCCAACAGGCTGTAGAGGCGAGGTGCGTTGGCCGCGTCACCGAGCATGTAGCAGACCTCCGCCAGGGTGGCGACGGCGGCGGTATAGGTCGCGTTCCGAGGAAGGTTCTCGAAGTCGGCGGTGGCGAACTTGTCGAAATAACGCCGGGCATCGTCGACACGACCCAGGTGGACATAGAGGTGTGCCGCCACCGCCCGCCAGATCGGCAGGCTGCCCTCCTCGTCGGCCATGTCCGCAACCGTTGACTCCAGCTCGTCGAGGCGACCCTGGTTGAAGCGGATGGAGTAGATCTGGCCGGAGAAGGTCTGCATCGCCACCTGGGTGCGGACGTTCTGGCCGGTCGCGAACGCCTCTGCCGTCAGACGTTCGCCCTCGTCGAGGCGGCCTTCCAGGATTGCCCGCAGCGCCAGGTATGACTGTGCCTGCCACCGAGGAGACGGGAGGCTCGACTCCCGGGAGATGCGGTCCAGCTCGTCGATCGCGGCGTACGCCTCCTCGGCCTCGGCCATCTCCAGGAGCGCGGCGCTGCGATAGCTGTATGCCGCCGCCATCAGCTCCAGGTCCTCCGCGTCGGCCGCCAGTCCAGCCATCTCCTCGGCGTCCTGTCTGCGGGCGCCGGGAGTGTCCGGCCCCCAGGTCGCCATGATGCGACTGTCCAGCGCGTAGGCCAGCAGCCCGTTGTCGTCCAGCTGCCGGGCCATGTCCACGGCCTGTCGGCCGAGCTCCTCTCGGCGGCTCGGGGAGTCTTCCCAGTAGAGCTCGATGGCCAGCCTGGCCAGCAGCCGGCAGCGGCGCGCGCTGGGCTCCTCACCGATCGCCGCCAGTGCCTCTTCCAGCATTGCCACCAGGGTGGCGTCGACCACGCCGACGTCGCCGAACGGGGAAAAGCCACCGAAACCGATGGCGGCGTCGGCGAGGAGCTCGGGCTCCAGGCTGCGGGCCAGCTCGGCGGCCTCGGCGAAGCTGGCACGCGAGGTGTCAGCATCCCCGGTCCGTGCCTGGGCGTCACCAAGGGCCAGCAGCAGCTGGCAGCGCCGCGAGGGGTCAGGACCGGCCGCGTCCAGCACTGTGAGCGCCGCCTCGAGGTGGCCAACGGCCTCCTCGTACGCCAGTTGACGGACCGCGCGGCGGCTGGCGCGGAGCGCGTAGTCGACCGCCTTCTCGTAGTCGCCAGCCGGTGCGGCCGCCGCAAAGTGGTACGCCAGCGCCGGCAGCATCTCCTCCGCGGCCTCGGCGTGGAGGGCCTCGATGGTCGCGCCGGCGCGCTGGTGAAGGCGCACGCGACGGGTCTGACCGAGGTCCTCATAGAGCGCCTGGCGGACCAGCGCGTGGGAGAAGGCGTAGCGTCCGGGCGCGCCTGGCACCTCGGTCAGGGCCTGGGCCTCGACCGCCTCTGCCAAGCTCTCCAGGACGTCGGCCATGGGCGCGTCGGCGACCCCCTGCAGGACCCGGAGGTCGAACTCCCGTCCCAGCACAGAAGCCATCGACAGGATCCGTGATGTTGCCGGCTTGAGCATCGCCAGCCGCCGGCTGATGATGTCGCGGACGCTCTCGGGGATGGCCAGGCTGCCGGCGCCGGCACCCGGCGTCCAGCGCCCCTCCTGGTCGTAGCTGGCGCCGCTCTCGATGAGGTGGCGGACGATCTCCTCGATGAAGAAGGGGTTGCCCTCGGTGTTGCGCTGCAACGCGGTCGCCAGCTGGGCGTCCGCCTGGCCGTTGGGCAGCGTCTTCAGCAGGGCCTCGACCTCCGCGACGCTGAGGCCACCGATGTCGAGGCGCCCCACCGGCGCCGTCCGGCGGATGTCGACGAGCAGCTGGCTCAGGGGATGGCGGCGGTCGACTTCGAAGTCGCGATAAGACCCCAGCACCATCAGCGGCATCTCGCCGGCGCTGGAGAGGACGTGGCGGAGCGCCAGGAGGGTGGGCCGGTCGGCCCAGTGGAGGTCGTCGACGATCAAGAGCGTGGGGCGGGTGCGGGCGATGCCGGCGAGCAGCTCGGAGATGGCCTGGAAGAGGCGGAAGCGTTCGTTCTCGGGCTCGCCGATCAAGGGCGCGGCAAGGTCGGGCAGACGGCTCTCCAGCTCGGGCACAAGGCGGCCGAGCTCAGCCGTGCCCGGTCCCAGGGTGCCGCGGAGTTGCGCCGGCGAGCAGCGCTCGATGTAGCCCCGGACCACCTCCACCAGCGGCTGGAAGGGGAGGATCGCCTCCTGGTCGCAACGGCCGAAGAGGACGGCGCCGCCGCCGTCATGGACGCGGACGGCGAACTCGCGCGCCAGCCGGCTCTTGCCGATGCCCGGCTCCCCGGCGAGCAGCACCAGCTGCCGGCCTCCCGCCGCCGTGGTGCGCCACAGGGTGGCCAGGCGCTCCATGTCGGCGGCGCGACCCACGAACGAGCTCCGTGCCGGGGCCTCCAGCTCCCGCGGCAACGGGAAGGTCTCGGCGGCGGCGGCCTGCCAGCGGACCTCGCAGACGTCGACCGGGCTGGTGAGGCCCTTGAGCGGCCGGGAGCCGGCGTCGACGATGGCGAACTCGCCACGGCTGCCCACCAGGTCCCGCACCAGGCTGGTGGTCAGGATCTGGCCCCCCTCGGCGATGTCGCAGAGGCGACGCGCCACGTTCACGGGCGTGCCGAAGTAGTCCTCTTCGGAGCGGATCGGCTCGCCGATGTTGATCCCCACGCGGACCCGCAGCTCGGCGCCGGCTGCGGCGTTGTGGCGCTGCACCCGTTGCTGGATGTCGACCGCGCCCTCGATGCCGGCAACGGCGCTGCCGAATGTGACCATCAGGCCGTCGCCCAGGTTCTTGACCTCGTGGCCGCCGGCGGCGGCGACCGCGTCCCGGATCAGCCGGAAGTGACGCCGCCGAAGCTCGAGCGCGGTGTCGTCGCCGACATCCGCTGCCAGCTGGCCGGCATCGAGGATGTCGGTGAAGAGGATGGTTACCGGCGCGTTCTCAGACGGGATCATCGGGATTCACGAGCATATGCGCCGGAGGCCGGGCGTGCCCTTCCTGGTCCACGGCCTCAATTACAATCCCCATCCCATGAAGCTGACCATCGACGAGGTTCGTCACGTGGCCAATTTGGCCCGGCTGGGGCTCTCCGATGACGAGCTCGAGGCCATGGCGAGCCAGCTCTCAACCATCCTCGAGTACATCGACAAGCTCGAGGAGATCGACACCGCGGCGATCCCGCCCACCGCGCAGGTGGGCGAGCTGGCCGACGTCATGCGCGAGGACGAGGTCGGTCCCAGCCTGCCCCAGGAGGCGGCCCTGGCCAACGCCCCGGCGCGCGAGGACGGCTACTTCCGCGTCGCCGCCATCCAGGAATGAACGTCAGGTCCGCCCACCTGGACGCCTCGATCGCCGACCTGGCGGCGCGCCTTGCCGGGGGTGAGGTGACGGCGCGGCAGCTGGCCGAGGAGTCGTTGGCGCGCATCGACGCCCGGGACCAGCCCCTGCGAGCCTTCCTGCGAACCACCCCCGAGCAGGCGCTGGCGGCGGCCGACGCCGCCGACGCGGCGATCAAGTCCGGGACCGCGGGCCCGCTTGCAGGCATCCCGATGGCGGTGAAGGACGTGCTCGTCATCGAGGGAGTGGAGACCACAGCAGGGTCCAAGATCCTGGCCGGCTTCAAGCCGCCCTACACCGCCACCACGGTGCGCCGCGCCCTCGACGCCGGGGCGTTGCCCATGGGCAAGACCAACTGCGACGAGTTCGCGATGGGCTCGTCGACGGAGAACTCCGCGTACGGCCCGGTGCACAACCCCTGGGACCTGGACCGCGTCCCGGGGGGCTCGTCGGGTGGCTCGGCGGTGGCGGTTGCCGCCGGTGAGACCACCTTCGCCCTGGGCAGCGACACCGGCGGCTCGATTCGGCAGCCGGCCGCCCTCACCGGCTGCGTCGGTCTCAAGCCGACCTATGGGCGGACCAGCCGGTACGGACTGATCGCGTTCGCGAGCTCCCTGGACCACGTCGGCACCTTCACCCGCACCGTGGCAGACGCCGCCACCGTGCTGGCGGCGATCGCCGGCCACGACGCGATGGACTCCACCAGCGCCCAGCGACCGGTCGAAGGATTGGCAGCCGGCCTCGCCCAGGGGGTGCGAGGGCTTCGCCTCGGCGTGCCCAGGGAATATTTCGTGGAGGGTATGGAGCCGGGCGTGGAGGACGCCGTCAAGGTAGCGCTCGGCCAGCTGGAGAAGGAGGGGGCGGAGCTTGTCGACATCAGCCTGCCCCACACCGACTACGGCGTCGCCACCTACTACATCATCGCCCCGGCCGAGGCATCCTCGAACCTGGCGCGGATGGACGGCGTCCGCTTTGGCCACTCGGCCCCCGACGCCCGCACCGTCACCGAGCAGTACGCCCGGTCTCGCGCCGAGGGCTTCGGCGCGGAGGTCAAGCGTCGCATCATGATCGGCACCTACGCCCTCAGCTCGGGCTACTACGACGCCTATTACCTCAAGGCGCAGAAGGTCCGCACCCTGATCAAGCAGGACTTCGACGCCGCCTTTGAGAAGGTTGACGCCATCGTCTCGGCGACATCGCCGACGGTGGCCTTTCCCCTGGGGGCCAAGACCCAGGACCCGCTGGCGATGTACCTCAACGATGTCCTCACCATCCCCGCCGACCTGGCAGGTGTGCCCGGGATTTCGGTGCCGTGTGGCTTCAGCGAGGACCTGCCCGTCGGGCTCCAGGTGATCGGGCCGTCATGGCGCGAGGACATCGTCTTCCGCGTCGCGGCGGCCTACGAGAGCCTCAGCGACTGGGGCTCGCGGGTTCCCGCTGCGCTGGCCGGGGCCGTTTAGACGGCGCCGGTACGGCCTAGAATCCGGGCATCGGGTAGTAAGTACGGAGGTCAGGTAGTGACAGGGGTGGTCGCCAACATCGCGCTTCAGCCGGGAGGCATCATCGGCTGGATCCTTGTCGGCCTGATCGCCGGCGCCCTCGCCAGCCGCGTGGTCCAGGGGCGTGGCATGGGGTGCCTCGGCGACCTGATCGTGGGGGTGGTGGGCGCCTTCATCGGCGCCTTCGTGGTTGGGCTGGTGATCCCATCCGGTGCCCAATACGAGTTCATCGGCACGCTGATCGTGGCCTTCATCGGGGCCGTGATCCTGCTGCTGATCATCAAGCTGGTGACCGGCCGCCGGTAGGCGACAGCTTGGCTGTTGACGTCGCCACGGAGATCGAGGCCGTAATCGGCCTGGAGGTCCACGCCCAGCTGCTGACGAAGAGCAAGATGTTCTGCCGCTGCAGCGCCGACTACCTCAAGGGCGGCCCCAACACCCACACCTGCCCTGTCTGCCTCGGGCTCCCCGGGGCGCTCCCGGTGATCAACCGCCGGGCGGTCGAGCTGACCATCCGCACGGCTCTGGCGCTCAACAGCGAGATCCCGGAGTTCTCCAAGTTCGACCGCAAGAACTATTTCTATCCCGACCTCCCCAAGGGGTACCAGATCTCGCAGTACGACCTCCCCCTGTCACGCAACGGCCACCTCCAGGTCGAGACCGGGACTGGCGGCCTGCGGGTCGGGATCACCCGGGTGCACCTCGAGGAGGACACCGGCAAGCTGACCCATACCGGCGCCATCCACACCTCGGAGGCCTCGCTGGTCGACCTCAACCGCGCCGGGGTGCCATTGATGGAGATCGTTAGCGAGCCCGACATGCGCTCGGCCGACGAAGCCCGTGAGTACATGCAACGCCTGCGCCAGTTGCTCGTCTGGATCGGCGTAAGCGACGGCAACATGGAGGAGGGGAGCCTGCGATGCGACGCCAACGTCTCGGTGCGGACGGCGGGCAGCGCTGAGCTCGGGGTGAAGGTCGAGATCAAGAACATGAACTCGTTCCGCGCCGTCCACGCGGCCCTGGAGTACGAGATCGGGCGCCAGCGGGCGGCCCTGGCGGCCAGTGAAGACATCGTGCAGGAGACCCGGGGTTGGATCGAGGACAAGAGCGTGACCGTGAGCCAGCGCTCCAAGGAGTACGCCCACGACTACCGCTACTTCCCCGAGCCCGACCTGCCGCCGCTCAACATCAGCCGAGATGAGGTGGAGCGCATCCGCACCTCGCTGCCCGAGCTGCCGGCGGAGCGCGCCGCACGATTCCGCGACGACCTCGGCCTCAGCGCCTACGACGCAGAGCAGGTGACGGCCAACCTCGACCTCGCCGATTACTTCGAGGCCACCGTCGACATCGCCGGCCGGCCGCTGGCCAAGGAGGTGGCCAACTGGGTGATCAGCGACCTCAACCGCGTCCTCAAGGAACTCGGCTGCAGCCCCGCGGTGCTGGCGGTGCGGCCGTCGGGGATGGCCACCCTGATCGCGCGAAAGCTGGATGGCGTGATCACCAATAACCAGGCCAAGGAGCTCTTCCACGACCTGGCCGGTGGCACCAAGGCGATGGACGAGACCGCCATCGACGACGCCATCAAGGACCGCGGCCTGCGCCAGGTGAGTGATGCGGGTGAGCTGGCCGCGTGGGTCGACGCCGCTATAGCCGCTCAGCCGCAGGCCGCCGATGATGTCCGGGCGGGCAACGAGCGGGCTATTGGTCGGCTGGTGGGGGAGGTGATGAAGCTGAGCGGCGGCAAGGCCAGTGGCCCGGCGGTGAACGCCATGATCCAGGAGAAGCTGAGGACCTGAGCCAGCCCGAGCCCGACGCCCGGCTGGAGCTCGACGTCGGCGAGATGACATACGGCGCGTCGGCGTTGGCGCGCACCGAGGACGGCCAGGTGGTGTTCGTCGATGACGCCCTGCCGGGGGAGCGCGTCATGGCCACGGTGGGCAAGCGCAAACGGCGCTACCTGCAGGCCCGCGCGGAGAAGGTCCTGCAGGCCTCACCGCGCCGGGTCGCGCCGCCGTGCCCCTACGTCCCGGCCTGCGGCGGCTGCCAGTGGCAGCACGCCGAGTACGAGGCCCAGGTGGAGATGAAGGCGCGGGTCCTGGCCGAGACCCTGCGACGCGCCGGCGTGAGCGCCCCGGCGGCGGCGGTGATCCCCTCCGACGAGTCCTTTCGCTACCGGATCCGGGGCGAGTTCCACGTCGTTCCGCCGGCCAGCAACGGCGGCTTCAAGCTCGGCTTCAACCGGCGCCGGACGTACGAGGTGGTCGCGGTCGAGGACTGCTTGATCCACCATGCGAACGTCGCCGACGCCCTGCCTGGCATACGTCGCGCCCTCGACCGCGCCGGCGCGGGCACGGCTCGCAGCCTCCGCCTCACCGCCCACCCGGAGCGGCGAGAGCTGCTCTGGCAGGCGGTTGGTGGCGCCGCTCCCGACGGCCTCCAGGACGCCCTCAGCGCGGAGCTGCCCGACTACCTGGTCCACCAGGACAGCCTCTCGCTGGAGTACGACGCGTCTCGAATCGATGGCCGGGTCGGCGAGGCGCTGGTCTTTCGCGTCGACTCCGGCGCCTTCGTCCAGGTCAACCATGCCCTCGCGCACCGGCTCTACGCAACCGCACTCGGCTACATCGGGGATCGCCCCGGACAGCTGCTTGAGGGGTACGCCGGTTTCGGTGCGATGTCGGTGCTGGCGGCAACCCGTCCGGACCCCGCGGCCCGGCCCACCCGCGTCACGATGGTCGAAGAGAGCCGCCCCGCGGTGGTGCTGGCGCGGCTCCACATTCGCCTCCACCAGGTCGAGAACGCCACCATCCTGCCCGGGCGGCTCGAGGACCGGCTGGCCCAGGTCGAGCCGGAAGAGGTCGACAGCGTGCTCATCGACCCACCGCGGGCGGGCATCACCCCACCCGTGATCGACGAGCTGGTGCGCCTGGCGCCCGAGCGAATCGTCTACGTCTCGTGTGACCCCGCGACCCTGGCCCGCGACCTGGCCAGCCTGGCGGACGACGGCTACGCGGTCCAGGCCCAGACGCTGGTCGACATGTTCCCCCAGACCTATCACGTCGAGACCGTCAGCCTCCTGCAGCGTGACCGAAGTGTTGCACGCTGAGGCTTGGCCTTCATATAGGCGATCTAACCCTCGGTTTGTAAGATGGGCTCGATGCAGTATGAGGACTGGTTTTGGGGGGTCGAGGGCGGCAGCCTAGGCCCTGAAGGCCTCGATCCCGATGCCGAAGGCTGGTCGGTCCCGCCCCGACGCGGCGCCGTGAGAACTGCGGGTGGAAGGTCCGCCCGGCGGGGCCGTCGGAGCTGGGGGCCGGTGGACGCCGGTTCGCGGCCTGCCCATGAGCTGACCTCGCGCCGGCCTTTTGGGGCCGGCCTCGCAATCTCGCTCACGAGCCTGGGCCGCACCCGGGTGGGGCTGCTGGTCGCGATCGTGCTGATGGCGATGCTCGGATTCGTCCTGCTGCAGGTTCTCGCCCCCCAGACCCGGCCGGGGTACTCCTCGGCCTCGTCGGTTGTCGATGGGGGGGCCGACGTGGCCCTGATGAAAGGAGCGGTCCTGAACGTGGCGCCGGTCCATCTCGACACCTCGGGCGCCCGGCCGCCGGGTCGCCTGATCGTCCCCAGCATCGGGGTGGACGCCCAGGTGATCGCCGTCGGCGTTGACAAGGACGGCAACATGGCGGTGACCAACGAGTCGTACGACGTCGGCTGGTACAACAAGGGCCCTGCTCCCGGTGACCCGGGCGACGCGGTCATCGACGGCCATGTCGACTGGTACGACACCAGCCAGGCGGTCTTCTACAACCTCAAGAGCGTCAAGGTCGGTGACGACGTCCAGGTGCAAAGGCTGGACGGCACGACCCGCCACTTCAGGGTGACCAGCGTCAAGACGGTGGCTTACAACGCCGATTCGAAAGGGCTGGGGCTGTTCGCACCCAATGGGCCGTCGCGGCTGTCGCTGATAACCTGCGGCGGGCAATGGAGCCGCTCGCTCAACCAGTACCTGTCGCGGGTCATAGTCGACGCCGCACTGGTCTCATAGCGGCCCTGGTTGGTCGAGTCTGAGGTGCTGACCCCCGATCCGCCGGCGCCCATCAAGGTCGAGGTCGGCGGCCTGCAGTTCAGCGTGATCGATGAAGGCGCCGGCCCTGGCGTCCTCCTGCTCCACGGCTTCCCCGACTCGTCCTATGTGTGGCGCCACCAGGTCGCGGCTCTGACGGCGGCAGGCTTCCGCGTGGTCGCACCCGACCTGCGCGGCTTCGGCGAATCGGCCCGGCCCGAGGGCGTGGACGCCTATCGCATCGGCAATGTGCTTGACGACCTGCGGGGCATCCTCAAGGCGCTGGGCATACCCAGGGTCCACGTCGTCGGCCACGACTGGGGCGGGGCGGTGGCCTGGATGTTTGCCACCACCAGGCCGCAGAAGGTAGACCGCCTGGTCGCCCTCTCCGTGGGGCACCCGGTCAACTTCATGTCGCCCGGCCTGCGGCAGCTGCAGCGCTCCTGGTACATGCTCTTCTTCCAGTTCGAGGGCGAGGCCGAGGAGGCGTTCCAGCGCCATGACTGGAGGCTGCTCCGGGCCATGTTCGCTGACGGCGATGTCGATCGTTATGTTGCCGACCTCTCGCGACCCGGCGCGCTCACCGCCGGCCTCAACTGGTACCGGGCCAACATGCCGCCGTCGGTGCTGCTAGCCGACCCGGTGCCCTTCCCGCAAATCGAGGCGCCCACGATGGGCGTTTGGTCCGACCGCGATTTCGCCCTCACGGAGGAGCAGATGGTCAACTCCGCCAAGCAGGTCAGAGGTCCATGGCGTTACGAGCGGCTGGAGGGCGTGGGCCATACCATCCAGCTCCAGGCGCCTGAGAAGCTCAACGCCCTGCTCCTTGACTTCCTCTCCAGCGAGGCTCGCCCTCGGGACCAGGCGGAAGTGCGCGACGCGATCGGCAAGCACTCCGGCGGCCTCGCCGAGCGACTCAAGAGCGATCGCGGCTAGCCTGCTGGGTGGTGGCCGGCGAGGCCCTAGAATTGGGGCGTGAGCCGGCTCCTCCTCTCCTCTTGATCCTGCCCGAGCCCCGCCACCAGCGCCGACCCGATGTGACCTGGGGATCCTCGCGATGAACGAGTTCGTGCATCTCCACACCCACACCGAGTACAGCCTCCTCGACGGCGCCAGCCGGGTCCAGGAGCTGGTGGGCGCCGCCAGCGCGGCCGGCCAGGAAGCGCTGGCAATCACCGACCACGGCTCGCTCTACGGCGTGGTGCCCTTCTACAAGGCCTGCCGCAGCGCCGGTGTCAAGCCGATCATCGGCTGCGAGACCTACGTCGCCCAGCGGAGCCTCCACGACAAGGAGTCGCGGGTCGACCGGGACCCCCACCACCTGGTGCTGCTGGCGCAGAACCAGGTCGGCTACCAGAACCTGATGCAGATGATCTCGACTGCGCACCTGGAGGGCTTCTATGTCCGGCCCCGCGTCGACAAGGAGCTCCTGGCCCAGCACTCGGAGGGCGTCATCGCCCTCAGCGCTTGCCTCGCCGGGGAGCTGAGCCAGCGACTCCAGGGTGGCGACATCGATGGCGGCGTGGAGGTCTCCAGCCAGTACCGCGAGATCTTTGGCGACCGCTACTTCCTGGAGGTCCAGAACCACGGCATCCCTGAGGAGGACGTCACGCGGGCGGGGGTCATCGAGGTGGGGCGGCGTACCGGGATTCCCCTGGTGGCGACCAACGACTCCCACTACACCGCGCCCGGCGACGCCCAGATGCACGACGTCCTCCTTTGCATCCAGACCGGACGCCGGGTCTCCGACCAGGACCGCATGCGCTTCACAGGCGAGAGCTTTTACCTGCGCAGTGCCGAGCAGATGCGCCAGGTCTTCCCCGAGGTCGAGGAGGCGGTGCGCAACACGGTCGATGTCGCCGCTATGTGCGACGTCGATATCGAGCTGGGCGGCATGCTGCTGCCGCGGTACGACGTACCCGACGGCAAGACCCCCGACGCCTACCTCCGCGCCCTCTGCGAGGACGGCCTCCGCCGTCGCTTCGAAACCCCAACGCCCAAGCAGCAGAAACGCCTTGATTACGAGCTCCAGGTCATCACCGACATGGGCTACGCCGCCTACTTCCTGATCGTCTGGGATTTCGTCCACCACGCCAAGACCCACGGCGTCCTGGTTGGCCCCGGCCGTGGCTCGGCCGCGGGGTCGATGGTCTCCTACTGCCTCGACATCACCACCCTCGACCCCCTCCGCTACGGCCTCATCTTCGAGCGCTTCCTAAACAAGGACCGCATATCGATGCCCGATATCGACATCGACTTCTCGGTGGCCGGGCGGGAGTCGGTGATTCGCTATGTAACCGAGAAGTACGGCGAGGACCGCGTCGCCCAGATTGGCACCTTCGGCACGATGGCTGGCAAGGCCGCCATCCGAGACGTCGGCCGGGTCCTCGACATTCCCATCGCCGAGGTCGACCCCATCGCCAAGATGGTGCCGGTCTTCCAGGGCAAGACGGTATCGCTCGAGAAGTCGATGCAGCAGGTGCCCGAGCTGCGCAACGTCTACCAGTCGGATCCGCGCTACAAGGAGCTGATCGACACCGCCCAGCGGCTCGAGGGCATCACCCGCAGCGTCGGTACCCACGCCGCCGGCGTGGTCATCGCACCCGATTCGATCGTCTCGCGCGTGCCCCTGCAGCGGGGCACCACCGACAAGTCGACGATCGTCACCCAGTACGAGATGACCGCGATCCAGGAGCTGGGCCTGCTGAAAATGGACTTCCTGGGCCTGCGCAACCTGGACATCATCGACGCCTGTATCCGAATGGTGGAGAGGACCCGGGGGCTCAATGTCGACATCGAGAGCGTGCCGCTGGACGACCCCGCCACCTTCGACGCCCTCTGCCGCGCTGACACCCTTGGCACCTTCCAGCTGGAGTCGCCGGGGATGCGTCGGGTGCTGCAGGGTCTGAGGCCCTCGCAGTTCGAGGACATCATCGCCGTGAACGCGCTCTATCGCCCCGGCCCGATGGAGCAGATCGATAAGTTCATCGCCTGTAAGCACGGTCTCCAGGAGGTGACGTTCCCCCACCCGCTGCTGGAGGAGGCGCTCCGGGAGACGTACGGGGTCGCCGTCTACCAGGAGCAGGTGATGACGATCGCCAACACCCTTGCCGGCTTCACCATGGCCGAGGCCGACATCCTCCGTGCCGCGATGGGGAAGAAGGACAAGGTCAAGATGGCCAAGCAGCGGGAGAAGTTCATCAAGGGCTGCATGGCGACCAACGGCCTCACCGAGGCCGAGGCGGTGAAGATCTTCGACCTGGTCGAGTTTTTCGCCGGGTACGGCTTCAACCGGGCCCACAGCGCCGCCTACGCGATGATCAGCTACTGGACCGCCTACCTCAAGGCCAACTACACCATCGAGTACCTGTGCGCGCTGCTGATGCACGAGGACGACCAGGCCCGGGTCGCGGCGATCGTCGTCGACTGCCAGGACCACGGCATCAACGTCACAGCACCGGACGTGAACGCCTCCGAGGCCGACTTCACGGTGGTCTCGGCCGACACCATCGCCTTCGGTCTCAAGGGCGTGAAGAACATCGGCATCCGTGCCATCGAGCTGATCGTGGCCGAGCGCCAGGAGAACGGGCCCTACGCCACCCTCCTCGACCTGTGCCTGCGCGTCGACCTCCACGAGGTCAACAAGCGGGTCCTGGAGGCCTTGATCAAATGCGGCGCGATGGACTCGTTGGGCGAGCGAGCGCAGCTCCTGGCCAGCCTCGACCGCGTCGCCGACCGCGCCGGCGAGATCCAGCGCGAGCGCGAGACGGGCCAGGCCTCGCTCTTCGGCGACGGCGGCCTCGGCGACGTCCACGAGGTACAGCTGGTCGGGGGCGTCACGGCGGCAGACCAGAGGTTGCGGCTGGAGTGGGAGCGCGAGTTCTTGGGGATCTACCTCAGCGACCATCCCCTGCGGCGCATCGAGGCGGAGATGAGTTCGCGCACCGATACGCGCTGCATTGAGATCACGCCCGAGCTGGAGGGCTTCGAAGTCAGGGTCGGGGGCATCATCCGCGAGGTCCGCCGTCGCCCTGATCGCAGCGGCCGCACGATGGCCTTCGTCGAGCTCGAGGACCTGACCGGGTCGGTGGCGGTCACCGTCTTCTCCCGTACCCTGGAGCAGGCCACCGATATCATCCAGCCCGACCGCATCGTCATGCTGCGCGCCCGGGTCGACACCAGGCGCCGCCTCCGGGACGGCTCCGACGCGGAGTCAGCCGGCCTGGTTGCCGACCAGGTTTGGAGCTTCGAGGACCCCGACCCCGAGGGATGGTCGCGCCAGCAGGTGGTCCACCTGACCCTGGCTGGCGGCCTCGGGGAAGCGGCTATGACCGAGCTCAACAGCGTCCTCGAGCTTCATCCCGGCCCGGACCAGGTCGTCCTCCACGTGGACGATGGAGAGCAGGCCTGGGAGATGGAGCTACCCCGCCAGGTGGCCCCCGGGGACGAGCTGCGCGCCGCGGTTGAAGCGGTGCTTGGACCGGGGACGTACCGTTGTGACGTGGTCCGCCGGCGGGCTACCGAGCGTAAACCCTGGGTGCCGCGGAGCGGGCCCCGCGCGCAGGACGAGGTCGCCTGACGCGTTATATGGGGGCACAGGCGGAGAAATGCGAATAGGAGTAATGACCTCGGGTGGCGACGCACCGGGGATGAACGCAGCGATTCGGGCGGTGGTCCGTCGCGCCTTCACCATGAACTGCGAGACCGTCGGCTTCCTCCACGGCTTCAATGGCCTGGTCAAGGGGGAGTGGCGCAAGATGACGCAGGCCTCGGTGGCGGGCATCATCCAGCGGGGCGGCACCATCCTCCGCACCGCGCGCTCCCGCGACTTCGAAGAGGAGGAGGGCCGCGCCGCCGCTCTCAGGACCGTCGAGAAGACCGGTGTCGAGGGCCTGGTGGTGATCGGCGGAGGTGGTTCCGCCGTCGGTGGCGCTGCCCTCGATGCCATGGGTCTGCCCGTGGTCACGGTTCCCAGCACCATCGACAATGACCTTCTCGGCACCGACGTCACCATCGGCCACATGTCGGCGGTCGACACCGTGGTCCAGAACGTCAACCGCATCCGTGACACCGCCACCAGCCACGAGCGCATCTTCGTGATCGAGACCATGGGGCGCGACACCGGCCACATCGCCCTCGATGCCGGCCTTGCTTCGGGCGCCGAGTCGATCCTGATCCCGGAGATCGAGACGCCACTTGAGGACGTCAGCCGCCGTATCCTCAACGCCCATGCCCGGGGCAAGTCGCACAGCATCATCATGCTGGCCGAGGGCTACGGCCATGGCTTCGACGTGGCGCGCACCATCCAGGAGGAGTCGGGGTTGGAGACGCGGGTCATCGTCCTCGGTCACCTGCAGCGCGGCGGCTCGCCGCTGGCTTCCGACCGCATCATCGCCAGCCGGCTGGGCGCCCATGCCACCGACATGCTGGTCGCGGGCCGCCACGGCATCCAGGTTGGTCTCATCTCCGGCGATTACGTCGAGACGCCGCTGGACGTGGTCACCTCGAAGCGCCGCGAGATCGACCTCCACATCTACGACCTGGCGCGGTCACTCTCCGGCTGAGTGCGAGTCATCCCCGCCATCGACCTGCTCGATGGCAAGTGCGTGCGGCTTCTCAAGGGCGACTTCGACCATGTCACCGAGTACAGCGACGACCCCATGGCGGTGGTCGCGGACTTCACGCTGGCAGGGGCCACCAGGATCCACGTGGTGGATCTTGACGCGGCCCGCGACGCCCCGGGCGACAACCGCCGCATCATCAAGTCGATCGTGTCAAGGGCCGACGTCGAGGTCGAGGTGGCGGGGGGCATCCGCGGCGCCGCCGAGGTGCAGGGGTGGAAGGAGCACGGTGTTGGCTCGGTGGTGATCGGCACCTTGGCGGCGGAGCAGCCCGGTGAGCTGCAGCGGCTGGCGATGCGCTGGCCCGGCTTCATCCACGTGGCGCTCGACGCCCGCGGCGAGCTGATCGCAACTCACGGCTGGCAGGGGAGGGGAGGCCACACCGTCAACGAGATGCTGGAGCTGTACGAGGCCACCCCCCTCGCCGGTTTCATCTACACCGACATCGAGCGCGACGGGACCATGGGCGGCCCCGATGTCGAGGGCCTGCGCCACCTGGTGGCGGCATCCGCACACCCCGTGATCCTGAGTGGCGGCTTCAGCAGCATCGACGACCTGGAGCAGGCCAGGGCGGGTGGGGCCTGGGGTGCCATCGTGGGGCGCGCCGTGTACGAGGGCGAGCTCGACCTGGGCGCGGCAATCGCCGCCGTTTCCGCGGAGGGCGGCGCCTAGTACACTGCCGCCATGGAGGCGGGGTCCGAGTTCAGACCCACCCACACGGCGCCAGCGGGTGGGTTGCCGACATGGTCCGCCCCCGACCCCGCCGCCGCCGCCGACAACCGCCTCGACCCCCTGCTCGAGGTCCAGGTGATGCAGGAGACCACCGGCTGGGCGCACATCCTCTGCGCCAATGGATGGACCGCCTGGGTCGACTCCCGCTACCTGGTGCCGCTGCCCACGGCGGCCGCACCGCCCGCAGCCGGCGTCGCCGGCGCACCACCCTCGTTCTCGCCCCCGTCGTCAGCTCCACCCGCGCCGGCAGCCGCTCGGAGCGCTGCTGGGCGCCCTCCGACCGAGGCCGGGGCCTCAC
>JBARRR010000116.1:0-2608 GCA_049644325.1 Candidatus Dormiibacterota bacterium
GGCCGGTGGCGTTGAGCGTCGACCCGGGGTTGAAGCCGAACCAGCCGACCCAGAGGATGAGCACGCCCAGCTGGGCCAGGGGCATGTTGTGGCCGGGAATGGCGTTGGGTTTGCCGTCCTTGCCGTACTTGCCGATCCGGGGGCCGAGGAGGAGCAGCCCCGCCAGCCCGGCGGTGGCGCCGGTGAGGTGGACAACCGTCGAGCCGGCGAAGTCCTGGGCGCCGAAGTTGGCCTGCAGCCAGCCTCCGCCGAAGAGCCAGTGGCTGATCATCGGGTAGATGAAGGCGGTGAAGGGGACGGCGAAGAGCACGTAGACGATGAACTTGGTGCGCTCCAGCATCGTGCCCCAGACGATGGCCAGGGAGATGGCGCAGAAGACGAACTCGAAGAAGAACTTGGCCGAAGCCGGCACCGTGGAAACGGCGTTGAGGGCGGGCAGGTCCATCGTCGAGCCGGGCAGGAAGCTGGGGGCGAAGCCGGTGTAGCCGATGATCGAGCCGACCAAGCCGGCCCCGGCGCCAAACGCGATGGCGAAGCCGACCAGCCAGTACATCACTGAGCTGATGCTCAGGTTGACCAGGATCTTGGCCACTATCGTACCGACGTTCTTCATCCGGGCGAAGCCCACCTCGAGCATGGCGAAGCCCGCCTGCATGAACAGCACCAGCACCCCGGCCACGATCACCCAGACGGTGTCGGCGGCAACCCCCGCGGACTTGGTCGCGGTCTCGTCAGCGGCCAGCGCCATCGTTGGCGCGAAGGCCACCGTAGCAGCCATAAGCGCCAGCACCCACTTCCTCATGTGCTTCCCTCCTTCACGGCCATTCGTCCCCGAAAAAAGTTTGGTACACGGTAACGAATCCGGGCGATCGGCGTTGTGCGTGAGCCCCCAGCAATCGTCCCAGGGAGGCTGTTGACCTGTGCCCTATCTACAATCGGCCTCGTGAAAGCCGTGCTCAAATCGCGTCCCGGGCCGGGGGTGACGATCTCCGATGTCCCCGAACCGGTGATCGGGGATGACGAGATCCTGGTCCGCGTCGAGGCGACCTCGATCTGTGGCTCCGACCTCGCCATCTACGAATGGCGGGACTGGGTTGCCGAGCGGATGAAGACGCCGCGGGTTGTTGGCCACGAGTTCTGCGGAACGGTCGAGGCAGTGGGCGGCCGTGTCGAGCGAGTGCGGAAAGGCGACTTCATCGCCGCCGAGACCCACGTGGTCGATGGCACCTGTCACCAGTGCCTCATCGGCGAGCGGCACGTCTGCCAGAACGTCGAGATCATCGGCTTCGACCGCGACGGCTGCTGGGCCGAGCTGGTCGCCATCCCGGCCGAGAACGCGTGGGTAACCGACCGCAGCATGCCGCTGGAGGTCGCCAGCATCCAGGAGCCCTTCGGCAACGCAGTCCACTCCGCATCCGTGGTCCCGCTTCGCGGGCAGGTCGTGCTGATCACGGGTTGCGGGCCGATCGGGCTCTTCTGCATCGGCATCGCCCGGGCCGAGGGCGCCGCACGGGTGGTTGCCACCGACATCAATGACTACCGCATGGACCTGGGTCGCAGGATGGGCGCCGACGAGGTCATCGACTCCCGCAATCCCGGTGCGTTGGCGCAGGTGATGTCGGCGGGAGGCCGCCCCTTCGACATCGCCCTGGAGATGTCCGGCAGCGAGGTGGCCATTGACCAGGCATTGCATGCCCTCCGGCCGGGAGGCCACCTGAGCCTCCTGGGGCTGCCGGTGGCCCCGGTCACGCTCGACCTCAACGAGCTGGTCATCCAGAAGGGGGTCACCCTCCACGGCATCTTCGGCCGCCGTATCTGGGAGACCTGGGAGGACACCCGCCGGCTGCTTGGGGGTGGGCTCGTCGATGTCCGGCCCATGATCACCCATCGGATGGCGCTGGACGACGTCGAGGAGGCGATGCAGCTGCTGGAGCGCGGGGAGTCGGGCAAGATCGTGATGTACCCGGGCGGGGTGCCCGCCGCATAAGCCACGCTCAGGCCAAGGACGGATAATCCTGCCGTGACAGCTCGGGAATCCGAAGCCTCGCTGCGGCAGGAGCTGGAAGAGCTGCGGGCCTCTGGCCTGTACCGTCCGCTGCGCGTGATCGAGTCACCGCAGGGCACCGAGGTGGTCATCGAGGGTCGCAAGCTGATCAACCTGTCCTCAAACAACTACCTGGGCCTCAATACTCATCCCCGGCTGGTCGACGCCGCCATCGAGGCGACGCGCGACTTCGGCGCCGGCAGCGGCGCGGTCCGCACCATAGCGGGCACGATGTCGATCCACGAGGAGCTGGAGCGGCGCCTGGCCGAGTTCAAACACACCGAGGCGGCACTGACGCTGCAGTCCGGCTACGCCACCAACCTCGGCATCCTCTCCTGCGTGCTGGTTGAGGGTGACGTGGTCGTCAGCGACGAGCTCAACCACGCCAGCATCATCGACGGTATCCGCCTCACCAAGGCCGACCGCCTGATCTACAAGCACCGCGACCTCGACTCCCTGGAGGAGGCGCTGCAGAAGGCCCGCAAGTACCGCCGCAAGCTGGTCGTCACCGACGGCGTGTTCTCCATGGATGGCGACATCGCGCCGCTGGACGGCATTGTCGAG
>JBARRR010000117.1:0-21138 GCA_049644325.1 Candidatus Dormiibacterota bacterium
GCGCGCCCCACGCCCCCGGCGAGGCCAGCGGGTGGCGCCGCCGCCGCAGCCGGCGGAGCTGCGGGGGCTGCTGCGGCTAAGGCACCAGAGGCCAAGCCTGAAGCTTCGGCCGTGGCCGAGGAGGCGAAGCCTGCCGAGGCGCCAAAGCCGGCGCCAGCCGCCGAGGCACAACCTGCCGAGGAGGCCAAACCAGCGAAGGAGCCCAAGCCACCAGATGAGCCGACGCCCGAAGCTGCGGCAGTGGCCGAGGAGCCCAAGCCGGCTGAGGAGCCCGAGCCGGAGGCTACGGCCGCGGCCGAAGAGCCAAAGCCCGCGGAGGATGCCAAGCCCGCGGAGGATGACAAGCCCGCGGAGGAGGCCAAGCCCGCAGAGGAGGCCAAGCCTGAAGCTACGGCCGCGGCCGAGGAGCCAAAGCCGGCCGGGGAGCCGAAGCCGGAGGCGCCCGCCGCGGCGGAAGAGCCAAAGCCGGCGGAGGATGCCCAGCTCGCAGAGGAGGCCAAGCCTGAAGCTACGGCCGCGGCCGAGGAGCCAAAGCCGGCTGAGGAGCCCCAGCCGGAGGCGCCCGCCCCGACCGAGGAGCCAAAGCCCGCGGAGGAGCCAAAGCTGGCCGAGGATGCGAAGGCGACGGAGGCTGCCGAGCACGCCCAGGCCGAGAAGCAGACCGAGGTGGCAACCCCGCTCGAGGAGCCGCCCCCCCAGGCCACGCCGCCCGAGGAATCGACGCCTCCCCCGGAGGAGTCCAAGGCCCCGGAGGCCGCCCCGGCAGAGGCGAGCCAGCCCCTTTCTTCTGCTGAGGCAGAACCTGCTGCTGAAGATAAGCCCGCCGAGGAACCGAAACCCGCCGAGGACGCGAAGGCTACCGAGGAGGCCAAGCCTGGCGACGAGCCCCAGCCGGAAGAGACCGACGAGCCGGTGGACAACACCGAGAAGCCTTCGGAAACGGGCGATGCCCTTCCGGATCGGCCGCCTGGCGGCTCCAACCCCTAGCCCGGCACACCCCGCGGCGTGAGCGAGAAGCGAACCAAGGTCACGCCAGAGCTGGAAGCCTTCATGGCGCCCTATTGGGCGACGGTGGATCCCCGGATCACCGCCATCCAGGACGACATCCACGCGCGCCAGAAGTACCCGATGCAGATCAGCCTGGAGCAGGTCGCCTTCCATGGCTGGCTGTGTCGCCTGATCGGGGCCCGCCGGGTGCTCGAGGTGGGCACCTACCTCGGCCTGTCGGCCACCGCCTTTGCCCTGTCGCTGCCCGACGACGGCCATGTCGACACCGTCGAGATCGACAACGACCACGCCGACATCGCCGAGGAGTGGTTCCGGCGCCACAGCATCGAGAGCCGGATCACGGTTCACAGGGGCTCAGCCCTCGACGTGGTGCCGGGACTGCCTGGTCCCTACGACCTCTGCTTCCTGGACGGCCACAAGCCCGACAACAAAGCGCTCGTCGATATGTGCATCCAGCGCACCCGGCCGGGCGGCCTGATCCTCGTTGATAACGTTTTCAACGACGGCAACGTGGCGGCAGGTTCTGATGCCGGCGCCGCCGGCGCGCGTGATGCGCTCGAACTCGGAAGGGCCTCGAAGGAGCTCGACTCGGTGGTCGTCCCGGTCGCCGACGGCCTCCTCATCTCGCGGCGTCTGTAGTCAAGACCCGCGCAAATAGAGGGGTCCCGGCCACAAATCCGCCTACTCCAAGCCTTGTGCGCTGGTCACTAAGGCCGCCTTCGCTAATTCTTAAGCCGGTTCCGTACTGCGCATAACCCGCTGTCGGCAAAACTGTTACCGCTGACACCCGCAAGTGCTACCGCGCTTCCCGAAGGAGACCCGCCATGATCAATGCAAAGGACGGAATGGACACCAGGAGCCAGCCCAGCTTCATCCCCAAGGTCCTCAATGGGGGCCTGACCCTCGACCTAGAGCGCCTCTCGCAGACCATGGCGATGCTCGAGGACTACGTCGACGCCATGTTGTCGTTGGACGACCCGCTTCCCGGCAGCGCCCAGATCGAGGAGGCTGACCTCAAGCTGCGAGTGGCCTCGCTGTAGTTCCGCGGCCCGGGCCGCCCGCCCGGTCCGGGTCGACGGAACTTTTCGCCACCGTCTCCGTCTGAACCTTGAACGCCCCATTCGGGGCGAGGAGGTTCCAGATGTTGAAGAGACTGGCGATCGCAGCCCTGACGGCCGGCGCCGCATTGACCTCGGCCATCCCCGCGGCCGCCTGCGGCGGCCTGGTGGCCCCCAACGGCGCCATCCGGCTGCAGCGAGCCAGCACCCTGGTGGCCTGGCACGACGGCGTCGAGCACTACATGACCAGCTTTGCCTATGCCGGTACCAGCTTCGACAGCTTCGGCTGGATCGTGCCCCTGCCCGCCGTTCCCGACAAGGTCGAGGAAGGCGGTGGCTGGACCCTCCAGCGGCTCAACCGCGAGACCCACCCGCAGCCGCGGGCGCTGCTCCAGGCCGACGGCCTGGCTGCGGGCAGCGCCGCGCCGACCGCGGAGGTCCTGCAGCAGGTGCAGGTGCGCGCTCTCGACATCACCGTGCTCAAGGGCAGCGGCGACTCCATCGTCGAGTGGTGCAAGCAGAACGGCTTCCTCCTCGACAAGGAGACCAAGGCCCACCTCCAGGTCTACGCCAACGGCAGCCCCATCTTCATGGCGGCCAAGTACAACGTCGACCGGGCGCAGGCCACCGGCCAGCGCACTGGCGATGGCGCCCCCGTGCTGATCACGATGCACACCGACCGGCCGTGGGTCCCGCTCGAGGTTCTGGCCAACGGCACCGACACCGTCAACGCCGACCTCTACCTGCTGACCGACAACCCGATCTACACCTCCGACCTGGCAGCGGCGGTGCAGGAGTCGCCCGCGGGCGGCTTCGTCCCTGGGGCGCCAGGGCTGGCGGTCCAGTACCAGAAGCCAGTCAGCGACAACCTCTTCCGTGACCTGTCCAGCGACAAGAACATGGGCTGGGTGCCGCGTGGCGCCGTCCTCACCTACATGACGCTGACCACGCCCGCGTCGACGGTCAGCTACGACATGGGCATCTCCGACGGCGGCGTCGTTCACCTCGCCTCGTACGGCACCAAGCCGATGGACGTCGGCCTGGGGGTCCACGCCGTCAAGCCGCCGAGCGGCGGGGACAACCAGCAGGACGTGGCTCCCGGCATCCGCACCCTGCTGTTCAAGCTGGCGGTGGTCGGACTGGCGGGTGGGCTGGTGATCCTGGTCCTGGCCGGCGCCCGGCGCCGGCGTCGCCAACGTGCCGCCTCGGAGATCATCCGCCCCGATTGAGGCCGGGGTCGGCGGCAGCCCGGAGTCCCGTCGGGCAAAGAAAGAGGGCCGGAGCAATCGCTCCGGCCCTCAGCGCTTAGTGGACTACTTGCAGCCCCACTGGCGGGACAGGCCCTGGGCAAACATGTGGGCTGCGACGTCGGCCTGGTCGGCCGCGTCCCAGATGTTCGTGCCGCCGTGGGCCTTGAAGGTCGAGGGCGCGAACTGGAACAGCCCGTAGTAGCCGGCCGGGTTGTACGAGTTGGGGTTGAGGTGCGACTCGCACATCGCCACCCGGAGCAGCTGGTTGGGGTCTGCGCCCCACTTGGCGGCGGCGGCGCGAATGATGTCGGCCACGGCCTGCTGCGACGGGGCGATGCTCACCGGACGGCTGACGGGAGCCGCGGCCGGTGCCGGCTTGGCGGTCGGTGCAGGTGGCGGCGGCGCCGGCGGGGGGGTGGGATCAGCCGGGATCGCGGTCGACAGCTGCTTGTCGTCGACCGGGTTTGGGTTGATCGTGATGCGCGCCTGCTGCGGCGCGGACTGGTGCGCGGACGCCATCGTCACCGAGATCGGCACCAGGGCGGCCAGCAGGACCAGGCTGTGCGTCAGGCGCCGGTAGGCGGGCCTGGACGCCTTCTGTAGATCGATGGCGCTCCACTTCGACCCCTCGGGGTCGACCGCGGACACCACGTAGCCATCCTTGATGGCAACCTTTATGGAACCTAAGGACTGGATGATTGCTCCTTCGACCGGGATCAGGGTGCCGCTTCTTCCAGGCGAAATAGACGTGGGCTTTGAAGTGGTATTGCTCTGGAGCCGGTACCCGGCCTGGGAGGTTACGCCCGCTGGGCGATCCTCGTGACGCAGTGCGTTATCTCTTGCGTCATTTGAGACCTTACCTGACTGAGGTGTCAGTTTCAACCCCCAGGCCAGGTCTTGGCGGACCTCGTCGAGTTCAGCCTGAAGCTGATGTAACAGCTCTTCGACGGTCATCGGTCGGCGATCATCCAGCCAGCTCCACGGGCAGCTCTTGGCGTTGAGCCCACTCCTCCCAGGAGGCGGCATAAAGCTTCGAGGGGCGGCCCAGGAGCACGTGCAGGGCGAACCAGGTCAACGACGCCCGGATCCCGCCCTGGCAATACGTGATGGCCTGGTGGCCCTCGGAGATGAATGGTCGCAACACCTCCTCCAGCTCCTGGTTGGAGCGGAAGGTTCCATCGGGGTTGAGGCAGTCCTGCCAGGGCACGTGCTGCGCCTTGGGCAGATGGCCGCCGCGGCCCGACAGGGCGAATTCGCCCTGGTACTCCTCAGCGGTGCGGACGTCACAGATCACAACCCGGTCCTCTTCGATCCCCTGCAGGATCTCAGTCGGGGTGGCGCGAATCGACTCGTCGGTGGTGGTGGGAACCGGGTAGTCGCCCGGCTCCGGGTTGGCGAACTCGGCGGCGGTAGGACTGTCCGAGCCGACGTACGCGAAGAGACCACCGTCGAGGACGCTGACCGGTCCGCCATGACCGTAGTAGCGCAGCAGCCAGTAGGCGCGGGTGGCCCGGCGGTTGCCTGCGTCGTCGGCAAGGACAATCTCACTGTCGGGGGTGGCGCCGGCCCGGGACAGGGTGGCGGCGAACTCGCCGGGGGAGGGCAGGTCGTAGTCCAGGCCGCGATCGGGCCGGTGCTGGGCGAAGCCATCGTGGAGGTCGAACCAGACCGACCTGGGCACCTTGGGCAGGGGCGCGCGTTCGCGCAAGTCGACGCACACCAGGTCTTTGCCTATCTCTGCGACTCGCGACGCAAGCTTGTCCGCTGTTATGAGTCCCGTTCTCAAACGCGCTCCATCCCGTCGTTGCGCGGATATGCCCGCTGCCAATATAACCACCCGCGTCTAAGATCGTCCGCTGCTTTGCTAACCTAGTCCCGCCCATGGCCAACAAGAAGCGACGCAACAAGAAGATGCGGCGGCAACAGGTGGCCGCCGCGGCCAGCCGCCAGGCACAGGTCGCCGGCGCCGCCGAGGGCACCGTCAGCGAGCCCTCCGGGGCGCCCAAGAGCCCTGCTGCCGCCGTCGCCACGGCGCCCGCCAAGACGCCCGCCTACGCCGCCGGGGTGACCGGGCCGCGCGCCAGGTCGCAGTCGCCTCAGACCACGACCATCGACATCGACTCCAGGGTTCCCTACTTCGCCTCCGACCTGCGGCGCATTGCGCTCACCGCCGGCATCCTGGTCGCCGGGATAGTGGCGGCTTCCTTCTTCATCCACTGAGCCAGCCGTGATGCCAGACGGCTGGCTGAGCATCGTCTTCATCGTGATGCTGCTGGCGCTGGTTGTCTGGCAGGCCACCACCAACAGGCGCATGAACCGAATGCTCCGCCACTATCGGATGCTCTCCAACGGCGGGGATGGCCGGCCGCTGGACGAGCTGCTGCAGCAGGTCCTGGAGCGCGCCGAACGCGAGTCGCGCAGCCTGGAGAAGCTGGAGCTGGAGCTCACGAACCTGGCTGAAGCGGCCAAGGGCCACATCCAGAATGTTGGCGTGGTCCGCTACAACGCCTTCCATGACACCGGAGGCGACCAGAGCTTCGCCATCGCCATGCTCGACAGCCAGGGGTCAGGGGCGCTCTTCAACGGGGTCTTCCATCGCACCGACTGCCGGGTGTACGCCAAGCCGGTCCACGACTGGGGCTCGGCATATTCCCTCTCGGATGAGGAAGAGGAGGCGATCCGCAAGGCTCGCGCCGGCGATGTCCAATAGCCGGATCCTGGTTGTCCAGGGGTCTGAGAAAGCTCGGCAGAAGCTTGGGGGCATGCTGATCGAGCTGGGCTACGAGGTCGACACCAGCGCCAGCGCCGGCTTCGCCGCCTCGTTCACCGCGGACACCCTCCCCGACCTGGTCATCCTCGACGAGAAGGTCGAGGACCGCTCTGGCGCCGACATCGTCGGCAAGCTGCGGGCCATGCCGATGGGGAAGCAGCTGCCGGTTCTCCTAACGGTCGGCGAGCGTTCACGCATGGACCAGCTGCGGATCGCTCTTGACGCCGGCGCCAACGACGCTGTCGACCGCAAAGCTCGCGACATCGAGATCGCCAACCGGGTCCGGCGCCTGCTCGGCGCCCGAGATTCGGACGGTGAGGCCCGAGGCCGAGCCGCCAACACTGTCACCGTCGTCAGCGCCCGCGGCGGCAGCGGCAAGACGGTCCTGGCCTGCAACCTGGCGGTGGCGCTCGCCCGCTACAGCGGCGAAACGGTCGCGCTGCTCGATCTCAACCTGGAGTTCGGGACCACCCACACCCTGCTCGGCCTCCAGCCTCGGGAGACGCTCAGCCAGATCGCCCATGCCGCCGCCGAGGACACCTCTGACGAGCAGTTCGACGCGATGCTCCTCCACCACTCCAGCGGCGTTCGCCTGCTGCCCGCGGTGGCGGAGCCGGGCGACTCGGAGCGCCTCAACGACGCCACCGTTATGGCCCTGCTGAAGCGGCTGCGGCGGACCTACAACCACCTGGTCATCGACGGCCGTCCTTCATACCGCGAGTTCATGATCGACCTCTGGGACGTCTCCGACAGCCTGGTGGTGCCCTGTCCAGCCGACGTTCCCTCCGTCGCCGTCACCAACGCCCTGCTCTCGGCCTTCGACCGCGTCGGGGTGTTTGCCGAGAAGGTGGCGGTGGTGGTCAACAACGTGATCGCGCGGCCCGGGCTCAGCGCCGGCGAGATCCAGAAATTCCTGGGCCACCCGGTGGTTTCCATCCCCCATGCCGGCGACGCGATGCAGCAGTCGGTGAACCAGGGCCGGCCATACATCCTCGACCATCCCTCCGATCCCACCGGGCTGGCGATCCGCAACCTCGCCGACCACCTGCTCTCGCTGTATGTCGGGGGAGGCAGCCCGGCCTAGGCAACACCCAGCCCGTAGGATTCTGGTGTGCGAGTAATCCTCTACACGGGCAAGGGCGGCGTGGGCAAGACGTCGGTCGCCGCGGCCACCGCGCTGATGGCGGCGAAGCAGGGCCTGCGCACCCTGATCATCTCCACCGACCCCGCCCACTCCGTCTCTGACGCCTTCGACGTCGAGGGCTCGAGCCGCCGCCGGGAGCTGCGAAAGAACCTCTGGATCCATGAGGTCGACGCCCTCACCGAGCTGGAAGCCAACTGGAAACAGGTCCACGGCTACGTCACCAGCCTGCTCGCCTCGCAGGGGATCGACGACATCCTCGCCGAGGAGCTCTCCTCGCCCCCGGGCATGGGCGAGGTCGCGGCCCTGATGTGGATCCGCAAGTACTACATCGAGGAGAAGTACGACCTGCTGGTGGTCGACTGCGCCCCAACCGGCGAGACCCTGCAGCTGCTCTCCTTCCCCGAGGTCGCGCGCTGGTGGCTCAAGAAGGTATTCCCGATCGAGCGACGGGTGATGAAGGTGGCCCGGCCGATGATCCAGCCGCTGATCGACATCCCCCTGCCCAAGGACGATTTCTACGCCTCGGTCAAGGACCTCCTCCTCGACCTCGATGGCACCCGCGCCATCCTATCCGACCCCAAGACGACGTCGATGCGCCTGGTGCTCAACCTCGAGAAGATGGTGATCAAGGAGGCGCAGCGGGCCTATACCTACCTCAACCTCTACGACTACCACACCGATGCCGTGATCGTGAACCGGGTGCTGCCGGACTCCGGCGCCGGCCGCTTCTTCGAAGGCTGGCAGAAGGCGCAGTGGCGCTATGAGGAGATGGTGCGGCACGCCTTCGACCCGCTGCCGATCCTGGAGGCGCCGATGTTCGAGCAGGAGGTGGTGGGCGAGGAGATGCTGGCGCGCCTGGGAGAGGCGATCTTCGCCGACGCCGACCCCACCGCGCTGCTGCAGACCAGCCAGCCGCAGCGGATGGAGCGCGACGGCAAGGACTACGTCCTCTGCCTCGACCTGCCGTTTGTGGCCAAGGATGAGATCGACCTGGTGCAGCGAGAGAACGAGCTCTTCGTTAAGGTGGGGCCCTACAAGCGCGAGATCAGCCTGCCGCGGGTGCTGGCGCGCCGGCAGCGGCGCACCGCCAAGTTCGACTCCAGCGGCCGCACTCTACGCATCCATTTCGCCGAAGAGGAGAGGGTTGGCAGCCGCTGACGGAGGGACCGGGGAGAAGGGCCCGCGCGGGCGCAGCCGGGGACCAAAGCAGCCAACCGCCCGGTCGCGCCCGTCGAGCATCCGGGCCGCCGCCGAGACCGCCGCCGCCGGCTCGGCCGCCTCGCAGTCAAAGCCGGCCCGCCGCAGCGCCGCGGCGCCGCTGCGCCAGAAACCGGAGAAGGGCCGTAGCCGCACGTCGGAAGCCACCCGCCAGGCTGCCGCGGAAGCCCTGACGCCGTCAAAGGCATCAAGACCCGCCAGGACTGCGAAACCCGCGAAGAAGGCCCGAGTCAAGGCGACGCCGCCTTCGTCGGCGTCGCGGCTGTCGATCGATCCGGTCGACAGCGGCATCATCGAGGTCACCCCGGCTCCGCCGCCACCGGTCGAGCCGGAGATCCCGGACCTGCCCCCGCCCGACGCGCCCGGGTCAGGGGATGCCTTCCCCGACTACGAGGTCAGGAGCGATACCTGGGACCCCTGGAGCGAAGAGGATGGCGAGCCAGGGCGCACCGACCCCGACTTTGACGCCCAGCGGACCCTCGGGGAGTGGCTGGAAGGGGTCATCCCGGCAGACGCCCAGATGCACTTCATCAATGCCGGCCGCGAGTTCGCCCAGGGCGTCCAGGTCACCGTCGACCACCACACCGGCAAGCGCCACGGGCCGACCGGCGACCACCCGGGCGGCCCCAGCCGGATCGAGATCGAGTAAGGGCCTCCGCCCAGGTGACCTGATGCTGTTCGGCGACCAGCACTTCCTGATTCAGCGCGTCCTCTTCTTCATCCCCGCCCTGGTCATCGGCTTCACCCTCCACGAGTTCTCCCACGCGCTGGTGGCCAACCTCGTCGGTGATCCAACGGCCAAGAACCAGGGCCGGCTGACGCTCAACCCGGTCAAGCACATCGACCCCATCGGAATGATCATGATCCTGGTGATCGGGCTCGGCTACGCCAAGCCGGTGCCGGTCAACCACTCCAAGATGCGGGGGCGGTTCGCGCCCCTCATGGTGGCGTTGGCGGGCCCGGGCATGAACCTGATCATCGCCATCGTGGCGTCGATCGCCCTGAAGATCATCGCCGGCAACAGCGGACTCCTCGGGGGCCCCGACTTCTCCACCTACTGCTCCCTGACCGTCGACCCCATCCAGGTCCTCAAGACCGAGCTCTTCTACATCTACACCCTGAACCTGTTCCTGATGGTGTTCAACCTGCTCCCGATTCCGCCCCTGGACGGGTTCGAGCTGGTGCGCACGATCCTGCGCCGCAGCAACCCCCGGCTGCTCTTCCAGATCGAGATGAACCTGCCCCAGATCTACATCGTGATCCTGCTCATATTCCTCTTCCTGCCTGGGGTGCTCTTCTTCGTCGTCAATTTCGTGGCGGCCCCGGTGGCCTTCGTCCTCGGGGTGCCGCTGATTCGCCCCTGCCCGTGAGCCCCGCTGAGGGGGCCGACCCGCGGCGAGGCCTGCCCTCGGTCGAGGCGCTGATAACGGCCGCCCACCAGAAGCTGGACGGCCACGTCCCGGTGACTCGAGACCTCCTGACCACCCTGGCGCGGGCACGCCTCGCGGAAGCTCGTGAGCGCGGCGACCGGGGGACCGCGGACAAGCTGGCGGTGGCGGTGGCCGAAGAGGCCCGGAGGCTGCTGCGTGGCACCCTCGTCCCGGTGATCAATGCCACTGGCGTGGCGCTGCAGACCAACCTGGGACGGGCGCCATTGTCGGAAGCCGCACTGGAGCGGGTTGCCGCCATCGGCCGCGGCTACTCCAGCCTCGAGTTCGACCTCGAGCGAGGACGTCGCGGCGAGCGTTCTCTGAGCCTGTCTCGAACCCTTGAGGCGCTCCTGGGCGTCCCCGCTGTGGTGGTCAACAACAACGCCGCCAGCCTGGTCCTCAGCCTCTTCGCGCTGGCCCGGGGCAAGGAGGTGATCGTGTCGCGAGGCGAGCTGATCGAGATCGGCGGCTCGTTCCGGCTCCCCGACGTGATGCGCATCAGCGGCGCCCGCCTGGTCGAGGTCGGCACCACCAATCGCACCCGGGTGGCCGACTACCGCGAGGCCATCACCCCGAAGACGGCGATGCTGCTCAAAGTCCACGCCTCCAACTACCAGGTGGTGGGCTTCACCGAGAGCGTGGGCGATGCGGAGCTGGCGGCGCTGGCCCACGAGAACGGCCTGGTGGTCATGGAGGACCTCGGCTCCGGTGCCCTGGTTGGCACCGAGGCTGTTGGCCTGGCCCACGAGCCGACGGCGCAGGACGCCCTCGCCGCCGGGGTTGACCTGGTCGCCTTCTCGGCCGACAAGCTGATGGGCGGACCGCAGGCCGGGGTCGTTGCGGGGCGACCCGACCTGGTCAGAAAGCTGGGCAGGAGCCCCCTTTACCGGGCCCTGCGGCCGGACAAGATGACGCTGGCGGCGCTGGAGGCGACCCTTGGCGCCTACCTCGCCGGCGCCTCCGCCGACCTGCCGCTTTGGCGCATGCTCCACCAGGACCCTGCTACGACAAAGACCCGGGCGGAGGGCTGGGCCGTGGCGGCGGGCCAGGGTGAGGTCGTGGAGCTTGAATCCCCGGTCGGCGGGGGTTCCCTTCCGGGCCAGACGCTAAAGGGTTTTGGCCTCGCCCTGGGTGGCCCCGGGGTGCGGCCGTCGGCCGACACCGTCGCGCGACGCCTGCGGCGTGGCTCGCCGCCGGTGGTGGCGCGGATCCACGACGATCGCGTCATCCTCGACCCCCGCACGGTGCTGCCCGACCAGGACATCGACGTGGCCGCCGCGCTCAAGGCCGCGCTGGGCTGACGCGTGCCCGTCATCGGCACCGCCGGCCACGTCGACCACGGCAAATCGGCCCTGGTCCAGGCCCTGACCGGCGTGGACCCCGATCGCTTGGCGGAGGAGAAGCGCCGGGGCATGACCATCGACCTGGGCTTCGGCCACCTGGCGCTGCCGGGGGCCGGTGAGGTGGGGATCGTTGACGTCCCCGGGCACGCCCGGTTCCTGCCCAACATGCTGGCCGGGGTCCATGGCCTCGACGCGGTCCTGCTGGTTGTCGCCGCCGACGAGGGGGTCATGCCCCAGACCCGGGAGCACCTCGACATTGTCGGTCTGGTCGGCGTGGACCGGGTGGTGGTGGCGCTTACCAAGGTGGATCTGGTTGGCGACGAGGAGGCCCTGGCCCGGGCGGAGGGCCAGGTGGCCGAGGAGCTGACGCGCCGCGGGTTGCGGGCGCCGATCGTCCGCGTCTCGGCGCCACAAGGAGTTGGCCTCGACAGCCTCCGGGAAGCCCTTGGCGCGGCGCTGTTGGAGCCTGCGGGGGCCCGGATCCCGGGGTGGGATCGCGAGACGATCGGCCCCCGGCTGCCAGTCGACCGTATCTTCGTGATGAAGGGCTTCGGCCCAGTGGTCACCGGGAGCCTCATCGACGGCACACTGCGGGTGGGCCAGGATGTGGAGCTGGTACCGTCCGGGCCGGGTGCGCCAAGTCCCGATGTGCTTCGGGCTCGGATCCGCGGGCTGCAGCAGCACGGGCGGCAGGTTGATGAGGCGGCGCCGAACAACCGGGTAGCGGTCAACCTCCAGGGGGTCGACCGTCAGCAGCTGGCTCGGGGCCACGTGCTCAGCCGCCCCGGCTCCCTGGGGACCACCGACCGCCTCACCATGCGCTTGACGGTGCTGGCCGGCACCGCCCAGGGCGTGCCCCACAACGCCCCCGTCACGGTCTTCAGCGGCACCTCGTCGAGCCCCGCCAAGGTCAGGGTCCTGGCGGAGAGCTCGGAGCTGGTGCCCGGCGCCGAGGGCCTGGTGGAGATACGCCTGGGGGCACCGATGGCCCTGGTGCGGGGCGACGCCCTGGTCTTGCGGCGCCCATCACCGGCGGCGACCCTGGCCGGTGGCCCCGTCGACGACCTTCATCCGCCGCGGTACTCGCGTCGTGGCGGGGTGTGGAGGGCAACCGTCGATCCGCGCCGACCGGACGACGAATCTCTCCGACGCGAGGTGCTGGGGATGGTTGGCGAGCACCACGCCCGGCATCCGTCCCGGTCAGGCATGCCCCGGGCCGAGCTGCGGCAGCCCGCCGGCAGGGCGAGGCAAGACCTGGCTGCTGCCATCGACCGACTGGTGTCAGGCGGCGAGCTGGTGGCTGTCGGGGATGCGCTGGCAGTGCCCGGCTGGGAGCCACGGCTGAGCCCGGCCCAGGCGGCCGCCGTCGACCGTGTCCTGGCGCGCCTGGGTGAGTCGCCGCTGTCGCCACCCCGCATCAGCGACCTCGCTGCCGACGGCCTCGACGACGCCACCCGACGCTACCTCGAGCAGCAGGGCCTGGCGGTGCGGGTGGCGCCCGACCTGCTGATGCTGCCCGACGCCCTGGGCGATGCGGAGGCGCGCCTGCGCGCCCACATGCAGGCCCACGGGGCGACCACCGTCGCCCAGGCCCGCGACCTGCTGGGGTCGTCGCGCAAGACCGTTGTGCCGCTGCTGGAGTACTTCGACGCCGCGCGCCTGACACGACGCGAGGGAGATGTGCGCGTGCTCCGCACGTGAACCGCGGGCGCCGGCCGATCGTTCGCGACGCGCTCGCCATCGCGGTCGCGGACGGCATCTTCGCCGTCACCTTCGGAGCCCTGGCAGTCAGCGCCCACCTATCCTTCCTCGAGACCTGCGCCCTCTCCTTGCTGGCCTTCACCGGAGCGTCCCAGTTCGCCCTGGTGGCGGTCCTGGCGGCGGGCGGCGGCTCTCCCGCGGCGCTGGCGTCAGCGCTGCTGCTGGGAGCGCGGAACACCCTCTATGCGCTTCGCGTGCGCGGTGTCCTGCCGCGGCGCTGGTGGCCGCTGCGCGCCCACTTCGTCATCGATGAGACCACCGGAATGGCCCTGGCGCAGCGGGAGCGCAGCCTCCACCTGCCGGCCTTCACGATCACCGCCGCCTGCGTCTTCATCATGTGGAACATCGGCACCGCGATCGGTGCCCTGGTGGGTCTCACCACCGGCGACCCGCGGCGCTTTGGCCTCGACGCTGCCGGGCCCGCGGTCTTCCTGGCCCTGCTGGTGCCCATGATCAGGGGCCGGGCCGAGCTCGCCGCCGCCCTGGCGGCGGCGGTGACCACCCTGGTGACGCTGCCGATCCTGCCGCCGGGCGTGCCTGTCCTGCTGGCCGCCGCCGTGGGGGCTGGGGTGGTGGTGATGACGCGCCGGTGACCTGGGTCGTTGTCGGGGTCACCTGCGCCGGGTGCTATGCGCTCAAGGCCCTTGGCTTCCTGGTCCCCGAGCGCGTCATGGACCAGCCTGTCGTCGCCAGCGCGGTGCGGCTGCTCCCGGTGGCGCTGCTCTCGTCGCTGATCGTCAGCCAGTCCGTCGGCGGCGCAGCTGGCATCAGGCTTGACGCTCGGCTGCTGGGTCTCGCCGTCGCCGCGTTGCTGCTGGCGCTCCGGCTGCCGCTGGCGCTGACCCTGGTCGCTGCCGTGGCGGCCACCGGTCTGCTTCGGCTGGCATTTGGTATCTAACCGCGCTCCAGTCGCCTAACTAGACTCATTCGCATGCTTTTTCGAGTTGGGCTGGCGATTGTGGCCTCGGTTTGGCTGCTGGCGTGTGGCTCCACCGTCGACGCCGGCCAGCAGCTCAAGGACGCCGCCGCCGCCATGAAGACGATCCAGACGGTGCAGCTGGACCTCAAGTTTGGCGCCGGTGCCACGGTCACCGCCTCCAACGTCACCGTCGACCTCGTCTCCGCAACCGGCAAGGTCAAGCTGCCCACCGACAGCGAGCTGGTGGGCAGGGTGAAGCAGGGGGACACGATCATTGAGTCCCGGATCGTAACCATCGGCAACGACACCTACTACAAGCCGATCTCGTTCCTGCCCGCCAGCAAGCTGAGTCCTGAAGAGGCCAAGCAGTATCCCAGCGCCGCGCGGCTCCTGAACCCCGATACCGGCCTGCCGTCGGTCATCGACAAGGGCCAGGGTGCCAAGGTCACCGGCACCGAGTCGATCGACGGGCAGGACTCCAACAAGGTCGAGGCGACCTACACCCCCGACGACCTGAAGGCCGCGCTGGCACCCTTCACGCCGGCGGACAAGGTGCAGGTCACGTTCTGGATCGGCAAGGACGACCATCGGGTCCGCAAGGCCCTGATCACGGGCCACGTCTTCAGCGCCAACAGTGACAGCACGATCGAGGTCCACCTCCACGACTTCAACGCCGCCGTCGACATCTCCCCGCCCGCCTGAGCTGGCGGCGGTGACCGGGCCGGTGGCGGCGCCCGCCATCGCCTCCCGGCGCCTGCTGCTGGGATCGGTGGCGGCCGGGCTCTTCCTGGCCGCGCTGGACACCTACGTCGTGGTCACGGTGCTACCCCGGATGATGTTCGACCTCACCATCCCCATCGACCGGATCGAGCAGGCGACGCCGGTGATCACGGGCTTCCTGCTGGGCTACATCGTGACGATGCCGCTGCTGGGGGCCGTCTCCGACCGCTACGGCCGGGGACGGGTCTACCTCATCAGCCTGGGGATCTTCTGCCTCGGCTCGGTGCTGACCGCGACGGCGGGCCTGGCCGCCATCCCCGATGAGAATGCCGGCGGGCTGCCCTGGTTGGTGGCCGGGCGTGTGCTCCAGGGCCTGGGCGGGGGCGCCCTGGTCCCCGTGGCGCTGGCGCTGGCCGCCGACCTCTACCCGGTAGGGCGCCGCTCCCTACCGCTGGGCGTGGTCGCGGCCCTGCAGGAGACCGGCAGCGTGTTGGGTCCCCTCTACGGCGCCGTCGTTGCCGGCGCGGCGGTCGGTCTTGGTGGATGGCGCGCCATCTTCTGGATCAACCTGCCCCTGGCGGCGATCTGCGCGGTGGGCTTCTTGGTCGCGGCCAGGACGGGCGTGGGCCATGCCGGCCCGGGAAGGACCGCGGTGGCCGGTCACGCCTCCGCCTCGGTCGATTGGCTGGGGGGGATCCTCCTGGGCCTGGGCCTGGGCCTGCTGGTGCTCGCGCTCTACCCCGACGACCCCTCCCGCCACGCGGTGGGATCGCTGTTCCTCCCCCTCGGCGTCGCCGCGGTGGTGGTCCTGGGGCTGTACGGCTGGCGCCAGGCGACCGGCAGCAGTCCCCTGATCCCGCCGGCGCTGCTGCGCGACCGCGCCTTTGTCGGCGCCAACCTGACCAACCTGCTGGTCGGCGCCGGCCTGATGGTGGCCCTGGTCGACGTGCCCATCGTGGCCCGCGGGGTGTTCGGCCTGGGCGAGTTCGACGCCGCCCTCCTGCTGGCGCGTTTCATGGTCGCGATCCCGGTGGGGGCGGTGGTCGGGGGCTGGCTCAGCGGCCGGCTCGGGTATCGCCTCACGGCGGTGCTGGGGCTGCTGGTGGCGGCCAGCGCCTTCCTGCGGATGTCGACGTGGACCGTCGACGAGCTCAGCCGTACGGTTGCCGGCATCCCCGACTCACTGGTGACGCTGTTCCTCTGCGGCTTCGGTTTCGGGCTGGTGATCGCGCCGGTGGCCGCGGCCATCCTCGATCGCTCCCAGGATCGTGAGCACGGGCTGGCCTCCAGCCTGGTGGTGGTGGCGCGGACGGTGGGGATGCTGCTGGGCCTAAGCGCCCTGGCGGCCTTCGGGATCCACCGCTTCTACCAGCTGATCCAGGCCGACAGCGGGGCCAGGCTCGATGTCACACAGGGTGTCGGCGCCGTGGCCGCCCTGCAGGCGCGCTTCGTGGCGGCCCTGCTGCAGGAGTACCACGAGATCTTCTCCATCGCCGCCGGGGTCTGCCTGCTGGCCGCCGTGATCGCGCTGCTGACCCTGCAGGGCGGGCGACCATCGGCGCGGACGGCCGCATGACGGCGCACGTCTTCGGGCTCGACATCGGCGGCACCCAGCTACGCGCCGCCATTGCCGCCGACACCGGTGACGTTATCGACCTGCGCCGGGCCGAGACCGACCCCGGACAGGGGCCGGACGCGGCGGTGACGACGCTGGTCTCGATGATGGACGAGCTGGCCACCGCCCAGGGCATCCGGGTCGAGGACGCCGGCGCCATCGGGGCGGGGCTGCCGGGGCCCACCGACCCGGAGGAGGGTCTGCTCTTCAACCCGCCGCACCTGCCCCTGTGGCGCAACGTCCGTTTCGCCAAGATGCTGGAGGACGCCACCGGCGTCCCCGCCCACCTCCGCAACGACGCCCAGCTGGCGGCCTTTGGCGAGTTCCGCCGCGGCGCCGGGCGAGGCAGCCGCCACATGCTCTACGTCACCGTCAGCACCGGCATCGGCGGCGGCATCATCATCGACGGCAAGCTCTACGGCGGGGCTGCCGGGACCGCCGGCGAGGTCGGCCACGTGGTCATCGATGCCAATGGGCCTGCCTGCAGCTGCGGCGCCCGCGGCTGTATCGAATCGCTGGCTTCGGGGACGGCGATGGCGCGGATCGCCGCCGAGCGGATCGCCGCCGGCGAAGCCTCCACCCTGGAGGGCATCGAGGAGGTGACCGGCGCGGCCGTTGCCGCAGCCGCGGCCAGGGGCGACGCGCTGGCGCTCTCGGTGGTCAGCCGGGCCGGCCACCTGCTCGGGCTGGCCCTGGGGGGGCTGCTCAACACCCTGGCGCCCGAGGTCCTGGTCCTGGGCGGCGGGGCCATGGCGTCAGGCCCGGCATTCCTGGAGCCGATGGACAAGGCCATGCGCTTCCAGGCATTCGAGTCGACCATGGCCCACGTCCGCGTCGAGATGGCCGAGCTCAAGGACCCCGGCCTCACGGGCGCCGTGGAGTGGGCGCGCGAATTCCTGCCCGGCCGGGCACAGGCGACGCTGGACGAGATCGACCGGTGAGCCAGGGTCCGGCCGCGAGGATCGAGCATCAGCCCGGGCTGGAACCACTCCTGGACACCCTCGAAGAGGAGGCCGGCCGCGCCGGTGTGCAGGCGTACCTGGTCGGGGGCTACGTGCGGGACCGGCTGATGCGCCGCGACGCCAACGAGGTCGACGTGGTCATCGTTGGCGGCGACGCTCCCGCTGCCACGGCGGTGGCGACGGCGGTGGCCCAGCGGGCGGGAAGCCGGGCGCCGGTGATCTTCGAGCGTTTCGGCACCGCCCACGTGGTGGCCGGCGAATTCACCCTCGAGTTCGTCGCGGCGCGCTCGGAGAGCTACGCGCCCGACAGCCGCAAGCCCGAGGTCCGGCCGGCCAGCCTGGAAGAGGACATCCGCCGCCGCGACTTCACCGTCAACACGCTGGTGGCCAACCGCGCTGGCGAGGTCAGCGACATGACCGGCCAGGGCCTGGCGGACATGGAGGCGAAGCTGCTGCGGACCCCGCTGCCGGCCCGCGAAACCTTCCTCGAGGACCCCCTCCGGGCGGTCCGCGCGGTCCGCTTCGCTGTCATCCTCGGTTTCGCCCTGGACCCGGACATCCCGCCCGCGATCGAGGCCTCGCTGGACCGCCTGACCACGGTGGTCAGCATTGAGCGATTCACCGAGGAGTTCCGGCGCATGCTCCTGTCCGAGCACCCCGGCGAGTCGATCCGCCAGCTCAGGGAGACCGGCATCCTGGGGCGGCTGCTGCCCGAGGTGGAAGCCCTCGCGGGCGTGGTGCAGGACGGCTTCCACCCGGACGATGTCCTCAACCACACCGCGGCGGCCCTCGAGGCGGTGGCGGCCCGTCCCCAGCCCCACATGCCGGCTGACGACGAGCTGGTCCTGCGCCTGGCCGTGCTCACCCATGACATCGGCAAGCCGGCGACGGCGGCGAGGACCGCCGACCGGGTCACCTTCCTCGGTCACCCGGATGTTGGCGCCGGCATCGCCCGGGCCATGCTGCAGCGGCTGCGGTTCAGCAATGCCATCGCCGACCGGGTGACCCGCCTGGTCATGCTCCACATGCGCCCCATCAGCTACCTGCCCGAGGAGTGGACCGATGGCGCGGTGCGGCGCCTGGTGCGCGACAGCGCCGACGTGCTGCCGGGCCTGATCGAGCTGGCTCGGGCCGACATGCAGGCCAGCGCATACCCCGAGTCCGAGGCCAAGCGTAAGCTCGGCGACCTCGAACGGCGCATCGCCGAGCTCGACGTCGAGGCGGTGCAGGCGGCCCGGCCGCCGATCGACGGCGAAGCCCTGATGGCGCGCTACGGACGCCCGCCCGGGCCCTGGATCCGGAGGGTGCAGGACGCGCTGCTGGAGGCGCTGATCGACGGCGAGCTGCGGGCGGCCGACGAGACCGCCGCGTGGGCATACCTGGAGGCCCACCCGGAGCTGCTGGCCGAGTGAGCGCGAGCAAACACCCCGACGTGGTGGTGGTTGGCGCCGGCATCGCCGGACTGAGCATCGCCTGGGAGCTGAGCCGCCGTGGCCAGGCGGTAACCGTGCTGCGGTCGAACCGGCCGGCAGCCTCCCCTATCGCCGCGGGGATGCTGGCGCCGATGCCAGAGGTGGCCAGCAACCCGCCGCTGGGCCGCCTGGCCACCGAGGGGCTGCGGTACTACCCCGACTTCCTGGAGGCGCTGGCTGATGAGACCGACCGGCCCACCGGCTTCATCCGCAGCGGGCTGCTGCGCATTGCCTACAGCGCCGAGGAGGCCGTGGCGCTGCGCGAGGCGGTGGGGCAGTACGAGGCCGCCGGGATGCCGTCGCGCTGGCTCAGCCCCGCCGCCGCGGCCAAGGACGTGCCGGGACTCGGCACCGTGGGGCTGGCGGGCGGGCTGCTGTCATTCGACGAGGCCCAGGTGCAGCCGGCCTGGCTGCTGGCTGCCCTCGAAGATGGCATTGTGGCCCGCGGCGGGGAGGTCGTCGAGGCCGAGGTCGAGGCTGTCGAGGAGGCCGGGGACTCCGCCCATGTCCGCACCGGCGACGGGGTCATGGCCGCCGGCCGCGCGGTGCTGGCCCTGGGCAGCTGGAGTGGGACGCTTCCGGGCCTGGACTACCCGGTGCGGCCCGTCAAGGGGCAGTTATTGGCCTTCCCGGCCGGCGCGCCCGGTCCCGAGGTCATCATCTACCGGGACCACAACTACCTCCTGACCAAGGCCGACGGCACCGTCGTCCTGGGCGGGACGGTGGAGACCGATGCCGGCTTCTCGGTCACCCCCGACGAGCGGGTCGAGGAGCTACGGCGCCTGCTCCCCGTGCTCTGGCCGGGCCTGGTCGGCGCCGAGGCCGACGTCCGGGTGGGCCTGCGCCCGGCGGCGCCGGATGGGCTCCCGGTGATTGGTGGGCTGCCCAGCCTGCCCCACACCTACATCTTCACCGCGCACTACCGCAACGGCTTCCTGCTGTCGCCCTACTCGGCGCGCCTTGCCGCCGATGAGATCCTCGAGGCTCGCGAGGCGCCGCTGCTCCGCCCGATGCGTCCGGGGCGCCTTTCGGTCGAGGCGCCGAGCCAGTAGTCAGCCCGGCCTGTCAGCCGGCGTGGATGATGGTCGCGCTGTCGGTGATGGTGCGAACGACCTGGCCGACGGGAACCCCCAGCTTGGGAAACCCGACCACGCCGCTGCGCTGGGCCGCTCCCGCCAGGACGGCGGGATCGGCCTCGGAGAGGAGGAAGAAGCGGGCGCCGTCGAAAACGTGCCGCATCCGCTCGATAAGCTCGGTGCCCACCATGTCGCCCAGGATCAGGTCGACCAGGACCGCGTCCGGCTTCTCCTCGGCGAAGACCTCCAGCGCATCGGCGCCCGAGGTCGCGGTCAGCACCCGGTGGCCGTGCATCGTGAAGGCGAGCCGGTAGAGCTCGAGATTGGGGTAGTCGTCGTCGACGAGCAGGATCGTCATTTGCTTTTTCTTGGTGGCAGGCATACCCGCAACCTTAGGCCGCTGGGACCGAACTGACTACCCCCATTACGCAGCGTGGCTGTTACGGGCACCCGCGATCCGGGTGACGGATTCATGACGTGTGAAGGTACTGGCGTCCCGGATCGTTGGAACCATCATGCCAATGCGCATCCTGGAAATGATCCTGCCTCGACTGGAGCTCATGGCCGACCTGGCCGGCGATCGCGACTCAGTTCGCGATCCTGTCGTGATGGCCCAGCTGCGCGAGGACTACCGATACATGGCCTCGGTCTGCCGAAGCCTGCTGCCGGACCTGGAGCCTGACCTCAACGAGCTCCCCGACGGCATCTCGCCGGTTGCGCCGGTCGAGCAGAAGATCTCACAGCAGATGGCGCTCATCCGCTGCACCAACCGCCTTCACCGGGCGGTGGAGTCCTACCTCACCGACAGGGCCGCCGCCGGCCGGGTTGCCGCCAAGGGCGGTTGAATACTCTGGCCTCAGCGCCTCCAGGGGTAGGACGGTTCGCCGAGCACCGTAGGCGACTGGGCGGGGATCCCTGTGCTGACCAATTCAGGCAGGTCGGCCATGGGGGCGTCGTTGCGAAGAACGGTCCGGTTGTAGGTCCGCTGTAGCAGCTGGGCGATCTGGCCGCCGGTCTCAAGGAGCCGGGTCGACTCGACGGGGAGGGCGCTTAGCAGGGCCGCGCCGCCCTCGGAAGGGCAGCGATCGAAGAGGACCAGGCCACTGGCCCGGCTGATACCGCCCTCGATGCCATGGAGGAAGATGCGGTCGCTGACACCGTCGCTCCAGCCGTCGCCGTGCATCTGACGAACACGGAATGCACCCAAACCGCGGAGGATCTGCTCCCTCTCCATGTTGAAGATGTCGCGGAAGCGCTCACCACCAAGCGGCATGGAACGGAAGTCGAGGGCGAGGCCCAGGATGGGCCGCTCGGTGGCGGCGCCCGGGTCGACGACCAGGCGCAGCTGCGCCGGCCAGTCGTGCTTGTGAGCGGTCACCGACGTCCTCTTCT
>JBARRR010000118.1:0-3512 GCA_049644325.1 Candidatus Dormiibacterota bacterium
CGGCTGGCCTTCGCCCACCTGGTCATCAGCCGCGAGCACCCGCTGCCGCACGACCAGCTGGCGGAGTCGATCTGGCCGGGCGAGCTGCCCGCGGCATGGGCCACCGCGCTCAGCGCCATCATCAGCAAGCTCCGAGTGGTGATGGCCGGCGCCGGGTTGGACCGCGACAAGACCCTGGTCAGCGCCTTCGGCTGCTACCAGCTGCGGCTGCCAGCCGACGTCTGGGTCGACCTCGAGGTCGCCCGCAGCTCACTCCACGACGCCGAGGCCAAGGTCGCCGCCGGTCGCCCCGGCGAGGCCTACGGCCAGGCGCTGGTCGCGGTGATGGTGCTCCGGCGGCCCTTCCTCCCCGGCAACGACGGCCCCTGGGTCGAGGAGCGCCGGGCCGCACTGCGCGCGGAGCTGATCCGTGCGCTGGAGGTCATGGTCGTCTGCCTCGAGTACAACGGCGAGTTGCAGCTGGCGGTGCGCAACGCCGAGGAGCTGGTGGCGCTGGAGCCCTTCCGCGAAAGCGGCTACCGCCACCTGATGCGTCTCCACGCCGCGCGCGGCGATCGCGCCCAGGCGCTGCGCATCTACGAGACCTGCCGAGAGCGCCTGGCGGACGAGCTGGGCGTGGGCCCGTCCCCCGAGACTGAGTCGCTGCAACTGGCCCTGCTCAAGCAGGTATGACTGCCGGAAGACTTAGCTGAGCCGCTAGTACTCGACGACCGGCCTGATCTCGACCTTGTGGCCCACCGCCGGCCAGCTGCGAGCGATCTCGATGGCGCTGTCGAGGTCGGGCACGTTGATCACCCCGTAGCCGCCGATCGTCTCCTTGGTCTCCATGAACGGCCCGTCGGTGATCACCGGCTCGCCCTCCTTCCAGACGATGGTGGTCGCGGTGCGCGCCGGCTGCAGCTGCTGACCGCCGTCGAGGACACCCTGCTCCACCAGGTCACCCCACCAGCGCATGATCGCGTCCATGTCGCGCTCATCGTCGGTGAGCGCCTCCCACTGGTCGTCGTCGCGGACCAGCAGCATCATGTACTTCACGACGACGCCTCCGCCTTCTTCGCCAGCCCGTCGAGGATGGCGTCGAAGCTGGGGACGATGCGGCCGGTCACCGGGCCGCCCATGATGAACGCCAGGCCGCCGTGCAGCGTGACCGCCTGCGATATCCGGCTGCCGGCGCCGTTGGGTTCGATCTGGCAGCGGAAGTGGAGCTTGGTCAGGGGCACGCCGTCCGACACCAGCGTGAAGCCTCGGCCCTCGTCGACATCCTGGAGGCTGATCTGGTGATGGCCACCGGACTTGGTCTCCATCTCGCCGGTGGTGCCCGACTGGAAGGGGCCCGTGAGGTCCACCGACTTCATGTCCGGGTTCCAGTCCGGCCAGGTCGAGGTATCGGACCAGATCTTCCAGACCCGGTCGGGCGGAGCGCTGGTCTCCTTCGAGCGCTGGTTGTCTGCCACGGATGCACCTCCTCATCGACCAACCCTTGCGGGTGGCTTAAATGCTGTCTACTCGCGTACGTCTTCCCTGTCAACGATTGGGAGGTCGATAAATCGACATGGCACCGGGGGCCTGATGCTAACTTCTCGTCGTGGCGCGGAAGCTGATCTACTCGATGATGGTGTCGCTCGACGGGTACATCGAGCCGCCCGAGCCTGACCTGGAGTGGGGCATCGTCGACGAGCCGATCCATCGCTTCGCCGGCGACCAGGTTGCCGAGCTCGGCGCCGCCCTCTACGGCCGCAAGCTGTACGAGGTGATGTCGTATTGGGACACGGCCGAGGAGCAACCGGACCTCCCAGACTACATACGCGATTTCGCCCGCACGTACACGAGTACACCCAAGGTCGTCTTCTCGACCACGCTCGACTCGGTTGGCCCCAACAGCCGGCTGGTGCGGGAGGGCGCCGTTGAGGAGGTGAGGCGTCTCAAGTCCGAGGACGGCGGTCCGCTCGGCATCGCCGGCGCCAACCTCGCGTCGACGATGATCCGTGAGGGATTGGTCGACGAGTACCGGCCCATCGTCCACCCGGTGGTGCTGGGCGGTGGCAAGCCTTTCTTCCCTCCGTCGGTGCCTATACGGGAGCTGAAGCTGCTGGAGACCAAGACCTTTCCCGCCGGACACGTCTACCTCCGCTACCAGGCCTGATCTCGGCCTAACGCCCGTCTAGCTAGGCGTCGGTTGGGGTCGAGTCGTACCTCCCGGCGAGAGCGGCGCGAATTTCTGCGCTGGACCTGCCAGCCGCGAGGCCCTCGCCCAGCTCAGCGAAGAATCCCTCAAGTCCGGCGGGGGCGATGATCAGCAGGGCCTCGGCACCGGGCTGAGGCTTGAAGCCATGACGCGTCCCGCGGGGGACGTGCACCATCTCGCCCTGCTGGACCTCGAAATCGTCCGTTGCCAGCGTGAACGCGAAGGCGCCCTTGAGGATGTAGAAAACCTCGTCGCGTTCGCGGTGCACATGCGGCGGCGGCGCGGCTGGCCCGCGGTACTCGATCATCTCCAACGCGCCGCCGCTGTCCTCGGACGAAACCCGCAGGGTGCCGATGAACGGAAGCTCCTTCATGCCAACTGCTTCAAAAGTAGCTCCCGCTCCGCTCGGTTGTCCGTGAGGTCGAGGGCGCGCCGCCGTGCCGCGCTCGCCTCTTCCCCTCGCCCGGCGGCGTCGAGGAGCTCCGCATGGGTGGCGTGGAAGAGGTGGTAGCTGTCGAGGGGTCCAGACAGCGCCTCGAGCTCATCCAGCGCCGCCTCCGGGCCATCGACGTAACGGCGCGCGACGACGCGGTTAAGGCGCACCACAGGCGAGTCGACCATCTGCAGCAGCGCGTCGTACAGCTCCAGCACTTGCTTCCAGTCGGTCTGCTCCCAGGCGCGAGCTTCGGTGTGCACCGCCGCGATCGCCGCCTGTAGCTGGTACGGCCCCGGCCGTCGGAGGGCGCCGGCGCGCTCCAGCATCCCGACCGCCTCCGCGATCTGCCCCCGCTTCCAGAGCATTCGGTCCTGGTCCTGGAGGCGCACCAGCTGCCCCTCGGCGTCGAAGCGCGCGTCGGCGCGGGCGATGTGCAGGGTCATCAGCGCCAGGAGTCCCCAGCACTCGGGCTCGTCGGGCATCAGCCGCACCATCAATCCCGCCAGCCAGGCGGCGTCCTCGGCCAGGTCACGGCGGTGGGGCTCATCGCCGGAGCTGGAGAGGTAGCCCTCGTTGAACATCAGGTAGAGCACCGCCAGGACCTCGCGCAGCCGCTCGCCGATGGTCTCGGGTTCGGGGATGCGGTAGGGGATGCCGGCGTCGACGATCTTGCGTTTGGCGCGGACGATCCGCTGCGCCACCGTCGCCTCGGTGGTGAGGAACGCGCGCGCGATCTGCGGTGTGGTAAGGCCGACCACGGTGCGCAGGGTCAGAGCGACCTGCGCTTCCCGTGAGAGCGCGGGGTGGCAGCAGGTGAAGATCAGCCGGAGCCGGTCGTCAGGTTCCGGCGGGGCGCTCCTCTCCGGCTCCATCAGGAGCGCCAGCTTGCTC
>JBARRR010000119.1:0-1502 GCA_049644325.1 Candidatus Dormiibacterota bacterium
AACGTCGTGCACGGCGCCGCATCGGACTGGTACGCGAGCGGCACGAGCACGGCGCACAGCGCGTCAGCCTACTGCTCGGGCAGCTACAGCTTCTCGGGCGCGCCGGTTTCCCTGGTGCAGTTCCTCAACGGGTCGGTCGACCGCGACTACGCCTGCTAGCGCCGATACCCGAATTCAAAGTTTCCATTCCTGAGCACTAGGCGATTGCCTTCTCAAATGAATCCCGCCGCGCCGGGTCGCGCTCGGTGGCCGCTGATGCCGGGGATCAGCGAGGGTTCGAAGCGCAGCGCTCGGTTCTCCAGCTTCATGAGTTACAGCGGGCAATAACGTCGCGCGGGCTAACCCCTAGACCTTGCTTGCCCGTTGGGGCATTTCCGGTTACCCGTTGGTGAAGACGGCGGCGACCAAGACATGCCCGCAGGCCACTTCTCGCCGCCGCCGCGGCAGCCCAACATGTGTGGGATGGCCGAGCGAAGCCTGACGCGTCAGCCTGCGCGCAGGGGACGTCAACGCCGATGCAGCTCATTGAGTTGGGCTTCTTCAATCCGACGGACACCTTCAACAAGGAATTCTTCAAATTGATGATGGAACACGGGTTCCAGCCGGGCGCTGCCTGGTCACCGGGCGGCACCGATCCGATGCACTTCGACTATGTGGCGGGCTTCGACGACCTCGCTAAGGGCAGCCACGGGCCCAGCCCGGGCGGCGGCGACTGACATGGCGGAACCCGCGAACGACGTCAAGCGAGTCGAACCCGTAAAGGAGCCGGCCGCTCCTCACGCGCAGAAGGAGGAGCGGCCAGAACAGCCAACGACCTGGGCCAACGAGCGCGCCACGGCGGTGCTGCAGAAACCGCAAGGCCCGCCGCCTCCCGGCGACATGCCGGAACTGTCGCCCGCAATGATCATGCAGCTGCAGCGGACATCGGGCAACGCGGCCGTGGAGGCCCTGCTCAGCGCGCGACGCCGGCCGGCGGTGCAGCGCTGTCCCGATCACTCCTGCGGCGGCAATTGCGGCCATGTGGCGGAGGCCGCAACAACGGAGGAGGAGAAGGCACCCGCCATCCAGCGCTTCTCGCCGACGGACGTGGTCCCGATGGGCGTCGGGTTGATGGAACGGTTCGTGGGCAGCGGAGAGACGAAGGACAAAGTCGCCCCCGGCGAGTCTTCTGCGGAGGAGCCGGAGCGCGCCGCCAAGGAGCCGGAAGCAGGCGCCGCGAAAGATACGGAACCGGGAGCACCCGCTGGCGGCGCATCGACGTCCTCACCAGGGGCGGCTCCGCCAGCAGGCTTTGCGTCGGTGCTGTCATCCTTCCTCGGCGGCGGGGCGTCACCAGAGAAAGGTGCGCAGCCCGTCGATGGCGAGAAGACGGCCAAGCCGCAAGAAGTTGCCGAGCCCGCCATCGCGACGCTCGCGCCACCCGCGCCAGACCAGTCCCTCGGTGGCGCGGCGCTCCCGGAGGCGCCACCGACGGCGCCTTCATCGGGCAGCGCGCCACCGTC
>JBARRR010000120.1:0-2722 GCA_049644325.1 Candidatus Dormiibacterota bacterium
CTCGAGGCCGGCGGTCTCGGACCATCCGCGGGCGATGTTGAGCGCCTGCACCGCCTGGCCCGCCGCCCCCTTGACCAGGTTGTCGATGGCCGCCAGCACCACTACTCGATCACCCTGCTGAGTGACATGGATATGGCACTCGTTGGTGCCCGCCACCTGCTTGGTGCCGGGTGCGGCATCGACCACCTTGATGAAGGGACAGCCGGCGTAGGTGCTGCGGTACGCGTCGCGCAGCTGCTCGATGGTGGTGGCGCCCTCGAGGTCGTAGTAGCAGGTGGCCAGGATCCCCCGGACCATCGGCACCAGGTGGGGCACGAAGGTTATCCGTGGTGCGGGATCGCCGGGGGCGCTGCGGCACACCTGGGTCATCTCGGCCAGGTGGCGGTGGCCCTCAACGCTGTAGGCCTTGAAGTTCTCGGCGGCCTCGGCGTAGTGGAGTTCGAGGCCCAGCGATCGCCCCGCGCCGCTGACGCCGCTGGCGGCGTCGACGACATAGTCGGGCTTGCCCAACCCACCGCGGACCGCCGGCACCAGGGCCAGGATCGCGGCGGTGGAGTAGCACCCCGGGCATGCCACCAGCCGCGCGGCTTCCAACGCTCCGCGGTCGATGACCTCGGGCAGCCCCAAGACCGCCTCCTCCAGCAGCTCCGGCGATGGGTGATCGCCGCCGTACCAGCGGGCGTATTCGGCCGGGTCCTTGAGCCGGAAGTCGGCGCCCAGGTCCAGGACCGTTCGACCTTCCTGGAGCCAGCCGGGGACCAGCGACGCCGCGATGCCGTGCGGGAGGGCCACCACCACCACTTCGGCATCGCCAGGGTCGGGCTCGGCGTGGAGCGCCAGGTCGCTCTCGATCCCGGGATATACGGCACCCATCTTCTGGCCCGCGTTCGACCGCGAGGTCAGCCGAGTAACCTCGACCTGCGGGTGACGCAGCAGCAGCTGAACCGCGGTGGCTCCGGCATAGCCGGTGGCGCCAATGACCGCCGCCGACGTCCGTGAGGCGTTCGTCATCGCATCAGTATACGAAGAATATGCATAAACTTGCATATTTTGGAGCAACGGCGTATGTTCGAAGGAACAGCGATTGAGACGGCCGAGCGGGACACGCCGTCATACATTAGAAGGAGGTACCCGAATGGCGGGTAAAGCCGTTTCCGGGCCCCAGGGCCCCCATCGTTTCAGCCAAACCCTGGGCCAGGCGACCCAGGCCGATGCCCAGAGCCTGCTCGCGATCATGCAGATCGTGCACCAGGAGCCGCTGGCCACCGCCTTCGCCGACCTGCAGGTTGGCAAGGTCAGGACGGCCGACGCCCTCAAGCTGGCACACCTCTTCGAGGAGATCGGCGCGCTGACCATCCACCAGCTGGTCAACCGCGACCTGCTCTTCGACGCCTACGCGTTCGACAGCTACTGGGCCTCGCTCAAGAGCACCGTCACCCGCAGCCGCAAGGCCACCAAGAACCCGAAGTTCGGCGAGAACTTTGAGCTCCTCGCCGAGATGGCCGCCGACTACCGGCAGCAGAGGCCGCCAAAGAGCGCCGCCGCCGCCTAGCGATCTACCGGACGGGGTTGTGGAAGCACGACCGCGCCCCGGTGTGGCAGGCGGGGCCGTGGGGGGAGACGCGCAGGATGACGGCGTCTCCGTCGCAGTCGAGGACGACCGCGCGGACGTCGAGGTAGTCACCGGACGTCTCCCCCTTCTCCCATAGGCGCTCCCGTGAGCGGCTCCAGAACCAGGCGTGGCCGGTCTCCAGGGTGCGCTGGTAGGCCTCCTCGTTCATGTGCGCGACCATCAGCACCTCGCCGTCATCGGCCTGGGCGACCGCGGTGATCAGCCCGCGCGTGAAGTCGGGCTCGGTGATCTCGGGTTGGCCGCGCTCCCCGGCATACCGCTCGCCGGTGTCGCGGCGCGGGTCGTCGCGGAGCATGGCGTACAGCCAGCAGTCGTAGGAGTTGCCGGCGCCGTCCCACGATACCGCGCGCATCAGGCCCTCCCGTCGCATGCCCAGCTTCTCGGCCACGCGCTGGCTGCCGTGGTTGGCGGCCCCGGCGCCCAGCTCCTGGCGGCGGAGGCCGAGGGTGTCGAAGCCGAAGTCGCGGACCGCGATCGCCGCCTCCGACATGTATCCGCGACCTGCCCACTCCGTCCCCATCCAGTAGCCGAAGTTGGCCTCCACGGGGTAGTCGGGGTTCAGGCGCAGGCCGATGCTGCCGATGAGGTCCTCGTCCTGGTGAATGGTGAAGTGGTAGGCCGTGCCCGCTTCCCAATGCGCCTCGTTGAGGGCCCAGATCCTGCTCGTCTCCTCGAGCCGGGGCTGCCCCGCCCAGCCGAACCATCGGAAGAACTCCTGCTGAGAGGCCATGACCACGCCAAACGCGGCCTCCGCCGTTGCCGCGCGAAGCGGCTCAAGTCGCAGCCGGGCGGTGACGATGGGCTCCCGCGGCAGCCCCTTCGGCATCTCGACCAGGGGCACCCCTACGTCCTCACCGGGATGCGATGCTCGGCCAGATACCGCTTGGTGTCGGCGATGGAGTACTCGCCGAAGTGGAAGATGGAAGCGGCCAGGGCGGCGTCGGCATGGCCCTCGCTGAGGGCGGCGCGCATGTGCTCCGGCTCCCCCGCCCCGCCCGACGCGATCACCGGGACGCTCACCGCGCCGGCGATGGCGCGGGTCAGGTCGAGGTCGTAGCCGTCCCTGGTGCCGTCGCGGTCCATGCTCGT
>JBARRR010000121.1:0-12209 GCA_049644325.1 Candidatus Dormiibacterota bacterium
GCGGGCACTTGCCGGTTGACCGGGACCAGCCCGGTCAGCGGTTGGCGGCCGACGGCGATGGCCTCCACCGCCAGCACCGCCGGCAGCACCGCCACCAGGTAGCTGCGCCGGCGGGCGGTCAGGCTGCTGCACCACACCTCTCCCCCGCCGCCGCCGACCTCGACCGCGACCCCACCCGTGCTCGACCCCAGGCGCCGAGCCAGCCACACGCCTATGGGGGCCAGCCGCCTCGCGAAACCCCCACCACCGGGCACCCGGGAGGCAAGCTGGAGAACGCCGTTGGCGCCGGGCGCGTTGGTGTCGACCCAGAAGTCCACGTCGGCCACCCCAGGCCACACCGCTGGGAGGGTGACCGCGTCGGCGCTCTCCGTCAGGTAGCCGCGGACTCGACCGCGGCCCAGCGGCATGTGGAAGTCGCGGTACTCCGACCAGCCACGCCGGGTGACCAGGGCTCCTCCCCGCCGGAGTCGGATCGGAGTCCCCACCGAGCGCAGCACCGATGCCGCTGTCCCCGGTGTCGACGTCTCGCGGCTGGCCGGTGCCAGGCAGACCGAAATCCGCTTGGGATCGGTCACGCCACTGGCCTCGACCATCGCCGCCGTCACCGCCGATACCGAGCTGCAGCAATTGAGAACGCGGGTGCCGGCGGCCTGGATGCGGTCGCGCCGACCGGCGACCTCGACGGCGTAGTCAAGGGCGTCGCAGAGATCGACGACGTCAGCGCCCACGTCGGCCGCGACATCGAGGAGGGCCATGCCCCGGCCCTGGTACGGCCCGGCGGCGTCGAGAACCACGTCACCCGGCTGGAGGTACGCGCGGAGGGATCCCACGGAGCTCGCGTCGGCGTCCGATCGCGCCGGCGCAATGGGCTCCAGGCCCCGCTCGCGCAGGAGTCGCCGGGCAGCCGCGCCAAAAAAGCCCCCCGCACCCAGGACGACGACGCGGCTCACGCCAGCCGGCGACCCATGACCACGCACCAGGGGCAGAACAGACCGAAGAGGACGGCGGTGCAGACGGCAACGCCGGCAAAGCTGTGCAGCAGGGTGGCGGCACTCAGCCCGTAGCCGGCGGCCCAGATGGTCCAGGTCCAGGCGGCGAACCAGCCCTGGATGCCGCGGGTGCCGAGGGTCAGCAGCGTTCCCGCAACCGTGTAGAGACCATTGCCCAACCCCCCGGTGAGGAGCGCCGCGGCGGGCGCGACCACGGCCAGGTCCATCGGCAGCCAGCCGATGTAGAGGGCCTCAGCCGTGAGGTCGAAGGCGATGCCGGCGCACGCCACCAGCAGCGCCGCCGACGCCAGCCGCCGATTGGTCACCCTGCTGCCCCACCAGGCGAGGAAGCCGACCAGGCTCAGGGCGGCGGCGACCCAGACCGCCCAGCCGCCGCGCCACAGCACCGGGTGCTCGGTGATGAACCTGACGCGGGCCGCCTCGTCCCTGCCGACCTCGGTGCCCGGCCGCAGCACCAGCGCAAGCAAGCCGGTGGCCAGCAGGTTGAGGCCGGCGCAGGCGTAGGGCGCGATGCCGCGCAGGCGGGAGGCGATCGCCCGGCCCTCCAGCAGGAAGAGGCCGAACGGCAGCCACCAGACGATGTCATTGAAGATGACCAGCGGCAGGGTGCGGACCGGGAGCTGCTGGGTCATTACCACCGTGAAGATCCAGCCGACCGGGCCGATGACCTTGCCCAGGAGGCCGATGGCGATGAAGGGTGCGGCCCGGCCGAGGCGGAGGGCGGCGTAGGCGTAGCCCAGGCCATAGAGGCCGAGCACCATGCCCAGCACCTGCCAGACCGACGGGTAGTTGATCCGCGGGATCTGGAAGAGGTCGAAGAAGGCGTTGGGGAAGAGCCCCGCCCAGATCCCGAAGGCGCCGTTGTAGAGCGCCGCCAGCAGGAAGCAGAGGCGGTAGTTCTGGGCGCGATGGGGGTCAATGCGGGCGGCCATGCGGGTAATTGCAGCATGGGCGAGGGGCGCGGATGCCAGGCAGGTGCCAGGTCTGCCCACGCGGTTGTGCTGGGAGACAATACGAGCTGGAGGTTGTAGCCATGACAGAGACGCAGACCCTGGAGCCGAAGGTCGACCACATGCCCATCGAGGCGGTCGACCACGTGACCCTGTGGGTGGGCAACGCCCGCCAGGCGGCACACTACTACCAGTCCGCCCTGGGCTTCGACGTGGTCGCCTACGGCGGACCCGAGACGGGCATCAAGACGCTGGCCAGCTACGTCCTGCGCCAGGGCCAGGTGACGCTGCTGGTGACCAGCGGCCTGGACCCCGACAGCCCGATTTGCAGGTTCTGCCTGGAGCACGGTGACGGCGTTCGTGTGATCGCGCTGCGCGTCCCCGACGCCAAGAAGGCGTTTGAGGAAGCCGTGCGGCGTGGCGCGGAGGCCGTCGAGGAGCCGCGCGTCGACGAGGACGACAAGGGCCGCGTCGGCGTCAGCAGCATCCGCATGTACGGCGACGTGATCATGCGCTTCATCGAGCGCCGCGACTACCCAGGGGTCTTCTGGCCCGGGTTCGAGGCGATACCGGGCTCCACCGGCAAGCACAAGGGCGTTGGGATCTCAGCCATCGACCACATCGTCGGCAACGTCGAGCTGGGCAAGATGAACCAGTGGGTGAAGTGGTTCGAGGACGTGCTCGGCTTCGAGCTGATGCAGCACTTCACCGACGAGGCAATCACCACCGAGTACTCGGCGCTGATGAGCAAGGTGATGCAGAACGGTTCGGGGAAGATCAAGTTCCCCATCAACGAGCCGGCCCAGGGCAAGCGCAAGTCGCAGATCGAGGAGTACCTCGACTTCAACAAGGGTCCCGGCGTGCAGCACATCGCGCTCATCACTGGCGACATCGTCGCCACGGTGGGCGCCCTCAAGCAGCGGGGCCTGGAGTTCCTGACCGTGCCCGGGACCTACTACGACGACCTCTGGCAACGCGTCGGCCCCATCCGCGAGGACGTCAAGGCGATCGAGGAGCTCAACATCATGGTCGACCGCGACGATGAGGGCTACCTGCTGCAGATCTTCACCAAGCCGGTGCAGGACCGGCCGACGCTGTTCTTCGAGGTGATCCAACGTCGCGGCTCGCGCGGCTTCGGCGAGGGTAACTTCAAGGCCCTGTTCGAGGCCATCGAGCGGGAGCAGGAGAAACGGGGCAACCTTTGAGCTAGTCCGTGGCGGCGGCCCGGATCGTCCCGCTGACCTCGCCGAACCAGATCCTGGCGCCGTCCGGCCCAGGCGCGCTGGCGGAGATGACGACGGTATCCCCGTCCTCGAGGAAGGTGCGGCTGGAGCCGCCTCCCAACTCGACGGGGTCACGCCCATTCCAGGTGATCTCCAGCAGCGATCCCCACTCCTCGCGGGCTTCTCCCGAAACCGTGCCGGAGGCGTAGAGGTCGCCGGTGCGCACGCTGGCGCCGTTGACGGTCATGTGGGCCAGCTGCTGCGCCGGGGTCCAGTACATGTCGGCGAAGCGGGGGTGCGACAGGGGCCGGCCGTTGATGTTGACGTCGAGGTCGATGTCGAGGCCATAGAGGTGGTCGCCGCCCAGGTAGGGCAGCGGGGCGGGGTCCTGGCGCGGCGCGGCGACGTGGGCCGCATCGAGCGCCGCCAGGGGCACGACCCAGGCCGATATCGACGTGGCGAACGACTTGCCCAGGAAGGGGCCCAGGGGGACGGTCTCCCAGGTCTGGAGGTCGCGCGCACTCCAGTCGTTGACCAGCACCACGCCGAAGACGTGGTCCTCGAAGGCCCGGGTCTCGACCGATCTCCAATGGTCGGAGCCGACGCCGACGACGAAGCCGACCTCGGCCTCGATGTCCAGCTTCTGGGAGGGCCCGAACTCGGGGGCGCCATCCGCGCCACCGCGTCGCTGGCCCTGGGGCCGCGTGATCGGGGTGCCCGAGACGACAACGGTGCCGGCGCGGCCGTGGTAGCCGACGGGAAGGTGGCGCCAGTTGGCCTGCAGCGGCTCCTGGTCGGGTCGGAAGATGCGGCCTACGTTCTGGGCGTGGTGGATGGAGGAGTAGAAGTCGACGTAGTCGGCGACGTCGAATGGCAGCTGTAGCGTGATCCCTGACAGCGGCAGCAGCGCGGGCTCCACCGTCGTCCGCCGTCCGGGGTCGGTCAAGAGGTCCACGATCCGCGCCCGCGCGTCCTGCCAGCCGCCCCGTCCCCGAGCCATGAAGGCGTTGAGCGACGGTTGGGCGAAGACGTCGTCGCCCAGGGCCCGCGCCAGGTCGAGGACCCGGTCACCGATGCCAACCCCCACTCGCGGCGCTTCCTGGCCCTGGCGGAAGACCGCGTATGGCAGGTTCTCGATGCCCCGCTGGGTCCCGGGCGGGAGCTCCACCCAGGTGGTCATCGGTCCAGCGCGCTAGGCGCTGAGGCCGGGGCCGGCGTCGTGTTTGGTCGCCGATCCCTTGGCCCAGGTCCAGGCGTAGTCGGCGTCCTCCGACTGTCGGGCGGCCGGCCCCAGGTGCAGCGGCCTGAAGGTGTCGATCATCACCGCCAGCTCGTCGGTACCGGGCTTGCCGATGGCGGCCTCCACACTGCCGGGCTGAGGTCCGTGGGTGAAGCCGGAGGGGTGCAGGCTGATGGAGCCCAGCCCGATGCCGGCGCCCTTGCGCGACATGAAGTCGCCGCCCACGTAGAAGAGCATCTCATCAGAGTCGACGTTGGCGTGGTTGTAGGGCACGGCGATGGCCCTGGGGTCGAAGTCAAAGGGCCGCGGGCAGAAGGAGCAGATGACGAAGTTGGGGCCCTCGAAGGTCTGGTGTGTCGGGGGTGGCATGTGGAAGCGCCCCACCCGCGGCTCAAATGCGTGGATCGAGAAGGCGAAGGGGTACAGGCAGCCGTCCCAGCCGACCACGTCGAAGGGATGCTGGAGGTAGGTCATACGCGTCAGGCCGGCGCGGTGGCGAACCAGCACCGGCACGTCGTCGCCGGCTACGAGCAGCGGCTCTGACGGCGCCCGGAGGTCGCGCTCGCTGTAGGGCGCGGACTCGAGGAACTGGCCGGTCGCCGAAAGATAGCGACGCGGCGGGCGGATATGGGCGGAGGCCTCGAAGACCAGCGCCCTTACCGGCTCGTCGCCCGTCGGCACCCACCGGTGCGTGGTGGACGTGGGGATGACGACGTAGTCGCCGGCGCTGATGTCGAGCCCGCCATACACCGACTCGAAGCGCGCGCTGCCGGCTTCGACGTACACGCACTCGTCGCCGATGGCGTTGCGGTAGAGCTCGCTGGGGCTGTCGGCGACGGCGTACAAGATGCGGACGTCGTCGTTGCCGAGGAGCAGCTGCCGTCCGCTCACCAGGTCGCCCCCCACCTCCAAGCCGTGGGTCTTGAAGTGGCGGGGCTTGAGCGGGTGATTGGGCGTGAGCTTGGTGGCGTCGGCGGGGACTTCGACGGCCTCGGAGGCGACGATCGCGGTTGGCAAGCCCCGGTGGTAGAGGAGCGAGGCGTCTGAGGAGAACCCCTCCGCTCCCATCAGCTCCTCGGCGTAGAGCCCACCATCCGGGGTTCGGAACTGCATGTGACGCTTGGGCGGGACTTGGCCGACCCGGCAGTAGTGGCCCATGATTGCGGAGCATACTGCGCTCGATGCGCGGTGGGACGTGCGCCGGCTTTCATCGGAGGTGAGTCGATGACCAGGGATATCCAGGCGGAGCAGGCGGAGCTGGAGCGGCTGGTGGGCGACCGGACGATGGCGTCGGTGTTCGCCGGGACCGTGGCAGCGCACCGCGACGAGCCCGCGCTCAGCTGGAAGACGGCCGACGGCTGGCACACCCTGACCTGGGGCGAGTACCACGACCAGGTCCGCCTGGTGGCCCTGGGGTTGCGCGCGATCGGCTTCGCCCCGGGCGAGTTCGGCGCGATCATGGCCCGCAACCGTCCCGAGCACCTGGTCGCAGACCTCGGCATTATGCACGCCCAGGGAACCCCGGTCAGCCTCTACAACACCCTGGCGGCTGAGCAGGTGCAGTACATAGCCGCGCACTGCGAGGCGGCGGTCGCCTTCGTCGAGGATGCCGGCTTCCTGGATCGCTTCAAGGCGGTGCGCGACCAGCTGCCGGCGCTGCGCAAGGTCATCGTCATGGAGCCGCTGCCCAACGCCGAGGACGACTGGCTGATGAGCTGGCAAGACCTATTGGAGCTGGGCCGGCGCAAGGGCGAGGAGGAGCCCGAGCTGTTCGACATGATGTGGCGCCAGGTCGGCCAGGATGACCTCGCCACCCTGATCTACACCTCGGGCACCACCGGGCCGCCCAAGGGGGTGATGGACTCCCAGCGCCAGGTGGTGGCGATGACCGAGATCGGGTATCGGTTTACGCCCACCGTGCCCGGCCATCGACACATCTCCTACCTTCCCTTCGCCCATGCATTCGAGCGCTACATCGGCCACTGGCATGCGATTGCTTGGGCCGGACACGTCTATTTCTGCCCCGACCCGGCCCAGCTCTTCGCCTACGCCGCGGAGGTCCACCCCATGGCCATGATCGGTGTGCCGCGCGTCTGGGAAAAGCTGGCGGCGGCGCTCCAGGCCGGCATCGCCGCCGAGCCCGACGAGCAGCGGCGGGCGGGCATCCAGAGCGCCATTGACGTCGGTCGTCAGGTCGCCCGCCTCAAGCAGGCCGGCAAACCGCTGCCGCCCGAGCTGGAGGCCGCAGTCGAGAAGTGCCGTCCGGTCTGGCAGGCGCTAAGAGCCAAGGTCGGCCTGGACCAGGCCGAATTCGCCATAACCGGCGCCGCTCCCATCGGCATCGACGTCATCGAGTTCTTCCAGGCGATCGAGCTGCGGCTGGTCGAGGGTTGGGGAATGACGGAGACCACGGTCGGCGCCACGTTCGCCCCGGACCTGGACTCCCACCGCAACGGCACGGTCGGGCAGGCGGACTTCGGCGACGAAGTCGTCCTCGCCGCCGATGGCGAGATCCTGGTTCGCGGCCCGAACATTGCCCAGGGGTACTACAAGATGCCCGAGCAGACCGCCGAGACGTTCGACGCCGACGGCTGGCTCCACACCGGCGACATCGGCACCATCGACGACGACGGCTATGTCAGCATCGTTGACCGCAAGAAGGAGCTGATCATCACCGCCGGCGGCAAGAACATCTCGCCGGCCAACCTGGAGAACCTGCTCAAGCAGCACCCCCTGGTCGGCCAGGCATGCGCCATCGGCGACAGGAGGCCCTTCGTCAGCGCCCTGATCGTCCTCGACCAGGAGGTGGCGCCAGGCTGGGCGCAACGCCAGGGCATCGAGTTCCCCTCGATCGCGGAGCTGGCCGAGCACCCCGCCGTGGTGGCCGCGGTCCAGGAGGCGGTGGACGAATGCAACCGGCACGTCTCCCAGGTGGAGTCGATCCGCAAGTTCGCCATCCTCCCGGTGGAATGGACCGCGGAGTCGGAGGAGTTGACGCCCACCCTCAAGCTCAAGCGCCGGGTGGTCTTCGACAAGTACGGCGACGTGGTCGAGCGGATGTACTCCAGCCCCGCACCGCAGACGGAGGCCGTCCCCGCGGGCTGACGCCGCTCGGTGGCCTGCTAGCCCGGCCCCGCGGACCGCCCCCGCTTGGGCGCCGGCCGCGCCATGGAGAGGGCCCTCGCAATTCGCGCCGGGAGCCTGTCGCGAGCCAGCTGCTCCAGCCGCCGCGGCAAGGGAATGCGCCAGTTGGGCCAGCTGTCGATGGTGCCGGGCATGTTGGCGCGGCTCGCCTGCCCGCTGGCGTCCGCCAGCGACGCCAGCACCAGCCGGCATGGCGAGGCGCCCAGCGCCTCGTAGGCCCCGACGACGACATCGTCCACACCGGCACCAGGGCTCGGGACAGCCGCCGCCAGCAGCCGGCGGCGCATCCCCGCGGTTCCGTGGGGGTTGGATCGGTGTCCCGCGATCACCTCGTCCTCGGCGTCGCTCCCAGTCCACAGCCCCGCTGCGGTGGGCAGGTCATGGGTGGTCATCGACGCCACCGCCTGGCGGGGCCACCGGTCCGGCGGCCGCGGCTCGAACCACAGCACCCGTGAGGAGAGCACGCCCCGGCGGCGAAGCTCGTGTCGCACCCCGGCCTCGACGGTGCCGAGGTCCTCACCCACAACCGTGGCCCGCGCCCTCCGGCTCTCGAGCGCGAGGACGTCCAGCATCTCGGCGGCGGGGTAGCGCACGTAGGCCCCCTCCTCAGGGGCGCAACCGTCCGGGATCCACCACAGCCGGAAGAGCCCAAGCACGTGGTCGATTCGCACACCGCCGCCATGCCGCATCGCCGCCCGGAAGGTGGCGGCCAGCGGCGCGTACCCCGCGGCGCGCAGGCGGGCTGGGTCGAAGGCGGGCAGGCCCCAGTCCTGGCCGTCGCGGTTGAAGGTGTCGGGTGGGGCCCCGATCCGGATCCCCGGCGCCAGCAGGTCCTGGTTGGCCCAGGCATCGGCCCCGCGGGGGTCGAAGCCGACGGCGACGTCGTGCATCAGCGGGGTCTGGTGGGCCGCCGCCAGCAGCTGCACCTCCAGCACCCACTCCAGCCAGGCGTGGAAGCCAACATGGTCCGCCTCTTCGGTGGCAACCCGGGCGACGGCGGTGGAGCCGGGGTCGCGGAACCGCGCAGGCCAGGAACGCCATCCGCTGCCGAATCGCTCGCAGAGGACGTTGAAGATGGCAAAGCGCTCCAGGTCCTGACCGCCGGCCGCTCTGAAAGCGTCGAAGCGACGATCGCCCTCGGCGGCCTGCCAGGCCGCTTCGAGGGCGCGCATCTTGATGGTGAAGACGGCGTCTCGGTCGATCAACGTGGAGCTGTTGAGGCGCCGCAGCGTGGCCGCCAGCCCGGCGGCAACCCGGCCACCGACCGGCTCCTCGTCGACCGAGATGTAGATCGGGTTGCCGAACAGCCGGCTGGAGGCGAAGTAGGGGCTGGCCTCCTGCGGCAACAGTGGCAGGGGGGCCGACAGGGGATTGAGCAGGATGACCGAGGCTCCCTGGCGGCGAGCCCACCGGCCCAGGCGCCGGAGGTCGCCGGCGTCGCCGATGCCCCAGCTCCGCGCCGACCGGCAGGCGTAGAGGGGAGCGTCCCAGCCCCACGCCGGGGGACCCTCCGGCTGGTGACAGGTCCCGGGGCTGACGACCAGCAGCCGCTCGGTGTCCTCAGTGGCCAGCCGGTGGTAGCCAATCGGCAGGTCTGCCGGCAGCCCGCCGTCGGCCACATGCGCCTCCCCTCCGCTCTCGGTGTAGACCGTGGCCCGCTCCAGCGGCAGCCGGCCGCCAGGCGGGACGAACAGTGGGACCGCCCGGTCGGGGCCCGCGTCGCCGGTCACCCCCATGGCGCCGAGAACGGCCTCCAGGGTTTGGTCAGGGACGCGGCGCCGCCGGCGGTCCGCGCCCAGGTACTCGACCATCACGCCATGACGGCCAGCGAGGCGGCGGAGCTCGGCCCGGCCCGGGGTGGCCAGGGCTACTTGCGCATGGAGGCCTGGCGCCCGAGCAATGGGTACACTTGACCTCTCACGTTAGCTTGGGCCGATGCTATCAGCATCCGCGGCGACGGAGCTTCTTCGGGCGACCATCAGCGACCCGCAAGCACAAAAAGGAGGATGTGTTGGCGCTGAAACCATCGGCAATAGGTGAAACTCCTGCCGTGGAATCGGAAACGGCGGCGACCTCCCCGTCCACCTGGCCAGGCCAGGACAACCCCCTGGGCGCGACCTGGAACGGGCAGGGCACCAACTTCGCCCTCTTTGGCGGCGCCGCCGAGGGGGTCGACCTCGTCCTCTTCGACGACGACGGCGGCGAGGAGGTGCACGAGCTGAAGGAGCAGACCGACCTGGTCTGGCACGGCTTCGTCGACAAGGTCGGCCCTGGCCGCCTCTACGGCTTCCGGGTGCACGGCCGTTACGCCGCCGAAGAGGGCCTCCGCTTCAACCCCAACAAGCTCCTCGTCGATCCCTATGCCCAGGCCATCTCGGGCCGATTCCGGTGGGGGCCGGCGCTCCTGGGATACGCGCCCGGCAGCGAGGGGGACGTGCCCAGCGACCTGGACTCGGCGACCGCGATGCCGCGCGGCGTGGTCGTCAACAAGCACTTTCCCTGGGGGGATGACCAGCGGCCGCACACCGACTGGGCCGACACCGTGATCTACGAGGCGCATGTCAAGGGCTTCACCCACCTGCATCCTGACATCCCTGAGGACCTGCGCGGCACCTACGCAGCGCTGGGCCATCCCGCCGCCATCGACCACCTCCGCGGCCTCGGCGTGACCGCGGTGGAGCTGATGCCGGTGCACCACTGGATCGACGGCGGGCACCTGGTCGACAAGGGCCTCGTCAACTACTGGGGCTACGACTCCGTCGGCTACTTTGCCCCCGAGGCACGCTACTCCAGCAGCGGCGACCGAGGCGACCAGGTCAGTGAGTTCAAGGCGATGGTGCGCGCCCTTCACGCCGCAGGCCTGGAGGTCATCCTCGACGTCGTCTACAACCACACCGGTGAAGGCGACCACCTCGGCCCCACCATCAACCTCAAGGGCATCGACAACCCGGCCTACTACCGGCTCAGCGACGAAGACCGTCGCCTCTACTTCGACGTCACCGGGACGGGCAACAGCCTCAACGTCCGCAACCCCCAGACGCTACAGCTGATCATGGACTCGCTTCGTTACTGGGTTACCGAGATGCACGTCGACGGCTTTCGCTTCGACCTGGCCAGCGCCCTGGCGCGCCAGTTCTACGAGGTCGACAGGCTCTCCGCCTTCTTCGACATCATCCACCAGGACCCGGTGCTGTCCCAAGTCAAGCTAGTGGCCGAGCCATGGGACGTCGGCGAGGGCGGCTACCAGGTGGGCAATTTCCCGGTGCGCTGGGCGGAATGGAACGGGCGCTTCCGCGACACCGTCCGCGACTACTGGCGCGGCGGCACCGGGGTCACCGACCTCGCCTACCGGCTGACGGGGTCGAGCGACCTCTACCAGGACGACCGGCGCGCGCCTTCGGCCAGCATCAACTTCGTCACCTGCCACGACGGCTTCACCCTGCGCGACCTGGTGACCTACGAGCAGAAGCGCAACCAGGCCAACGGCGAGGGCAACCGCGATGGCAGCGACGACAACCGCGCCTGGAACTGCGGCGTCGAAGGCGAGACTGACGACCCCGCGGTCCTGGCCCTGCGGGCGCGACAGCGTCGCAACCTGCTGGCCACAGTCATCCTCAGCCAGGGCTGCCCCATGCTGCTCCACGGCGACGAGCTGGGACGGACCCAGGCTGGCAACAACAACGCCTATGGCCAGGACAACGAGATCTCGTGGATCAGCTGGGAGTCCATCGATGCCGACATGCTCGACTTCACCCGCCGTCTGATCGCGCTGCGCAACGGCCAGCCGGTTCTCCGGCGGAAGCGTTTCTTCAGCGGGCAGGCGATCCAGGGCTCGGGGCGCAAGGACATCGCCTGGTTCCTGCCCTCCGGTGTTGAGTTCTCCGACAAGGAATGGCAGGACAGCAACCAGCGGTCCATCGCCATGATCCTCAACGGCGAAGAGATCCCCGACCGGGGCCCCCGCGGCGAGCCGATCGCCGGCGACAGCCTGATGGTGATGCTGCACGCGGCCGATGACGACATCGAGTGGGTCATCCCCGACGGCTGGGGCCAGGAGTGGGAGGTGGCGCTGGACACGGCGGGTGAACGCGAGGACTCCGCGCGCGCCCTGTCCGTGGGCGGGCGTGTGGCGGTGACGGGGCACTCGCTGGTGGTCCTGCGCCACCCCCACTGATGAGTCCCTCGGTCGCGATCGAGCACGTCCGGCCCTCCGTCGATGGCGGCGCCTTCGCGGCCAAGGGCACGATGGGATTGCCGCAGAAGATCAGCGCCGACGTCTTTACCACCGGCCACGACGCGGTGCGCGCGTGGGCGACGCTGACCCCGCCGCCCGGCCCCCCCAAGTCAGGCCGCACGCGCCCCCCGCTCGAGGTCCCGCTGCAGCCCACCGGCAACGACCACTGGGCCGGGGACTTCACGCCCGACGTGGTCGGCTGCTGGCAGCTGAGCGTGGGCGGCATCGTCGACGACTACGGCACCTGGCTGCGTGACACGCGCGTCAAGCGGGAGGCCGGCCAGGACGTCGTGCTGGAGCTGGAGGAGGGCGCCCGCGTGGTCGAGCGGCGAGGACGCGCCGCCGGCGTCTCCGCCCGCGACCGCGCCGCCCTCGAGCGCCTGCGCGACGGGTTGCGTCGAGGCAGCC
>JBARRR010000122.1:0-1752 GCA_049644325.1 Candidatus Dormiibacterota bacterium
CCAGCAACGCCGACCAGGTCGCCGCCGCCATCCGCACCTTCGGCGTCGGCGCGGTGAGCGCGGACTCGTTCATCAAGCAGCAGGAGGGCATCTTCAACATCCTCGCCCTGATCCTTGGCGGGATCGGGGCGATCGCGCTGGCCGTCGCCGCCATCGGCGTGATCAACACGATGGTGATGGCGATCCTGGAGCGGACACGCGAGATCGGAGTGCTGCGGGCCTGCGGGGCCACTCGGGCCACGATCCGGCGGCTTTACACGTTCGAGGCCGCCATGCTCGGCTTCTGGGGCGGGGTCTTCGGGGTCCTGGTGGGCTTTCTGCTGACCCTCGCCGCCAACCCCATCATCAACAACCAGCTTCAGCTCAACAGCGTAACCGCGACCAACATCATCACCCTGCCGATCTGGCTGGTCCTGGCCGTGGTGGCGGCGACCACCCTGATCGGCACCCTGGCCGGCCTCTACCCCGCGGGCCGCGCCGCCCGGCTCAACCCCGTCGAAGCCCTCCGCTACGAGTAACCTCGCCACCATTTGATGTAACCAAGGGTCTAAAATGACCGGAGCGTCAGAAACGCGGTACCAGGGAGGTTCGTCATGGCGGTAGAGACAAGGCTGCAGGAGCGGGTGGACGAGGCGGGGCTGGGCGCCCTCAAGGGCTTCGACCCCGAGGAGATGGTCCAGGACCTGGACGACATCACCGAGACCTCGACCATCACCCTGATGGACCTCTACCGCCGCTGGGAGCGCCAGAACTGGTCGGCCTACGCCCTCGACTTCACCCAGGACGCCAAGGACTGGGCGGCGCTGCCCAAGGACACCACCGATCGCATGATGTGGATGCTGTCGATGTTCTTCCAGGGTGAGCAGGCGGTCACCGACACCCTGGCGCCCTGGATCACGGCGGCGCCGACCGAGGAGATGCGCATCTTCCTCAGCACCCAGTGCGCCGACGAGGCGCGCCACACCGTCTTCTTCGACCGCTTCTACAAGGAGGTCGTGGGCGTCGGCGGCGATCTTCACGGCCGCCTGCAATGGGCCGAGCCATACACCAACGCCGCGTACCAGGACTTCTTCTGGCGCCGCCTCCCGGAGATGGCGCGCGAGGTTGAGAGCCACCCCGGCGACCCCATCACATTCGCGCGCGGCATCGCCTTCTACCACCTCGTCGTCGAGGGCATGCTGGCCGTGCCCGGCCAGAAGTACATCCTTGCCTTCTGCCGGAACAACGACATCCTGCCCGCCTTCCGTTCGGGTTTCACCGCCATCGCCCGCGACGAGTCACGGCACGTCGGTGCCGGGGTCCGCATCCTTCAGCAGCTGGCCCGCCAGGAGCCCGGGGTTGAGGAGGCGGTCCGCGACCTGATCGAGGAGACCCTGCCGCTGACCGGCGAGGCCTTCCGCCCACCCAACCTCGACTTCAACTACATGACGATTTTCGGCACCACCGTCGCCGACCTCAACGCCTTCTCGGTGGCGTCGCTGCAGAAGCGCATCCGCGGCGCCGGTTTCGCGCCCATGCGCACCAAGACGACCATCCGTACCACCCGCGCAGAGGGCGAGCCGATCCTGCCCGCGCGTGAGAAGAACGAGGCGCAGCAGCTGCTGGAGTCGATCCGTGCCGACGTGACCCCCGCGCTGATCTTCCAGGGGATGCAGCTGGGCTTCAACCCGGATGCCGCCAAGGGCATCCATCGCAGCTACCAGTTCGACATCACGGGGGAAAATGGTGGGACCTGGACGGTGAAGATTGACG
>JBARRR010000123.1:0-3711 GCA_049644325.1 Candidatus Dormiibacterota bacterium
AAGTTCTACAAGAATTCGCTCGAGCTGGGCGATGCCGGGTGGGACCCGGACTTCCCATCCACCGCCGCTGTCAGCGAGCAGCTTTATACCTCAGCCACCAATCGGTCCGTCAGCGGCACGATTTCGGTGGACCCCTATGCGCTCTCCGCGCTGCTCGGTGTCACCGGCCCCGTCGATGTTCCCGGCTATGGGAGCTTCGACGACGCCACCCTCTTCCCCAAGCTGAACTACATCGTCAACGTGAGCACTGCCCCGGGGTCTGGGAAGGGTGCCCTTAGTCCAATCTCGCAGGCCATCCTGCACAAGATTCTGACCGAGCCCGCGGGCACCTGGCCCCGGATCTTCAACGTGCTGCAGCAGGAGGCCGACCAGCGGCACATCCAGGCCCAGTTCCATGACCAGGCGCTCAGCGCCGCGGCGGCGCAGGTCCACTACGACGGCGCCGTCCTGGGACAGGACCAGGACTACCTGATGGTTTGCGACGCCAACGTGGGCGCCACAAAAGGGGACTTCTTCGTCAAGAAGTCGATCGACGTCAGGAGCGAGGTGCCGGGTACCGGCATCGTCCGCCACCAGGTGACGGTTGACTACAAGATGCCGATGGCGCTCGACCCTATTGACCGCGCTCTTAATCCCGGTGACGGCAGCTACCGAGACTACGTTCGCTTCTACATCCCGGAGACCGCCAACGTCGCGGCACTCACGGAGACCATCGACGGCCAGCCCGCCCATGGAGGGATCGACGCCTTGACCTTGACCCACGGCCGGCAGTCGGTGGGGGCCTACTTCCGGGTCCCCCGTGGTCACCGGGTCAGCCTCACGCTGTCATACCTGGTACCCGTGCAGACGGGCTCCTCCTACTCGTTCAGACTGCAGAAGCAGGCTGGTGTCGACTCCCTCCCGACCCACGTCGTGGTCAGCTACCCAGGGGGCCAGGCCAACGAGACTTCACAGCTGCCGCAGGACATGCTGGTGTCGGTGCAGTGGCCGTAGCCTCGCATAAGGATCGGCACCTGGTCACCCGGCGCCGGGTGATCGTCGCAATCGTCATCCTTATCCTGCTACTGCTGGCGGGCCTTTTCCTGCTGCTGCCGAAGAAGCCTCCGCCGCCGCCCGCCGCCCGGATCATCGACCCCTCGGCGTTCCCCTCCGACTCCAGCGCGGACGTCGGCATGCGCGTCAAGGAGCAGGAGCTGGGCATCAGCCTCCCGGTGGTGGAGGGCGATGGCTGGACGGTGCCCCTGTTCCAGGCGGCGCACTACCCCGGCATGAAGCTGCCCGGCCAGGGCGGGCGCTCGATGCTCTACGCCCACGCCCAGAGCGGCATGTTCGGGCCGCTGCTGGCGCCGGGCGCGAAGGTTGGCCAGCACGTGGAGGTCGATCGGCAGGGCCAGCCGGCCCTCAAGTACCTGGTCAGCCAGGTTTTTCCAAGGTGGGCGCCCAGTGACTTGCGCTGGGTCCAGCCGGGAGACCATGAGCAGCTGGTGCTGCTTACATGCACCAGCTATAACGCGAACGATCCCCGGGTCATCGTGGTGGCCGAGCCGGACCGCTCGGCCATGGCGTCAAGCGGCTCGGCGACCCCGTAGGAAGAACGTCACCGCGGCCGCCGCTATCAGGGCCAGCCCCAGGGCGGAGGCGGCCAGTGGACCGATCGGCTCCGGGTCAGGGGTGGTCGCGGCCGCGGCGGAGGTAAACGGAAGGCAGCCGTTCTCCCGAACCGTGGTTGTCACTACGATGCCAACGCTGGCCGCCGATGCCTGGATGGTGTACTGGCAGGGGCAGTTCAGGGGCAGGGTCACCGTGGTGTGGGCCTGGCCGCTGGTGTCCGTCACGGCCTGCGGCGGGTTGAAGACCAGGTGGCAGTTCGCCGGGCCGTCGGTCTGGGTGAAGGCGAACAGGACGCCGCTAACCGGGTCCCCGTTGCAGTCGGTGACCGTGACGGTGACGCCCACGGTGGTGCCGCCATTACCGACAATCGGGTCGGCGGTGATGGTGGCGGTGGGGCAGTTCTGGCCGACGTAGGCAAGCGCCGGCTGGGGCCCAATGGCCGGCAGGCACAGCGTCGCAAAAGCGACGATTCCCGCCAGTGATCGTCTCATCTATTTGAACGCCTCTGTGCCGCGAAGTCTATGACAATATCAACGTAGCACACCGAGGGCCCAATGCCGATAGGTGTAACCCCCATGTAACACCCCCCCTGGAATCGGCCTGGGCGGCCGCTGGTTACGCTCGCCAGGTCAGTTTTGGCTGACGGGCCGCCTTAACCTCGTCCAGCCGGCCCACCGGGGTCGTGTGGGGCGCGTGCTTGACCATCTCCGGGTCGGCCTGCACCTCCTCCCAGATCCGCCCCACCGCGTCGACGAAGGCATCGAGGGTTTCCTTCGACTCGGTCTCCGTCGGCTCCACCATCAGCGCCTCGGGGACCGTCAGGGGGAAGCTGACGGTGGGCGCGTAGAAGCCGTAGTCGAGCAGCCGCTTGGCGATGTCGATGTTGTTGACCCCCAGCTGCTTTGCCTTCCTCGTGGTGAGCACGAACTCGTGCAGGCTCGGCGCCAGTGAGGCGACGTCGAAGATCCGTCCCAGCCGCGCCTTGAGGTAGTTGGCGTTGAGCACGGCGTCCATCGCCACCTGGCGCAGGCCGGCGCCACCGTAGGCGCGGGCGTAGGCGTAGGCCTTGACCAGGACGGCGAAGTTGCCGAAGAAGCTCCGCACCTTCCCGATGCTCTGGGGTCGCTCCCAGTCGAGCTCATAGGTGTCGTCATCGCGCCTCTCCACCACGGGCACCGGCAGGTACTTGGCCAGCCGCTGCTTGACGCCGCATGGCCCGGCCCCCGGGCCGCCGCCGCCGTGGGGCGTCGAAAAGGTCTTGTGGAGGTTGAGGTGGACGACGTCGAAGCCCATGTCGCCAGGCCGGGCCGCCCCCAGCAGGGCGTTGAGATTGGCGCCATCGTAGTAGAGCAGCGCCCCCGCCTCGTGAGCCAACCTCGCCAGGGCACTGATGTCGCGCTCGAACAACCCCAGGGTGTTGGGGTTGGTGAGCATGATCGCCGCCACGTGCGGGCCGAGCCTGGACCGGTAGTCGTCCAGGTCGACGAGGCCTTCGGTGGTCGACTTGACGGTGACCGCCTTGAGCCCTGCCAGCGTGGCGGACGCAGGGTTGGTCCCGTGGGCCGAGTCGGGTACCAGGACGGTGTCGCGGGTATCGCCTTCGCCGTTGTCACGGTGAAAGGCCTGTATGACCCGCAGCCCGGTCCACTCCCCGTGGGCGCCGGCGGCCGGCTGGAGGCTGATGCGATCCATGCCGGTGATCTCGATCAGCCACTGCTCCAGCTCCCAGATCAGGCGGAGCGCGCCCTGCACCGTCTCCTGCGGCTGGTAGGGATGGATCCCGGCGAAGCCATCGAGGCGGGCGATGACCTCGTTCACCGCAGGGTTGTACTTCATGGTGCAGCTGCCCAGCGGGTACAGGCCCTCCTGCAGCGAGAACGTTCGCCGCGCCAGCCGGCCAAAATGGCGCAGGACCTCAGGCTCGCTGGTGGTGGGCAGGGTGAAGGGCGTGTGGCGGCGGAGGGGCTGCGGGACCAGGTCGTCGAAGTCGCGCGCCGGCACCCCAGCGTCGGGCAGCTGGGGCCCGGCGTGGGGGTTGTGGCGCAGCTCGTTGATGAGGGCCTCCATGCCGCGGCCGGCCGGGCTGGCGCCTCCGGGGAC
>JBARRR010000124.1:0-1606 GCA_049644325.1 Candidatus Dormiibacterota bacterium
CGAAGCGGGCCACGTCCAGGCGCCCGAGCGCCTCGAGGAAGCCGGTCGCACCGATGCGCTCCGGCGCCAGATAGAGGAAGCGAAGGTCGCCGGCTGCGGCCTGGGCCATCGCCTCGCTCCGCTCCGCGGCCGGCATCTGGCTATGGAGGCAGGCCGCTGGGACACCCAGCTCTCGGAGCCGCGCCACCTGGTCGACCATCAGGGCGATCAGCGGCGAGACCACGATCGTCAGCCCGCCGCCGGCGATCCCCGGAACCCAGTAAGCGATGCTCTTGCCCGACCCGGTCGGGGCGACGAATAGGACGTCAGCGCCCGCCTCCGATGCTGCCACCACCTCGCCCTGGCCGGGGCGGAAATCGGCCAGGCCGAAGGTTTCATGGAGGATCTTTTGGGCATGCGGCGAAGGCTGGAGTTCTATGCGGGACGAACCTCGACAAAGCCGGCAGCGGTGAAGTCGGCATCAAAGGCCAGGGCTTCACGGATCCGTCGTCGCCGCATAACAGCGAAACTGGTCGCGTCGACAAACGAATACGATCGCTCGTCGTGGCTGCGCAGCCAGCGCCACGCGTCGGCCTCGATCACTTCGTCGACTCGAACGATTTCGACACCCGCCACCCGACTCACTCTATCGATGAAGCCAACCGCCCCAGCATGTCCGACGCGGCGGCGCAGGAGGGTCCATGTCTCACCGAGCACGTGATTGGAGGTGACCACCCTGCCCACTCCGGCATTGACCAAGGCGAGGGCCTGGGGATGGCGAGCGTCGCTCCGGTCCTGGTAGGCGTACCAGAAGCTGGTGTCCGCGAACCTCAATCCGGGAGGCCGTAGATGACTTCGTCGATGTCATCAACGGGGCCCCCGCTGTCCAGCCAACCAGCCAACGCCTGCCAGCCGTCATCTGGTTTGGAGATCGGCTGGAACTCCTTCCCGACAGCCCCCCTGATCAGCGCCGCCTTGGAGACACCTCGGCGCGTCGCCTCCTCCTCAAGCGTGTCATCGAGCTCCTCATCGAGGTAAATCTGCACTCGCCGCATCAGGGGTTTATTGTACGCCTATACGGTTCTGTAGTGGTGTATATCGAGGACGGCGCTGAGGTCTAAGCGACCCCGAGCCGGGGGCGCCGCGAGGGAACTAACCCCGCTCGCGTCGCTCCGGCGGAGGCGGTCTCCAGCGCTCCTTGGGCTCCTGTTGAGCCTTGGGCACCGGCGCCTTCTTCACCTTCTTCTTCTTGGTCTCCTTGGGTCGGTCCTTGCTTCCCATCTGTCCCTCAGCCGTGGACCGGGCCGCCGCCGCCGAAGAAGGAGTCGAAATCGGTCCCGCCTCCAAGCACGCCCTCGAACGCCAGCCGACCTATGAGAAAGGCCTCGTCACCGGACATCTCGCCGGCTGTCATCGAGATCCAGGTCTGGCTGTCGGTCTCCAGGCGCGAGTAGGGCGGTCCGTCCGGGGCTGGTCCTTCGATCATCTCCATCTTGCCGTCGTCAATCTTCACCGTCCAGGTCCCACCATTTTCCCCCGTGATGTCGAACTGGTAGCTGCGATGGATGCCCTTGGCGGCATCCGGGTTGAAGCCCAGCTGCATCCCCTGGAAGATCAGCGCGGGGGT
>JBARRR010000125.1:0-10168 GCA_049644325.1 Candidatus Dormiibacterota bacterium
GCTCCAGTCATACCTGGACCGCGCGGAAGCCAAGCGCTGATGCGCGGCCGTGGCTGTGTCATCGCGATCGTCATCCTGGTGGTGGTCATCGCCGGGGTCGCCTTTGGCGGCTACCGCTACTACGACGGCGACGTCCGCACGCCCCACCGCGTGGGCCAGCCGGCGTTGACAATCACCGTGCCCCCGGGCACCTCGGTCTCGGGGGTGGCCGACATCCTGGTGCAGAAGGGCGTGATCGGCAACAGCCTCGTGTTCCAGGCCTACGTGCGGCTCAATGGCTACAACTCCAGGCTTGAGGCGGGCAACTACCAGATCCCCGGCGGGGCCACCCTCGCCGATGTCGTCGCCCTGATGGGCCATTCGGAAGCCAACCAGGTAACGGTGACGATCCCCGAGGGCTATTCCACCAAGCAGGCGGCCGACGTGATAGCCAAGAAGGGGCTCTTCACCGCCCAGGCTTACCTCGACGCGGTCAAGAACGACCAGTTCAGCCAGGACTTCCTGGCGGGCCGTCCAGCCGGCGCCGGGGTCGATGGCTTTCTCTTCCCCGACACCTACAACTTCTCCGCCAAGGCCACCCCCGACGACGTCATCAACGCCCAGCTGAACCGGTTTGGGCAGCAGGTGACCCCGGAGCTGCGCGCCCACGCCGCCGACCACAAGCTGACCCTCTACCAGGCCGTGGTGCTGGCCTCGATCGTCGAGCGCGAGGGCAAGTTCGCCGAGGACCGCGGCCAGATCGCCTCGGTTTTCTATAACCGACTGGCGGCGGGCATGCCGCTGCAATCCGATACCACGGTTGAGTTCGCCAAGGGGGCGCCGGGCACACCGATCACCAACCAGGACAAGGCAATCGACTCCCCATACAACACATACGCGCACACGGGGTTGCCGCCAGGGCCGATCTGCAACCCAGGTCTGCCCTCGATCGTCGGCGCCCTGACGCCGGCGCAGACGGATTTCCTCTACTTCTTGACCGACAAGGACGGCCACGCCCACTTCAGTCGAACCCTGGCTGAGCACCAGCAGAAGATCATCCAATACGGAGTGCAGTGAGGGCCGGGGGACATGAGGGTAGTTCTCCTCGGCCACCCGGTGGCCCACAGCCTCTCGCCAGCGATCCAGAACGCGGCCTTCGCCGCGCTCGGGCTGCCCCACGTCTACGAAGCCGTCGATATCAAGCCTGACGGCCTGGCGGGCGCGTTGGCGGGGCTGCGCCAGGAGGATTGCCTGGGCGCCAACGTCACCGTGCCCTACAAGCTGGCGGTGGCCTCGGCGCTTGACGCTATCGACGCCGAGGCGACCACCCTGGGTGCCGTCAACACCATCGTCAACACCGGCGGGCGCCTAAGCGGCTACAACACCGACGTCGAGGGGGCCTGGGAGGGGCTCCTGGCCCCGGTCGTCGATGCCATCAGCGGCGCCAAGGTGCTTGTCATCGGCGCCGGTGGCGGTGCCCGCGCGATCATGCTGGCGCTGAGCCGCAGCCTGCCCCGGGGGCCCACGGAGATCGTGGTCGTGGCGCGCCGGTCGGAGCAGGCCGCCGCCACCGCGGAGCTGGGCGCCGATTGCGGCATGGCCACCCGGCCGGCGCCCTGGTGGGAGCTGGTCGATGAGCTGCGCACATCCGCCGTGGTCATCAACTGCACGCCGTTGGGCCTGGAGGGCGAGGACCCGCTCGAGGGCGTGCCGCTGGTGGGGCGCACGGTGCTTGACCTGGCCTATCGCCCCGGGGGGACACCTCTCTTCCGGCGCGCCTGGGAGGAGGGTTCGATGGCCCTGCAGGGCGACCAGATGCTGCTCCACCAGGGTGCCCTTGCTTTTCAGCTGTGGACCAACCAGGCCGCGCCGCTGGCGGCGATGCGGGCTGCGCTGGAGGCGGGGTTGCGATGAACCAGGCGGTTTCGATCGCCGCCGCGGCGGTCCTGGGGTTGGTGATTGGCTATGGCACCCACCTCCTGAACCAGCGCCTGGCGGCCGCCGAGGAGGAGGCCACCGAGCCCGCGCTGCCAATGGAGCGCCTCTGGGCGCCGGTCCTCGACGCCGGCCTGCTAGGCTACACCGCCTATCGCTTCGGCGCCACGTCCCAGGCGCTGTTGGTGGGGGCGGTGATTGTGGTGTTGGTCCAGGTCCTGGTCTTCGACGCCCGCCACCGGCTGATCCTCAACCGGGTGATCTATCCCGCGATCCTGCTGGCGCTGTTAGTGGCGCCGGTCAACCCGCTACTCACCGGCAGCGTCGGTGAACGCGTCATCACAGCCGTGGCGGGCGCGCTGGTGGGCGGGGGCCTGTTCTTCATCCTGGTTGTCGCCACCGGCGGCGGGGTCGGCCTCGGCGACGCCAAGCTCGCCTTTTTCATGGGCGCCGTGCTGGGGTTCTTCCCGATCTTCACCTCGCCCATCCTGCGGGCGCTGCTCTACGGCATCATCCTCGGCGGGGTCATCGCGGTGCTCCTGCTGGTCAGCCGTAGGCGGGGGATGCGCGACTACATCCCCTACGGTCCGTACCTCTGCCTGGGGGCGATCCTGGTCCTGCTCTTCCCCTGTGGCCTCCCGGGCCCGGGCGGCTGCTGACCGGGCAGAGCCAGGGCGACCTTAAGATTTGGCGATGGCCAACAACTCCGAGCGCAATTCCGAGCTCTTGCCGGGGGAGCAGCGCGTTCTCCAGGTGAATCGGCACCCGCTGGTGCTGGTCGGCCGCAGCTACCTGGTCGTTGGGCTGGGGTTGATCTTGATCGTGGTGGCGGCGTTGGCGCCCGTCACCGGCACGCTGCTGGAGCTGCGCTGGTTCGCGATCCTACTCGTGGCCCTGGTCGTTTTCGTGTTCCTTGACGTGCAGTACATACGCTGGCGCGCCGAGAGCTACACCATCACCGACCAGCGGATCATCACCCGCCGTGGTGTGATCAGCCGTTTCTCCCGGGCGATCGGGCTATCGCGCGTCCAGGACGTGACCACCTACCAGGGATTGTTCGGCCGCGTCTTCGGGTACGGGACCGTCGAGGTCGAGACCGCAGGTCGGGACGGCGCCGAGGCGCTGACCTTCGTTCCCAGGCCGATGGAGTTCCGCAACGCGATCTACGAGAGCCTGCAGCCTCCCGGCTCGCCCGCGGGGTCGCGGGACGCGAGGCAGTCGCCGGCGTGATCCGCTTCCTGACCGCCGGCGAGTCGCACGGGCCCCGCCTGGTGGTGATCGTCGACGGGGTGCCCGCCGGCCTCCGGCTTCGCCCGCGGGACATCAACGTCGACCTGCGCCGCCGCCAGGGCGGCTACGGACGGGGTGGGCGGCAGCAGATCGAGCGCGATGTCGTGGAGATCGTTGGCGGCGTGCGCTTGGGCCGTACCCTGGGCACGCCCATCGCCCTGGTTATGACCAACCGCGATTTCGAGAACTGGGAGAAGACCATGTCCCCGGCGCCGACCGGCTACACGCCGACCAAGGTCACGCGGGTGCGACCGGGGCACGCCGACCTCGCCGGCGCTCTCAAATTTGGCTTCGATGACGTCCGCAACGTCCTGGAGCGCGCCTCGGCGCGGGAGACCACCAGCCGGGTGGCCGCCGGCGGGGTTGCCAAGCAGCTGCTAGGCAACTTCGGCATTGCGGTGCATAGCTTCGTCCGCAGCCTGGGCGGGATCGATGCCAGGGTCCCCGATCAGATCGACTGGGAAGCGGTCGAAGCCTCGCCAGTGCGGACCCCGGACTCGGTGGCTGAGAAGCGCATGATCCGCGCCATCGACCGCGCCCGTAAGGAGGGCGACACCCTGGGTGGCGTCTTCACCGTCGTCGCCACCGGGGTGCCGGTGGGGCTGGGCACCTACGCCCAGTGGGACCAGCGTCTGGACGGCCTGCTCAGCCAGGCGATCGCCAGCGTCCCCGCGGTCAAGGGGGTCGAGCTGGGCGAGGGGGTGGCGGCGGCCGGGCTGCCCGGCTCCCAGGTGCACGACCAGCCGCGGTACTCCAAGAAGGCCGGCTTCTACCACCTGACCAACCGCCAGGGCGGCCTCACGGGAGGCGTCACCGACGGCATGCCGGTGGTGGTAAGCGGGTACCTCAAGCCGATCTCAACGCTGCGCAAGCCGCTGACCACCGTCGACCTGGCCACCCGCAAGGAGATCCAGGCCCACTACGAGCGCTCCGACGTCTGCGTGGTCCCCGCCGCGGGCGTGATCGGCGAGGCGATGGTGGCGCTTACCCTGGCCCGCGCCCTCCAGGCCAAGACCGGCGGCGACACATTGCGCGAGATGAAGCGGAACCTGGCCGGCTACCTCCGCACCACGCGCTGAGGCTGGGGTTTATGGGCGGTCACCTGGTCCTGGTGGGCTACATGGGCAGCGGCAAGTCGACCCTTGGCCCGCGCGTCGCCGAGGTGCTGGGCATGCCGTTCGTCGAGCTCGACAGCCGCATCGAAGAGATGGCGGCGATGAGCATCCAGGAGATCTTCGTCTCCCAGGGCGAGGCGCGCTTCCGCGAGTTCGAGAGCAGCGTCCTCCGCCAGACGCTGGCGGGGCCCGCATCGGTCATCGCCACCGGTGGCGGCGTGCCCATGGACGATGGCAACTGGCGCCTGGTGCTGGACGGCAACGTCGTGGTCCATCTCAGCGCCGACACCGATGAGCTGCTGGACCGAATCGGGGTCGGCGGCGACCGACCCCTGGCCACCGGGGAGAGCCCGGGTGAGGTCCGCCAGCAGCTGGTCAGGATCCTCGAGGGCCGCCGTGCCCGCTACGCGGAGGCGCCTCACACCGTCGACACCAGCGGGCGCGATGTCGACTCGGCGGCTTCCGAGGTCGTGGCCATCGGCCGCCGGATGGGGCTCGGTCGGCCGGAGGGCGCCGGTGGCTGAGATCGTAGTCAGCGCCGAGGGCAGTGCCTACCCGGTGGTCGTGGAGCGCGGGCTGGCCGTGAAGCTTGGCGCGGGGCTCAAGGAGGCGGTCGACGGCAAGCTGCTGGTGATCGCCGACGAGCACACCGCACCGCTGCTGGGCGAGGCCCTGGCCGCCGACGCCGGGGCGGCCCTCTTCGTGGCCCCCGCGGGAGAGGCGACCAAGGCCTTTGACCAGCTTGAGCGAGCCTGCGCCGCCGCTGCCGATGCCGGTTTGGACCGCGGCTCGACGATCGTCGGCGTTGGCGGTGGCGTGGTGGGCGACCTCGCCGGGGTGGTGGCGGCGGTCTACATGCGGGGCATCGGGCTGGTCCACGTGCCCACCACGTTGCTGGCCATGGTCGACAGCGCCATCGGCGGAAAGGCCGCCGTGAACCTGCCCCAGGGCAAGAACCTGGTCGGCGCCTTCAAGCCCCCACAGGCCGTGTACATCGACCCCGACCTGCTCGCCGGCTTGCCGCCGCGCGAGTACCTCAGCGGGCTGGCCGAGGTCCTCAAGTACTCTATGATTGCCGACGAACAGTTGTACGCTTCGCTCCTTGCCAACCGCCAGAAAGTGCTTGCCCGCGACCTCGACCTGGTGACCCAGGTGGTGGCCACCTGCTGCGCCATCAAGGCCGGGGTGGTCTCGCGCGATGAGCACGAGGGCGGGGAGCGCGCCATCCTCAACTACGGCCACACCTTCGGGCATGCGCTCGAAGCCGCCACCGACTACGGCCGCTTCACTCACGGGGAGGCGATCAGCGTGGGTATGGAGGTGGCCGCGGCGATCGGTGTCGAGGTCGGCGCCACGCCCGCCGATGTCCTCGGACAACAGGCCGAGCTGCTGGACGCCTACGGGCTGCCGAAGTCGGCGCCCGGGGCGGCGACCGCGGACGCGGTCGAGGCCGCCATCACCCATGACAAGAAGTCGCGCGCGGGCGAGACCCCGTGGGTGCTGCTCGAGGCCCTGGGCCGGGCCACCCCGGGGCACGCCGTGCCTGCCGACATCCGCCGCCGGTTCATCGGCGCCGCCCTCGAGTCCTGATGCCGACGGTGGTCGTCATCCACGGGCCCAACCTCAACCGCCTGGGCAAGCGCGAGCCTGAGATCTACGGCACGACCACGCTCGCCGGCGTCGAGAAGCTGGTCCGTGCCCACGGCCGGGAGATCGGCTGGAAGGTCGAGACCTTTCAGTCCAACCACGAGGGCGACCTGATCGACCGGGTGCACGCCGCCGCCGACGCCGGCGCCGACGGCATCATTCTCAACGGCGGCGCCCTGACCCACTACAGCTACGCGCTCGCCGACGCCCTCCGCTCGGTGGAGATCCCCACCGTCGAGGTCCACATCAGCGACATCCACAAGCGGGAGAGCTGGCGCCGCCGCAGCGTTACCGGTGACGCCTGCATCGCGGTGCTGGCGGGGCTCGGCGTCGAGGGCTACAGCACCGCCCTCGACCTACTGGCGGAGCGGGTGGCCGGCTCGAAAAAACGTCGCCGTGCGGATGCCGCCAAGAGGCCGGCTAAGGGTAAGGTGGCGACATGATCGAGGCCGGTGACCTGCGCCCGGGTTCCATCTTCGAGCGCGACGGGCAGCTCATCGTGTGCGTTACGCAATCGCACATGAAGATGGGCCGGGGCACGGCGCAGGTGAGGGCCAAACTGCGCAACCTGATCACCGGCGCGATCACCGATGAGACCTTCAGGCCCGAGCAGCGCTTTCCCCGGGTTCGAATTGACAAGAACCAGATGCAGTACCTCTACGGCGACGGCGACCAGCACCATTTCATGGACACCGCGACCTACGACCAGGTGGCGATGGGCAAGGAACAGCTTGGCGACGCCCTGAGCTACCTCAAGGAGGGATCGGAGATCCAGGTGCTCAGCTACGAGGGAAAGCCGATCGGCGTCGAGCTGCCGACCTCGGTGGACCTCGAGGTCGTGGAGACAGATCCGGGCTTCAAGGGTGACACCGCCACGGGTGGCTCGAAGCCCGCCAAGGTGGAGACGGGAATCACAGTACAGGTGCCGCTCTTCGTCAACCAGGGCGATAGGATCAAGGTTGATACCCGCAGCGGCGAATACATGGAGAGAGCCTGAGATGACCGAGACGCTTCCACAGCAGACCCAGGGACGAGTCAAGGTCGCCAACGAGGTGATCGCCCAGATCGCGGCCATGACGGCCCTGCAGGTCCCCGGCGTCGCCGGGGTGGCCGATCGGACCAACCAGATCACGCGCGTGATCCGGCGCGGCGGCATCCACAAGGGCGTACGCGTGGAGATCGCCGACGAAGACACCCTCCGGCTCCAGGTGTTCCTGGTCGCCGACAGCGGCAAGAACCTCCCCGACCTCGCCACCCGGGTGCAGCAGGACGTGGTCGCGGCGGTTGACCGGATGCTGGGTCTCCGTACCAGCTCGGTCGACGTGTATTTTGCCGACGTCCGCTTCAGCGAACCCCCGGCTGGATAACGCGATCCCAGCGGTGGGCAAGCGTCACCTGGCTCGAGAGGTGGCAATGCAGGTGATGTTCGAGCTCGAGCACCACGACGCCGACCCCGAGGCGGCGCTGGTCTACCACCTCGGGGAGATCGAGCTGACGCCGGCCCAGGCCGGGTTCGCCCGCCGCTTGATCCAGGGAACCATCGACCACCGCGAGGTCATCGACCGCGAGATCTCGGAGGCGTCGACCCATTGGCGGCTGGACCAGATGGCGGGGGTGGAGCGGTCGGTGCTGCGGCTGGCCACCTATGAGCTGCTCTTCAGCCCGGACGTGCCGCCCAAGGCGGCCATCAACGAGTCGATCGAGCTGGCCAAGACCTTCGGTGGCGACGAGTCGGGTCGTTTCGTCAACGGCGTGCTGGGCCGGATCATGGCCACGCAGAGCGACGCCGCCGCGGGGGAGGGGGCCTGATGCAGGTGCTCAAGGTCGGCGACCTGGCCGAGTACATCGAGGAGGTCTTCAGCCAGGAGCAGGGGCTGCAGGACGTCTGGGTCGAGGGCGAGGTGGCTTCCTCCACCGTCTCGGTCCAGGGTCACTGCTACCTCACGCTCAAGGACGAACGGGCCAGCATCCGGGGTGTGCTCTTCCGCCTGTCCTACGCCGGGATCGGGTTCCAGATTCAGCCGGGGATGATGCTGCTGGCCCACGGGCGCGTCAACTTCTACCGCGACCGGGGCGAGACCCAGCTGCTGCTCGACACCGCCCAGCCGTCGGGGGTGGGCGGCCTCTACCTGGCCTTTGAGCAGCTCAAGAACCGGCTCGAGGCCGAGGGCCTCTTCGACCCTCGTCAGAAGCGCCGGCCGCCGGCCTTCCCGCGCAAGGTTGCGATCGTGACCTCGGAGTCGGGGGCGGCGCTGCGCGACGTGCTCAAGGTGCTGCGCCGCCGCTGCCCGGCGGTGCCGGCCCTGGTGGTGCATGCCCTGGTGCAGGGCGACGTGGCGGCGGCCTCCGTGGTGCGGGCCCTGAAACGGGCGGCGCAGCGGCCCGGGGTGGAGGTGATCTTGCTGGTGCGTGGTGGCGGCGCCATCGAGGACCTGGCCTCGTTCAATGACGAGAGCCTGGCGCGTGCGATCCGCGCCTGCCCGGTGCCTGTGATCGTTGGCGTGGGCCACGAGACCGATTTCACCATCGCCGACTTCGCCGCCGACGTCCGCGCCGCCACTCCGTCGCAGGCCGCCGAGATGGCGGTCCCCGACCAGGCCCAGCTCCGTCGCGATGTCCTGGCTCAGCGGGAGCGCCTCAATGGCGCCATCGCCCGCGAGGCCGCCACCAAGGCCGAGGCGCTCAGGGTGCTTGGCGAGCGGCTTGACCGGCAGAGCCCGGAGCGGCTGGTGCCGCTGATGCGCCAGCGCCTCGATGACCGGGCGCAGCGGCTCGAGGCGGCCCTGCGCGTCGGCCTCGAGCGCGCGGCCCAGCGGCTCCAGGGGCAGAGCGACCGGCTGGAGGCGCTGAGCCCGATCGCCATCCTGGGCCGCGGCTACAGCCTGGCCCGCGACGAACAGGGCGCCCTGGTGACCTCAGTGGCGGGGCTGCGGCCCGGCCGCCGTCTTACGACCGTCTTCGCTGACGGCTCGGCGGAGGCCGAGATCACCGCGGTGACCCCCAACGCCGAGTCCGATGCGCCGGTACCGGCGCTGGAGCCGGGTCGCCCAGGTGGTGCAGATGGCTGAGGCTGCCCGCGACATCGAAGTCCTGACCTATGAGCAGGCCTTGGCCGAGCTGGAGGGGCTGATCCGCAAGCTGGAGACCGGGTCCGTCGACCTGGCCGATTCCATCGCCAGTTACGAGCGCGGCGTGGCGCTGGCCAACCATTGCTCCAAGCTCCTGGAGCAGACCGAGGCCAAGGTCCAGCGGCTGGTGCTGGGGCCCAAGGGCCAGCCGTCGGAGCAGCCCTTCGAGCTGACCGCTGACGATGACGGCGATGAACAGTAGCGCCTACCTGCTCATCCCGGCGATCTCGTGGGCGATGGCCCAGCTGATCAAGATCGTGGTCGATTCGGTCCAGAATCGCCGGCTCGACATCCGCCGTTTCGCCTCCGCCGGCGGGATGCCCTCGAGCCACACCGCGCTGGTGCTGTCGCTGACCACGGTGATCGGCTCCCGGCGGGGCATCGACAGCCCGGAGTTCGCCATCTGCGCCGTGTTCAGCTCGGTGGTGATGTACGACGCCACCGGGGTCCGCCGCGCCGCCGGGCGCCAGGCACGGGTCATCAACCGCATCATCGACGACCTCTTCCACCAGGAGGGGATCAAGGAGGAGCGGCTGCGCGAGCTGATCGGGCACACGCCGATCGAGGTCATCGCCGGCGGCCTCCTCGGCATCCTCGTCGCCCTGGTCCTGCTGGGCCGCTGACAACGATGCCGCCAACTCGTGGAGCGCGAACCAGGTTGGACCAGGCGCTGGTCGACCGCGGCCTGGTGGAGTCGCGGCAGAAGGCGCAGGCCCTGGTCCGCGCGGGGGCGGTCAAGGTCGGTGGCCAGCCGGCCGACCGCACCGACGCCCGTGTCGCTGCCGACGCCGCCCTGGAGGTGGCGCAGCGCCCGCGATATGTCGGCCGGGGCGGCGACAAGCTGGCGGGCGCCCTCGAGGACCTCGGCCTCGGCGTTACGGGTCGCGTCGGACTGGACGCGGGCGCCTCTACCGGTGGCTTTACCGACGCCCTGCTGCAGGCCGGCGCGGCGCGCGTCTACGCGGTCGACGTGGGCTACGGCCAGCTGGCCTGGGAGCTGCGCCAGGACGAGCGCGTGGTGGTGATGGAACGCACCAACATCCGTACGCTGGAGGCCCTGCCGGAACCGGCGCC
>JBARRR010000126.1:0-15169 GCA_049644325.1 Candidatus Dormiibacterota bacterium
GGTGGGCAGCCCCACCTTCGTCCTGGTGCGCCAGTACAACGGCCGCCTGCCGCTGGTGCATGCCGACCTCTATCGCCTGGAGGGCCGCAAGGAGATAGACGGGCTGGGGCTTCTCGAGCTGTCGGAGCCGGGCGTGCTCGTCGTGGAGTGGGCCGATCGCGCTCCCTGGCTGTCGGGGACCGACCGCCTGAGCCTGACGCTGGGCGCGGCGGACGACCCCGACTGGCGGACCCTCGCCCTGCCGGAGGCGGGCCCGCTCCACCTGGTCGAGGCGCTCATCCAGGCGGGCGCCGGCTGATGGCCGCGCCAACGCGGGTGCTGGCGCTGGACACCTCGGGGGGCGAGCTGCTCGTCGCCCTGGTCGACCCCGACGCAGGCATGCTCACCGGCCTCGCCGAGCCGGGCGCCCGTCACCAGGAGCGCGTGGTCGAGGCCATCGTCGAGGTCGTGGGCCCCTCGGGCCTGGCCGACGTCGACGCCGTCGCGGTGGTTCGCGGCCCCGGCTCCCACACCGGGCTGCGGGTGGGGCTGGCCACCGGGGAGGGCATCGCCTTCGCCCGTCACCTGCAGATCTACCCGCTCTCCAGCCTGGCGGTGGCTGCCCAGCGAGCCCGCCTCGACTCCGGCACCGTCACCGCGCTGGTCAACGCCGGCCGGGGTCGGGTCTACAGACAGCGCTTCGAGATCAAAGGCGGCGGGCGCCATCCGAGCGATGAGCCGTCGCTGGCCCTGGCGGGCGACCTCAACGGCACGGACACGCTCTCGGGCGAGGACTCGATCCTCGCCCTGACGGCCGCGCCCGGCGCCGTGGTCGCGCCGCAAGTCCCGGGCGCCGAAGCTCTCGCCGCCGCCGTAATCCAGGCTGTCGGCGAGGGAGCGGGCGTGGCATATCATGAGATCAGAGGCGAATACGGCGAGTTGAGCATGGAGCAAACCCCCTGATGCAGCTGAGACAGCGCACGGTGATCGAGGAGATGACCCTCGACGACGTTCCCGCGGTGCAGGACATCGAGCGTGAGATCTTCCTCACCCCCTGGCCCCGCAACGCCTACCGGCGCGAGCTGCTGCAGAACAAGATGGCGTCCTACATCGTGCTCCGCGACCGCGACGAGATCATCGGTTACGCCGGGCTCTGGAAGATGCACGACGAGGCCCACGTCACCACCGTTGGGGTTCGCCGCAAGGACCAGGGCCGTGGCTTTGGCATGGCGCTGATGCTGGCCCTCATCAGCCGCGCCTACACCCTTCAGTCGCGGTGGATGACGCTCGAGGTCCGTGCCTCCAACTACGGGGCGATGGCGCTGTACGAGAAGCTCGGCTTCAAGGTAATCGGCCGGCGCCGCGGCTACTACACCGACGACGGTGAGGACGCAGTGGTGATGTGGTCCGACTCATTGCTGGCGCCGGCGTTTAAGGAAAGGTTCACCGAGCTCCGCGAGCGCTACGCCGAAGACATCGCCTTCAGTGCTTACCCTGGGGATTGAGACCTCCTGCGACGAGACCTCGGCGGCGCTGTTTGACGATCGGGAAGGGGTCCGCAGCAACGTAGTCAGCTCCCAGGTCGAGCTCCACGCGGCCTACGGTGGCGTGGTGCCGGAGCTGGCGGCGCGGTCCCATATCGAGCGCCTGCCGCGCGTGACCGATGAGGCCCTTCGCGCCGCTGGCGCCCGCATCGACGATGTCGACCTGGTGGCGGTGACGCGCGGTCCCGGGCTGGTGGGCGCGCTGCTCACCGGTGTTGGCTTTGCCCGGGGGCTGGCGCTGGAACGCGGGCTACCCATCGTCGGCGTCAGTCACATCGATGGTCACATCCACTCCGCCTTCCTGGAACGGCCCGACCTGAGGCTGCCGATGCTGGTTTTGGTGGTCTCGGGTGGCCACACCGAGATGGTGCTGATCCCGGACGAGGGGCGCTACCAGGTCCTCGGCCGCACCCGCGACGATGCCGCCGGGGAGGCCTATGACAAGGTGGCCAGGATGCTGGGCCTGGGCTACCCGGGCGGCCCCGAGATCGACCGCCTGGCGGGTACGGTGCAGCTGCGGCAGGCGCTGGCGGACTTCCCCCTGCCGCGGATCCGCGTCGATGGCCTCGACTTCAGCTTCAGTGGCATCAAAACCGCGGTCCGATATGCGCTCGAGCGACGCCTCGGCCTGCCCCAGGGAAGTGCGATCAGCGCTGGGGACGCGGCCGGGCTGCCCGCGGACCTGGTGGCGAGCGCCGCCGGCGCGTTTCAATCCCGGGTGGTCGAGCACCTGGTGAGCCAGTTCCAACAGGCTGCGCTGCAATGCCGGCCATCGGTCTCGACCCTGGCGATTGCGGGAGGGGTGGCGATGAACAGCTGGCTGCGCCAGTCGGCAACGCAGATGGCGGCCTCGGTCATGGGCTCGGAGGAGGCAATTGTGATCCCGGCCGCCGAGCTGTGCACGGACAACGCCGCCATGATCGCCATCGCCGGGGCCCGCCTGTTTCAGATCGGGCTGGGCGCCAACCTGACCGTCGATCCAGGCCTGCGTCTGTCCTCGGCTTGAAAGCGGTCCCGCCGGGGAGATAGGATTAGCACTCCAACGTATTGAGTGCTAAACAAGCGACCACTGGTCTGAGGAGGAGCGAGCCCATGAACCTACGTCCACTTGCCGACCGCGTAGTCATCCGGCCCCTCGAGAAAGAGGAGATCACCAAGAGCGGAATCGTCCTGCCCGACACCGTCAAGGAGAAGCCCCAGGAGGGCGTCGTCGAGGCCGTCGGCAACGGCCGTCTCAACGAGCACACGGGCAAGCGCGACCCCATCGACGTCGCCGTGGGTGACACCGTCATCTACTCCAAGTACGCCGGGAACGAGATCAAGCTCGACGACCAGGAGTACCTGATCCTCGCCGAGAAGGACATCCTCGCCATCGTCGCCAACGGCAAGAAGAAATAACGAAGCGAGAGCTTCCCTGACCCTGGGAGACAAACGATGGCCAAGCTTCTAATCTTCGACGAGCAGGCACGAGAGGAATTGCGCGAGGGCGCCAAGGCGCTCTCAGACGTGGTTCGCATCACGCTCGGGCCAAAGGGCCGCAACGTCGTCATCGACAAGAAGTACGGCTCGCCGGTGATCACCAACGATGGGGTCACCATCGCCCGCGAGATCGACCTCGAGGACAACTTCGAGGACATGGGTGCGCAGCTCCTCAAAGAGGTGGCGATCAAGACCAGCGACGTTGCCGGCGACGGCACCACGACGTCGGTGGTCCTTGCCTACGCCCTCATCCAGGAGGGCCTCCACATGGTCGCCGCCGGCGCCAACCCGATCGAGCTGAAGCGTGGTATTGACGCCGCCGCTCGGCGGGTGGTTGAACGCATCGGCGAGCTGGCCAAGCCGCTCAAGGGTCGCGAGGAGATCGCCCAGGTGGCGTCGATCTCGGCCCGGGACGAGGAGATCGGGACCCTGATCGCCGATGCCATGGAGCGGGTCGGCCGAGAGGGCGTGATCGAGGTCGAAGAAGGTCCCAGCTTTGGCACCGAGGTCGAGGTGGTCGAAGGTATGCAGTTCGACCGTGGCTACGTGAGCGCTTACTTTGTCACCGACCAGTCCCGCATGGTGGCGGTCCTCGAGGATCCCGTGATCCTGATCACGGACAGGAAGATCTCGTCGGTTCAGGAGCTGCTGCCGGTTCTGGAGAAGGTGATGCAGCAGGGGCGGCCGCTGCTGATCATCGCCGACGACGTCGAGGGCGAGGCGCTGGCCACGCTCGTGGTCAACAAGATGCGGGGCACGTTCACCGCCGTCGCCGTGAAGGCCCCGGCTTTCGGCGACCGCCGCAAGGCCGTACTCCAAGACATCGGCATCCTCACCGGCGCCCAGGTCATCAGCGACGAGCTGGGCCTGCGGCTGGAGGACACCGACATCAGCCAGCTGGGCACCGCCCGCCGGGTCACCGTAACCAAGGACGACACCACCATTGTCGAGGGCGGCGGCGACGCCAAGGCCATCAAGGCAAGGGTTGCCGAGCTCCGCGCCCAGATCGAGGAGGTGGAGAGCGACTGGGATCGCGAGAAGCTGGAGGAGCGCATCGCCCGCCTCGTGGGCGGGGTGGCTGTGATCAAGGTGGGGGCCGCCACGGAAGTCGAGCTCAAGGAGCGCAAGGCCCGGGTCGAAGACGCTTTGGCGGCGACCCGCGCGGCCGTTGCCGAGGGGATCGTGGCCGGCGGCGGGACGGTCCTGATCCGCGCCCAGGCGGCGCTGGCCGACCTGAACCTGGAGGGCGATGCCAAGGCGGGCGTCGACATCGTCCGCCGTGCACTCGAGGCACCGACCCGGCAGATCGCCAACAACGCAGGTGTCGAGGGCTCGGTTGTGGTCGAGCACGTCCGCGGGCGCACGGGCAACGAGGGCTACAACGCCGCCACCGCTGAGTACGTCGACATGCTCAAGGCCGGGGTGGTCGACCCGGCCAAGGTGACCCGCTCCGCGGTCCAGAACGCCGCCAGCATCGCCGGCATCATGCTGACTACCGAGACCCTGATCGCCGACAAGCCCGAGGAGGAGTCGGCGGAGGCCGGCGCCCACGCCGGGCACGACCACGGCATGGACGACTTCGGAGACGACTACTAGGCGCGAGGCAGCCGCCCCCTGCGAGGGGAGCTGACCCAACCCGTCTGATGACCAGCGGTGGGCGGCCGGATAATTGGCTCATGAAGACCGCTGTCGGCCAATTCGAGCCCCAGGTCCTCGAGGTTGACACCAACCTCGCCTCCGTCACCCGCCTCGCCGAGGGGGCAGCCGACCAGGGTGTAGACCTGCTCGTCCTGCCGGAGCTGTGCACCGCCGGCTACGTCTTCCGTGACCAGGATGAGATGCGTCCCCACGCCGAGACGGCAACAGGCTCGGAGCTGGGGAGGGCGCTGACCGGATGGGCTGAGCTGGCCCGCAAGCACGGTATGTACGTCGCGGGAGGCTTCCCTGAGGCCGCCGACGGCGCCTTCTACAACAGCTCAGCACTGGTCGGGCCGGACGGTCTGGTCGGCGTCTACCGCAAGGTCCACCTCTTCTACAACGAGCAGGACCTGTTCCAGCCCGGCAACCTCGGCTTCCCTGTGTTTGAGCTGCCCTTTGGCAAGGTCGGGCTCCAGGTCTGCTATGACACGTTTTTCCCTGAGGCTGCCCGGTCGCTGGTGCTCGGCGGTGCCGAGCTGATCTGCACCTCGGGCAACTTCGTGACCAACTTCCGGCGCAAGATCTGGGACGAGCGCGGTTTCACCCAGGCCGACGTGTCTTCGATGGGCATCGCCACCCAGAACCAGGTCTACGTCGCCCTCGCCGACCGCATCGGCACCGAGCGCGACGTCAGCTTCATCGGCGCCAGCATCATCGTCGGATGGGACGGCTGGCCGCTGGCCGGGCCCGCCGCCAAGGACCGGGAGGAGCTCCTGGTGGCGGAGATGGACCTCGCCGAGGCGACTCGCAAGCGCCAGCGTAACCCGCGCAACCACGGCATCGCCGATCGCAAGCCGGCGCAGTACCGCACGGAGCCCGCTCCCGAGCCAAAGCCGGCCGCGGCGGTGGCGCCCGACACGCTGTCGTGAGCCTCGACCTGGGCCGGATCCTGGGCCGGACCTTCTCCATCACCTGGCGGCACAAATGGCTCTGGCTGCTGGGCGTCTTTGGCGGCGGCACGTTTGGGTTCCGCGCCAACTTCCCGGGCGCGGGAGGGGGAGGCAATGGCGGCTCGTCGACGGCGCAGGTTCAGCAATTCCTCCAGGACTGGGCTTGGCTCATCGTCCTCGCAGTCATCGTCGTGCTGTTGATCGTGCTGGCAAGCTTCATCATCAGTTGCATCGCGATTCCCGCCGCCACATGGGGAGCGCTGGTGCTCGACGCGGGCGAGCCGGCCAACCTAGGAGCCGCCTGGCGGCAGGGCGTTCGCCGGTTTTGGGTCTACTTCCGGCTCGCCCTGCTCAAGCTGCTGATCGGCCTGTTGGTCTTCGCCGTCGCCGGCGTCCTGGTGTTGATCGGGGTGCTGGTTTATACCAGCGCCGGCAACGGATCGCTGGTTTTGTTGATCCCGCTCGGGATCCTGCTGGTGCTGGCCCTGGTCATCGTGTCCATCACCCTGGCTTTTCTCTTCGCCTGGTCGGATCGGACGCCGGTGCTCCTCGGGGTGGGCGCGGTGGGAGCCCTCCGCACCAGTGCGACCATCGCTCGCCATGCCTGGGTCGATACCCTGATTTTCGCCATCGTGATGGGACTGATCGCAGGGATCATTGGGATCGGCGTTGTGCTGGCCGCTGCGGTCTTCGCCATCCCCGGCATCATCGTCGCGATCGCCGGGCTCAGCGCGGGCTCGACCGTGGTAATCGGTGTCGGCGTCGTGCTGGCGCTGCTCCTCGGGGGCGCGGTGCTGATAGTCGGGAGCGGGTTTGTCGGCGCGGTGGTGCAGGTTGCGTATGCGCTGGCGTGCCGCGACATCTGCCTGAACCGCGGCATGCAGGTCAGCCCCGATGTCCCGCTGCCGGCGCCGGTCCAGATGGCCGGTCTGGCCGCGCCCCCACCAGCGCCCGCCTGAGCCCTCCACCAGCGTCGTGACGATCGATACCTCGACCGACCTCGCCACGCTCCTCAACCCTCCCCAGCTGGAGGCAGTCACCGCTCCCGACGGCCCGGTGCTGGTCTTCGCCGGCGCTGGCAGTGGCAAGACACGAGTACTGACCTACCGGATCGCGCACCTGATCCAGACCGGCCGCGCTCACCCCGACCAGATCCTGGCCGTCACATTCACCAACAAGGCGGCGCGCGAGATGCGCGGGCGGATCGAGGCATTGTTGGGGCCGGGCCGGGCACCCGCCTGGATGGGAACGTTCCACTCGATCTCGGGACGCATGCTCCGCCGCGATGGCCACCTCATCGGCCTCGACCGCAGCTACGTCATATATGACGAAGCCGATCGACTGGCCAACATGAAGCGGGCCATGCGGACGCTGGGACTCGACGAGAAGCGCTTCCCACCCAGCGCCATCGTGCAACGAATCTCGCACGCAAAGAACGAGATGCTCGGCCCCGAGGAGTATGCCGCCCAGGCCGATGATTACTTCTCCGAGGTGGTCTCCCGTGTCTACCCGCTGTACGAGGACGCCATGCGCAAAGCCTCGGCGCTCGACTTCGACGATCTCCTGCTGATGACCGTGCGCCTTTTCCGCGACGCCGCGGGCGCGCTGGAGAAGTGGCAGAACCGCTTCCGCCACCTGCTGGTCGACGAGTACCAGGACACCAACCGCGTTCAATACACGCTCGTGCAGCTACTGGCCGAGCAGCACCGCAACCTGATGGTCGTCGGCGACGATGACCAGTCGATCTACCGCTTCCGAGGTGCTGATGTGCGCAACATCCTGAGCTTCGAGCGCGACTTTCCTGAGGCTCGCGTGATCAAGCTCGAGCAGAACTACCGGTCGACGCAGCACATCCTCGACGCCGCCTACAACGTCATCAAGTCGGTGCCCGACCGCGCCGAGAAAAAGCTCTGGACTGACGCCGGCGCGGGAGAGCAGGTAATGCTGGCCCAGGTCTACGACGAGCAGGAAGAGGCCGAATCGGTCGCCGCCGAGGTGCGCCGACTGACCACGCAGGAAGACTTCGCTCTCAACGACATCGCCGTGCTCTACCGCACCAACGCGCAATCCCGCGCGCTCGAGGAAACCCTGGTGCGGCAGGGCATCCCTTACAAGCTCATCGGCGGGGTGCGTTTCTACGAGCGCAAGGAGATCAAGGACGCGCTGGCATACCTGCGCCTGGTCTTCAACCCATCGGACGTGATCGCCTTCCGCAGGATCGTCAACGTCCCCCGGCGGAAGATCGGCGACAAGACGGTGGCTACCATCGAAAAAACGGCGGCGGAGCGAGGGGTGTCGCTCTCAGAGGTTCTCGAAGACCCGCATTCCGTCCCTGGCATCGGCGCCGCCGGGGTCGAGGCTTTGACGGAGTTCCGCGACCTGATCAACGGCCTCCGTGACCTGATGGAGAAGCTGCCGTTGCCGGAGCTGATCGACGAGACCCTGGTGCGAAGCGGCCTGATGAGCATGCTCAACGACGGCACCGAGGACGGCGCCGAGAGATTGCAGAACCTACTCGAGTTCAAGGGCCTGGCATCGGAGTACGCCGGGCTGCAGGGGGCCGAGGCGCTCTTTCGGATGCTCGAGGACGCGGCCCTGGTCAGCGACGTCGACGACCTTGACGAGGCCAAGCCGGGCATGACCCTGATCACGCTGCACATGGTCAAGGGCCTCGAGTTCCCGGCGGTCTTCATGGTGGGGTTAGAGGAGGGGCTGCTGCCGCACCTGCGCGCCATCGAGGAGCCCGGCGGGGTCGACGAGGAGCGTCGGCTGGCCTACGTGGGAATGACTCGGGCTATGCGGCGCCTGTACCTCTTCCATTCCTTCCGCCGGCACCTTTTCGGCAACACCAACCTCAACCTGCCCTCACGGTTTCTCTCCGAGCTGCCGGAGGAGATCATCCAGCGCCCCGCCGGCAGCACCCGGATCCAGCGCGGCGACCGCAGCGTCCTGGAGGCCGTGTCGCGGCGTCCACCGGCCCCAGCCGAGCCGGTCGTCCAGCGATACTCTGAAGGGCAGCGGGTCAAGCACAAGACATTCGGCGCGGGCGTCGTGGTCAAGAGCACGCTGACCCGCACTGACGAGGAGCTGATCGTCCGCTTCGACAACGTCGGCATCAAGATCATCTCGGCGTCTATCGCGCCGCTGGAGCCTGAATAGTGGCGCGCGGTGTCTCCCGCGGCAGGCGACCTGACCGACGTCCAGCTTCTGGCGGTGGGCGCACCGGCGACATGCGCAGAGGGGCGGCGTCGCGCGACGGCAAGGATGCCCTGGTGGCCGCGCCTGGCAAGGGCGCCCAGGCCGGCAGGCGCAACGCCGCCCAGGCGACCACGCGCGGAAAGGCCGCCCCAAAGGCTTCGGGCAACGTCGACATCATGCTGTCCCAGCTGAGCGCCGAGCCCGAGGCGCGGGCGCAGGAGCTGCGCGACCTGATCGACCACCACAGCCACCTCTACTACGTCCAGGACCAGGCAGAGATATCGGACTACGAGTGGGACCGACTCTTCCGCGCGCTCCAGGAGCTCGAGGCCGAGCACCCCGAGCTGCAGACCGAGGACTCGCCCACCCAACGGGTGGGCGGCGCCCCGTTGGACGCCTTCACCAAGGTCAAGCACCGGATCCCGATGCTGTCGCTCGGCAACGCCTTCTCTGCAGAGGAGATGCGCGCCTGGCACCGGCGCGTGGTCAGCGGGGTGGGGGAGGACGTCGAGTACGTCACCGAGCTGAAGATCGACGGCCTGGCGATGAGCTTCCTCTACGAGAACGGTCGGCTCAAGACCGGCGCCACCCGCGGCGATGGCGCCATCGGGGAGGACGTCACCAGCAACGTCCGCACCATCCGCAGCGTGCCCCTGACACTCAAGCGGGGGGTGGGCGGCGTGCCGCCGCAGATCGAGGTACGGGGCGAGGTCTATATGCCCAACTCAGCCTTCGCCGAGCTCAACGCCCGGATGGAGGACCAGGGCAAGGCCACGTACGCCAACCCGCGTAACACTGCGGCCGGCTCGGTGCGTCAGCTTGACCCCAGGCTCACCGCCGAACGCAAGCTTTCCAGCTTCATCTACGGCATGGACCCGACGGGTCAAGCGAAGAGCCACGCCGAGGTCATGGGGCGGTTGCAGGAGCTGGGCTTCCGTGTCAATCCCAACTACAAGGTCCATCACAGCATCGACTCGGTGCTGGAATACGTCGAGGAGTGGCGCGAGACGCGGCACCAGCTCGACTACGGCACCGACGGCGTGGTCATCAAGGTGAACTCCCTCGCCCAGCAGGTGGAGCTCGGTTTCGTCTCCCGCGAGCCGCGCTGGGCGATCGCCTTCAAGTACCCGCCGGAACAGGCCGAGACACTGCTGCGCGACATCATGGTCAACACCGGCCGCACCGGCGCGGTCACCCCGTTCGCCGTCCTGGAGCCGATCTTTGTCGCCGGTTCGACGCTGTCGCTGGCGACGCTGCACAACGAGGATGAGGTGGCGCGCAAGGATGTCCGCGTCGGCGACATGGTAATCGTCCACAAGGCCGGCGACGTCATCCCCGAGGTCATCGGGCCGGTGCTCTCGAAGCGGCCCAAGAACGCTCGCAAATGGAAGATGCCGACTCGCTGCACATCGTGCGGCACCGAGACTGTGCGTGAGGCGGGGGAGGCGGTGCGCCGCTGTGTCAACCCCGAGTGCCCGTCACGGATCTTGGAGTCGACCTTCCACTTCGTGTCGCGCGGCGCCATGAACATCGACGCGCTTGGCTACCAGACAATCCGGCAGATGCTTGATCGCGGCGTGATCAAGACGCCGGCCGACATCTACCGGCTGACGCGGGAGGACATCCTTCAGCTGGAAGGCTTCGCGGACAAGTCGGCCGACCGCTTGCTGCAGAACATCGAGCGCAGCAAGGACACGACCCTCAACCGGTTGCTGATCGGGCTCGGCATCCGGCACGTCGGCGAGACGGTGGCCAACCTGCTCGCCCGCGAGTTCGGGACGATCGAGGCGATTATGGCCGTCGACGTGGAGCGGCTCAACGAGGTCGAGGGCATCGGCCCGATCGTGGCCCAGGCAATCCACGACTTCTTCCAGAACCCGTCATCGCAGCACCTGGTCCGTCAGCTGCTCGACGCGGGCGTCCGGCCCGCCCCGCCGCCGGCCCCGAAACAGGGGCCGCTCACCGGCAAGACGTTCGTCATCACGGGTACCCTCTCGGAGCCGCGGTCGCAGTTCGAGCGGCTGATCAGCGACAAGGGTGGGGCCGTGGCCGACAGCGTTACTAAGAAGATCGACCACGTCGTGGTCGGCGACAACCCGGGCTCGAAGCTGGCCAAGGCGCAGAAGCTCGGCATCGAGATCACTGATGAGGCTGGCCTGAGGAAGATCCTGGGTAAGTAGGGACCCGCGACGCCGGCCGCTACGGCGGAACCGCGACCAGCTCGCCCGCGGGGTCGCCCTCAAGGCTCCAGCCACCTTCATGCAGCAGCGTGTGATGTAGACGGCACACCAGCGCAACGAAGCGTTTACCAGTTCGGCCGCCCACGCTCCACCAGAACAGGTGGTGGCCATCGCACCAGCTCACCGGCCGATCGCAGTCCGGGAATCGGCAATGCTTGTCGCGGGCGACCAACGCGCGCCGCAAAGCCGGAGAGATCGTCCGGATCGTACGACCGAAGTCGAGCGGGTCGCCGTTGTCATCGACCACCAACGGCGTCAGAGAGCAATCGCAGGCGATCCGCTGGACGGTCTCCTTGGGAACCGGGAACCTGTTCATCAGCTCGCCGGCCGGTGCGTCCGCGTTGCCCAGCAGCGTCTCCACTGTCGCGGTCACTGTGAGGTGAGGCCGCTGACCACCGGAGCGCGGCAGCGCGCTGCCACCATCCAGCTGCATCCGTGCCAGGGCTGTCATGGCGTCGGCTCGGCGCTGCGCCGGAGTGCGGGTGTCATCGTTAGCCTTGGGTCCCTGCAGTGCCTCGAGGACGGTCGCCAGGCAGGCGCCGCCCTCCCGGTCGAGCCGACCTTCGAGCACCCACATTCCATTGGGACTCTGGCCGAGGTCGAGCCGACGCCGGGCAAAGGCGCGATTGTAATCCTCGAGGAACGCCCTGCTGTCAAGGTCGTTGCGGACCCTTTCGGTGTAGAGCCGGAGCTCGCCTGGGTGCATCGTCCGGGCGGCGACCACGGCCAGCTCCTCAAGCTTGGGCGCCGACTCGGGCCCGGCCTCCTCGGCGGCCCGAGCGATCACCGCCGCGTGGCCGAAGCTGATCTCACCGTCGCCCAGTGCCTGGGCCATCAGGGGCAGCGTCTCCAGCCCCTGGGCGACCTTGACGCGCTCCATCGCGGCCGCGCCCGACATTCTGCCGTATTGCTTGAGCCAGGCGACTACGTCGGCCGCGCCAAATCGCTCGAAGCCGCGCCGCGCCTGGAAGCGTGCTAGCCGTCGCGCGAAGTCGGCCTCCAGCCGATCGATCAGGGCGCGTTCGCTGGCCATCGACATCGCCAGGGCCTCGTCCGAGAGCTGGTCTATGTCCTGCCCCTCGAGCTCCTCGGCACCCATCCCAGCCCCCAAACACATGTTTGTAGTCTACCACATTTCTGTGTATGTTTTTGCCCTCGCAGATGGGCGCCGCACGGCGCTACAGTTTCCCGGTCAAGCCGAAAATTGGATGGAGGACGTCATTGGCACGACCGACCCATTTCGAGATCCCCGTTGACGATCCCGACCGCGCCGAGGGCTTCTACCATGACGTCTTTGGCTGGAGCTTCCAGCGTTTTGACGGCGCGCCGCAGTACTACGGCATGGCGACCACTGGCGAGGACGGCCAGGGCATCAATGGCGCTCTCTTCCAGCGCGGCGACACGACCACGACGAACCTGACGATGGAGGTCGACTCAATCGAGGACACGCTGCCGAAGATCGAGGCCAAGGGCGGCATAATCATCCTGGCGAAGACGCCGATCCCTGGTATGGGCTGGTTCGCGACCTGCAGGGACACAGAAGGCAATGTCTTCGGTCTCTTCACCAGCGACGAGAGCGCGACGATGCCCTAAGACGGCGCGTGACCCAGCGCGGATTCGAGCTCATCCAGGTGGTCGCCGAGGTGCCCCAGGCATGGCCGCAGCCATTTGCGCGGCCGCTCATCGACCAGCAGGCGGTCATCGGGCAGCGCATCCAGGGCGATGATCAGCCCGTGGTGCGCAGCCCGGTGCCGCGCCAGGACCGTGGTCGGGGCTTGACCTCGCCACTCCTCCAGGACCTCGTGGTTGAACTCATTGAAGTCGAAGTCGAGGATGCGGTTGGGGTAGTCGTCGACGGGAGCGGCGCTGGGCTCGCCCTGGGCCATCGCGATCTTGAGGGAGTTCTGCTTCCAGGCCGCGATGTGAGCGATGACGTCCGCCACGGTCCGGATGTCGGCGTCGGGATCCTGGGCGGGGACCATGCGGCGCCAGTCGTCGTCGGACAGGCCGCTCACCAACCCGTCAAGCCGCTTCCAGCCGCTGTCGATCTCGGCCATCAGCCCAGCTCGGTCCACAACTGCGTAGTTTGCCGCAGTCAGTCCCCGCCGAATCGGATTAGCTAACCTAAGCGCTCGTTCGGGATAGCACGGGGGAGGCTATTTGCAGCATTTCGACGCGGTGATCGTGGGGTCCGGCTTCGGCGGGTCGGTGATGGCGTACCGACTGGCGGAGGCGGGATGGAGTGTATGCCTGCTCGAGCGAGGCCGCGTCTACCCCCCGGGCTCCTTTCCTCGCAGCCCCCGTCAGATGGCCAACAACTTCTGGGACCCGAGCAAGGCCAGCTACGGCCTCTACAACATCTGGAGCTTCGGTGGCCTGGAGGCGCTGGTGTCCGCCGGGCTTGGGGGCGGCTCCCTGATCTACGCCAACGTGCTCCTCCGCAAGGACGAGAAGTGGTTCGTCCGCGGCGGCGACCAGGGCTACGCACCCTGGCCGATGTCGCGGGCCGAGCTCGACCCCCACTACGACCGCGTGGAGAGGATGCTGGCTCCGCAGGTCTTCCCCATCGACCGCGAGCCCTACGCATCGGTCCCCAAGACACAGGCCCTCAAGCACGCCGCGGAGCAGCTGGGACTGGACTGGCAGCTGCCACCGCTGGCGGTGACCTTCGCCGGCCCCGGCGAGGACCCCGTCCCTGGGGAGCCGATCGTGGAACGCCCCAACATGCACGGCCGGACGCGGTTGACCTGCCGGCTGTGTGGGGAGTGCAACATCGGTTGCAACTACGGCAGCAAGAACACCCTCGACTACAACTACCTGACCGAGGCGCAGAGCCTGGGGGTCGACATCCGCACCCTCTGCGAGGTTCGCGACTTTGCGCCCGTGGCCGGAGGCGGCTACACCGTCCGCTACGTGCAGCACGAGCCGGATGTGCCCCGGGAGCAAACCGGGGGAAAGTACCTGGAACACATCGAGCTGTCGGCGACCCACCTGGTCCTCAGCGCCGGCGCCCTCGGCTCGACCTTCCTGCTGATGAAGAACCGCGACCGGCTGCCCGCCCTCGGCGATTCGTTGGGCACCCGCTTTTGCGACAACGGCGACCTGATCACGTTCTTGCTCCGTGCCCGTGAGACAGTGGACGGCAAGAAGCGCGGTCGCGAGCTGTTTCCCGACCACGGGCCCGTGATCACCAGCGCCATCCGCGTTCCCGACTCCCTGGATGGGGGCGACGGGCCTGGCTTCTATATCGAGGACTCCGGCTACCCCAGCTTCGCCAGCTGGATGTTCCAGGAGTCGGACGCCCCCGGGGAGGTGCTCAGGTTCACGCGCTTCGCCGGCGAGCGCATGTGGGACCGGCTCACCGGCAACGCCGAGACCAACCTGGCCGGTGAGCTGGCCGGCCTCTGGGGTGACAGCGATCTCTCCTCCACGACCCTGCCGCTGCTGGGCATGGGCCGTGACAACCCGAATGGCAAGATGCGCCTGGAGGACGGCCTGCTCGAGATTGACTGGGTCCTCGAGGACTCGCGGCCGTACTTCGAGCGGGTGCGCAACACCATGCATGACATCGCCGCAACCCTCGAGGCCGACTTCGTCGACAACCCCATCTGGTACCTCAACCGGGTCATAACCGTGCACCCGCTGGGCGGGGTGCCGATGGGCCGGGACGCCACCGAGGGCGTCGTCGACAGCTTCGGCGAGGTCTTCGGGCACCCCGGCCTGCACGTGGCCGACGGGTCGGTGATGCCGGGTCCGGTGGGCGCCAACCCGTCCCTGACCATTGCCGCCCTGGCCGATCGCTTCGCCGAACGCATGGTGGAGCGGGGGCGGACCTGATGGCGGCGGACGTCACCCCGCCACCTATGCCCAGTCCGGATGCCCCCGCACCGGAGCCCCTGCCGCCGGGCAAGAAGCGGTCCCTGATCCTGGCCGGGGGTGGCATGAAGGTGGCATTCCAGGCGGGTGTGCTGCAGGTCTGGCTGGACGAGGCCGGCCTCGACTTCGACCACGCCGACGGCGCCAGCGGTGGGGTCTTTCAGCTGGCGATGTGGTGCCAGGGCATGACCGGGACCCAGATCGCCGACAACTGGCGCGACCTCGACCCCAACATCGGCATGGAGTTCAGCTGGCGCCAGGACGC
>JBARRR010000127.1:0-17117 GCA_049644325.1 Candidatus Dormiibacterota bacterium
CTCGGCCGCGGCGGTTGCCCTGGTGGCCCGCACCCAGCCGCGCGACCGGGCCGCCCTTGCCGGTCCCTACCCCCTGTGGATCGACCGCGAGCTCGGTGGCTTCTCCGCCTGGTACGAGATGTTCCCCCGCAGCGAGGGCGCCACCAAGGGCAGGTCAGGGACCTTCAAGACCGCCGCCAAACGGCTCAAGGGCATCGCCGCGATGGGGTTCGACATCTGCTACCTGCCCCCCATCCATCCCATCGGCGAAAGCTTCCGCAAGGGTCCCAACAACACCCTCACGGCCGGACCCGACGACCCGGGCAGCCCCTGGGCGATCGGCGGCCAGGCCGGCGGTCACGACGCCGTCCACCACGACCTCGGCACCATCAAGGACTTCGACGCCTTCGTCGCCACCGCCAGGCGTCACCGCCTCGAGGTCGCCCTCGACTTCGCCGTCCAGTGCAGCCCGGACCACCCCTGGGTCACCGACCACCCTGATTGGTTCCAGCACCGGCCCGACGGCTCGATCAGGTACGCCGAGAATCCGCCCAAGCGCTACCAGGACATCTACCCCATCGACTTCGACACCGACGACCGCGACGGCCTCTGGCGGGAGCTCGACCGGGTGGTGCGCTTCTGGATAGACCACGGGGTCAGGGTCTTCCGGGTCGACAACCCGCACACCAAGAGCATCGACTTCTGGACCTGGCTGATCGAGGGGATCCACCGCGATCACCCCGACGTCATCTTCCTCGCCGAGGCCTTCACCCGGCCGCGGGTGATGGAGCGCCTGGCCAAGGTCGGCTTCACCCAGTCGTACACGTACTTCACCTGGCGCAACACCAAACACGAGCTGTCGGAGTATCTCTGGCAGCTTTCGCAGACCGAGGTGGTCGATTATTTCCGCCCCAATTTCTGGGTCAACACGCCCGACATCCTCCACCAGACGCTGCAACAGGGCGGGCCCGCGGCCTTCCGTCTGCGCCTGGTCCTGGCCGCCATCACCGCGCCTTGCTGGGGCATGTACAGCGGCTACGAGCTGTACGAGAACACACCCCTGCGCGAGGGCTCGGAGGAGTACCTCGACAGCGAGAAGTACCAGTACCGGCGGCGGGACTGGTCTCGCGCCGACTCGCTGGCGCCGATGATCACCAAGGTCAACGACATCCGCCGCCGCCATCATGAGGCGATTGCGCTGCTGCGAACGCTCCGCCTCCACCACGTCGATTCGGACCAGGTGCTGGCGGTCTCGCGCCGCTCACACGCCGGCGACGACGCCCTCCTGCTGGTCTGCAACCTGGACCCCCACAACGTCGTCGAGGCCACCTGCTGGCCCGACGTCGACGCCCTCGGGCTGGGGGGCGCCACTAAGCTCAAGGTCCACGACGAGCTCACCGGCGCCAACTACAGTTGGTCGTCGGGAGGCAACTATGTCCGTCTCGACCCCCGGAAGACGCCGGCACATCTCTTCTCGGTGAGCCCAGCACGTGAGCGATAAGAAGGCTGTGAGCGGCCATAAGGGGCCTGTGAGCGCTAAGAGAGGTCCTAGCCAGCCCTCGACGCGGCCCCGGGGCCTCGTCGGTGGAAGCCCTGGCCCTGCCCTGCCGGGCGCCGACCCGCACTGGTACCGGCACGCGGTCTTCTACGAGCTGCTGGTCCGTGGCTTCGCCGACGGCAACGCCGACGGCATCGGCGACCTCCCCGGCCTGATCAACCGGCTCGACTACCTGGAATGGCTGGGCGTCGACTGTCTCTGGCTGCTGCCCATCAACCAGAGCCCGCTGCGGGACGGCGGGTATGACATCAGCGACTACTACTCCATCCAACCGGAGTACGGCGACGAGGAAGACCTGCGCACCCTCATCGACGAGGCTCATCACCGCGGCATGCGCGTGGTCATGGACATGGTCATGAACCACACCTCGGACCAGCATCCCTGGTTCCAGGAGGCGCGGTCGTCACCCGACAACCCCAAGCGCGACTGGTACGTCTGGTCGCAGACCAAGAACCGCTACACCGACGCACGCATCATCTTCGTCGACACCGAGCCCAGCAACTGGACGTGGGACGAGCAGGCCGAGGCCTACTACTGGCACCGCTTCTTCAGCCACCAGCCCGACCTCAACTACGACAACCACGAGGTCCGCGCCGAGATGGTCAAGGTGCTGCGCCACTGGCTCGACCTGGGCCTCGACGGCTTCCGCCTGGACGCCGTCCCCTACCTCTACGAACGCGAGGGCACCAGCAGCGAGAACCTCCCCGAGACCCACACCTTCCTGGCCACTCTGCGCGAGGTCATCGACCGCGACTACGGTGGCGACCGGGTGCTGATCGCGGAGGCCAACCAGTGGCCCGAGGACGTGGTCGAGTACTTCGGCAGCGAGCAGCACCCCGAGTGCCACATGTGCTTCCACTTCCCCCTGATGCCGCGCATGTTCATGGCCCTGCGGCGCGAGCAGCGCTACCCCATCACCGAGATTTTGGAGCGCACCCCGGCCATCCCCGGCTTCGGCCAGTGGGGCCTGTTCCTGCGCAACCACGACGAGCTGACCCTGGAGATGGTCACCGAGGACGAACGGGACTACATGTGGACGGAGTACGCTCGCGACCCGCGGATGAAGCTCAACCTCGGCATCCGCCGCCGGCTGGCGCCGCTGCTGGCCAACGGCCGGCGCCAGATGGAGCTCTTCTATGGCCTGCTACTGTCGCTGCCGGGAACGCCCATCCTCTACTACGGGGATGAAATCGGGATGGGCGACAACATCTACCTCGGCGACCGGGACGGCGTGCGCACGCCGATGCAGTGGACCGCCGACCGCAACGCGGGGTTCAGCCGTTCCGACTTCGCCCAGCTCTACCTGCCGCCGCTGATGGACCCGGTGTACGGTTTCGCCGCGGTCAACGTCGAGGGCCAGCAGCGCAACGAGTCCTCGATGCTGCACTGGCTGCGACGCTTCCTTGCGGTGCGACGCCGCTACCAGGTCTTCGGTGAGGGCGACTTCGAAGCGCTCGACGCCGACAACCCTTCGGTCTTTGCCTTCCTGCGCAGCAATGAGAACCAGACCATCCTCTGCGTCAACAACCTCTCACGGTTCGTGCAGCCGGTGGAGCTCGACCTCCGCCGCTACACGGACCGGCGGCCGGTGGAGCTGCTGGGGCGGGTGCCGTTCCCCAGGATCGGCGAGCTGCCCTACTTTCTCACCATCGCGCCGCACAGCTTCTACTGGTTCGAGATCAGCGATACCCCATTGCCTCCCGTGGGCGAGGGGCAGGGATGAGCCAGCCCGTCTCCCCCGCCGACCTGCTCAAGTCGGCCGGGCTGCCCCAGCCCGAGTCGCAGCTGATGGAGTACCTGCGCCGGCAACGATGGTTCAGCGGCAAGGACCGCGAGATCGAGCGCGTCGTGATCGAAGACGCGGGCATCGCCGAGGGCGACCCCTCCCTGGTCCCTGTCCTGCTCCGCGCGGAGTACGCCGACTCCGGCTCGGAACGCTACAGCCTGCCGCTCTCGGTGCGCCCCGCCGCCAACGTCGACAACCGTGACGCCGCGCTGGTCGCCGAGGGGCTGCGCGATGGCGAGCCGGTGCTGGTCCTTGACGCCCTCCTCGACCGCCAGGCCGCCGCGCGCTTCTGGGGCCTCCTCGAAGGCGCCGACCCCCTGCCGACGCTCAACGGCGAGCTGGCCGGTAGCGGTGAGGGTCGGCCGACCCAGGGCGCGGAGATCCGCACCCTGCCGCGCGACCAGAGCAACACCATGCTGGTGCGTGGCGAGACCGAGCTGCTCAAGTGCTTCCGCAAGCTGGAGAGCGCCAGCTCACCGGAGTTCGAGATGCTGGAGGCGCTCAAGGACGCCGGATTCGGCCATATCCCGACGCCCCTGGGATTGATTGAATACCGCTCCGCGAATGCCGAGCCCGTGGTCGTGGCCATGCTCCAGCCCTACCTCCACAACGCCACCGACGGCTGGGCCATCGCCATGACCTCCCTGCGCGATCTCTACGCCGCCGCCGACGAATCCGGGGTCGAAGACGAGGCCGAGATCCGCGAGCTGGTCGACGACCAGGGATCGGACTTCACCCCCGATGCGGCCAGGCTGGGCGCGGTCATCGCCGAGATGCACCTGGCCCTGGCCGGGGAAAGCATGCCCGAGCCGATGCGGGCGCAGCCTGCTGGTCCTACCGACCTGCGAGCGTGGGCTGACGAGATGCTCGCCGACCTGGAGACGCTGGCCCGGGCTGATGGCAACCCTGCGGCGCACGCGGCGCGGGCGGGGCTCCAGCGACGAATCGATGCCATCGCCGACCTGCCCGAGGCGGGGCTTGCCATCCGGGTGCACGGTGACCTCCACCTCGGCCAGACCGCGCGAACCGACGACGGCTGGGTCATCCTCGATTTCGAGGGCGAACCCTCGCGTAGCGTCGAGGCGCGACGGCGGCGGGCGTCGGCGCTCAAGGACGTGGCCGGCATCCTCCGCTCCCTCGACTATGCCTCTTCGGTGGCGCTGCAGAACTGGACCAACCCCGATGACCTGCGCTGGAACCGGCTGCAGCGATTCGGCGACGCCTGGACCAGGGTCAACCAGGAGGCCCTCTGGGACGCCTATGTCGCAACTGTCGGGGCATCCCCGCTGCTGCCCCCCACGGCGATGGCGCCGGCGCTGCTGGACGCCTACGAGGTGCAGAAGGCGCTCTATGAGCTGGCCTACGAGCTGAACCACCGGCCGGACTGGACGTGGATCCCGCTGCGCTACCTGGAGTCGCCGGCCTGATGGCACGCGCGACGTCCGTGAGCCAGACGGAGCTCGACCTTCTCGCCGCCGGCCGCCACCACGATCCCCACCAGGTCCTGGGCCGGCACCCCGAGGGCGGGGCGACCGGTTTCCGAGCCTGGCAGCCGGCGGCGGAGAAGGCCTGGCTGCTGCTGGGAGAAGACACTCGGGCCAAGCCCATGCGCGCCCTGGGTGGCGGGCTGTTCGAGGCCGAGGTGAGCGGCGCGGTCGCCGGCGGCCACCGCTTCCGCTTTGCCAACGCCGGTGGCAAGTGGACGGTCGACGACCCCTATGCCTTCCTCCCCACCCTGGGCGAGCTCGACCTGCACCTGTTCGCTGAGGGACGGCACCTCGAGCTGTGGCAGCGACTCGGCGCCCGAGTGCTGGAGCAGGAGGTGCCGGACCCGGATGGCGGCGTGCGCCGGGTGCGGGGCACCGCGTTCTCGGTCTGGGCTCCGAATGCCGAGGGGGTCAGCGTGGCCAGCGACCTCGGCTCCTGGGACGAGCTGGTCCACCCGATGCGGTCGCTGGGCAGCAGCGGCGTATGGGAGCTGTTCGTCCCCGGGATCGCCGCCGGCACCCGGTACAAGTTCTCGGTGCTGGGCGCCGACGGCAAGCGCGCCCTCAAGGCCGACCCGATGGCGCGCGCGACCGAGCTGCCCCCCTCCACGGCGAGCGTGGTCGAGTCCGTCAAGCACCGGTGGCGAGACGACGCCTGGCTCGAGCGGCGTCGCACGTGGGACGGCCACACCCAGCCACTGTCGATCTACGAGGTCCACCTCGGGTCGTGGCGGCACAACCCGGACGGCGGCCTTCTGAGCTACCGCGAGCTGGGCGACCAGCTGGCGGACTACTGCGTCGGCATGGGCTTCACCCACGTGGAGCTGATGCCGGTGATGGAGCACCCCTTCGCCGGCTCCTGGGGCTACCAGGTCACCAGCTACTTCGCCCCCACCTCCAGGCACGGCTCCCCCGACGACCTGCGCTGGATGATCGACCACCTCCACCAACGCGGCATCGGCGTGATCGTCGACTGGGTCCCGGCCCACTTTCCCAAGGACGAATGGGCCCTCGCCCGCTTCGACGGCACCGCGCTGTACGAGCACGAGGACCCCCGCCTCGGCGAGCACCCCGACTGGGGAACCCTGATCTTCAACTACGCCCGCAGCGAGGTGCGCAACTTCCTGGTCGCGTCAGCCCACTACTGGGCCGAGGAGTTCCACGTCGACGGCCTGCGCGTGGACGCGGTGGCGTCGATGCTCTACCTCGACTACTCCCGCAAGGCGGGCCAGTGGATGCCCAACGAGTTTGGCGGCCGGGAGAACCTCGCGGCCGTCGACTTCCTCCGCGAGACCAACACCACGCTGGCCGAGCGACATCCCGGCGTCATGGTGGTGGCCGAGGAATCAACCGCCTGGGGCGGCGTCACCCGCCCGACGACCGCCGGCGGGCTCGGCTTCAGCCACAAGTGGAACATGGGCTGGATGCACGACACCCTCGACTACGTCAGCAAGGACCCGGTCTTCCGTCGCCACCACCACGCCGAGATGACCTTCGGCCTGCTCTACGCATGGAGCGAGCACTACATCCTCCCCCTCTCTCACGACGAGGTCGTCCACGGCAAGGGATCGCTGTACGGCAAGATGCCCGGCGACCCCTGGCGCCGCCACGCCAATCTGCGGGCGCTGCTGGCATGGATGTGGGCTCACCCCGGCAAGGAGCTTCTCTTCATGGGAGGTGAGCTGGCCCAGGAGCGCGAGTGGTCGCACGAGCGAAGCCTCGATTGGGACCTTCTCAAGCGCCCAGCTCACCGGGGAACGCAGCAGCTCGTCCGCGACCTCAACCGGACCTCCAAGGAGACCCCAGCGCTGTGGGAGCTCGACTCCAACCCCGACGGCTTCGAATGGATTGACGCCGGCAACGCTGACCAGAACGTCTTGTCCTTCATCCGCCGCGACGCCGACGGCAGCCCGGGCCTGGTCTGTGTCGCCCACTTCTCCCCCGAGGTCCGCTCCGACTTCAGGGTCGGGCTACCGCAGGCCGGCGCCTGGCGCGAGGCGATCAACACCGACGCCGAGGTTTACGGCGGCGGCAACGTTGGTAACTGGGGCCGCGTCGTCGCCGAGGACGTCGGCTGGAACGGTCAGCCGTCGTCGGCGGTTTTGACGCTGCCGCCGCTGGCGGTGGTCTGGCTGGTGCCCGAGTCGCCCCGCGCGGCCAGGCGCGCCGCCGGCAGGTAGCAGGTCCGGTAGTAGTCGAGCACCATCCGGCGGGCTGAGAACTGGCTGCCGATGTGGCGAATGCTGGCTCGCATCATCGCGACCCAGCCGCTGGGAATGCCGTTGGGATCGCGGTCATAGAAGAGCGGCACGACCCGCTCCTCGAGGGTGCGGTAGAGGATGTCGGCGTCGCGAGCGTCATTGTTGTCGGCCTCGTCAAGGCCGCTGCCGGCCTCGATGGTCCAGCCCGAGTCGCTGCGCCGGCCCTCGTCCCACCAGCCGTCGTTGACGGATAGGTTGAGGACGCCGTTGGCGCCGGCCTTCATCCCGCTGGTGCCGCTGGCCTCCAGGAGCCGCCGCGGGTTGTTGAGCCAGACGTCGGCACCCTGCACCAGCAGGGGGGCGCTGCCCAGGCCGTAGTCCTCGATGAAGGCCATCCGCGGCTCGTCGCGAACGAAGCGTGCGACCTCCGTCAGGATCTCCTTGCCGATCCCGTCAGACGGGTGAGCTTTGCCCGCGACCACGACCAGGACCTCGCGGCCCGGGCGGCCGAGGATGGAGCGGAATCGGTCGGGGTCGCTCAGCATCAGGGCCGCCCGCTTGTAGCCCGCGAACCGGCGGGCAAAGCCGATGGTGAGCTTGTCGGGGTCGAACAGCCCGTTGTCACCGCGGGCGGCGATCGCCCGCTCGATCAGCCGCCGGCGCAGGCCGGTGCGGATGTCCCAGAGCCGCCGGTCGGGGATCAGGGCGACACCCCGCCAGCGCTGGTCGTCGGCGTCCAGGTTCCACCATTGCTCATCGACAGATTCGGCGAGCAGGCTGGCGATCGGCTCCGCCACCCAGGTCGGCATGTGCACGCCGTTGGTGACATAGCCGATGGGCACGTGCTCCTCGGCCAGACCGGGCCAGGCGTCCTTCCAGAGGCGCCGCGAAACCGCCCCGTGGAGCTTGCTGACACCGACGCTGGTGCCGGCCTCGCGGAGGGCCACGAAGGTGGTGCAGAGCATCTCCTCCGCATCGCCCGGGCGACGGCGCCCCATGTCGACAAACTCGGGCACCGTCATGCCGGCGTCCTCCAGGTAGGGGCCCACGAGGCGGGCCACAAGCTCCTCGGGGAAGTAGTCACTGCCGGCGGCAACCGGCGTATGGGTGGTGAAGATCGAGCGCCGCCGGACCTGCTCGCGCGCGTCCTGCAGTGATCGCCCGGCGGCCACCTCCTCGCGGGTCAGCTCCAGCAGCGAGAGGAAGCTGTGGCCCTCGTTGAGGTGGAACAGCAGCGGATCCCGCCCCGCCGCCCGCAGGGCGCGGACACCGCCGATGCCCAGCACGATCTCCTGGACCAGCCGCGCCTCGGGGTCGGCCACGTAGAGCCGTTCGGTGGCAGCGCGGATGTGGGGCGGGTTCTGGGGCAGGTCGGTGTCGAGCAGGATCAGCATCACCGAGCCAACGTGCGCGTGCCAGAGGCGAGCTACCGCCTCGTCCGCGCCGACGGTGAACCGGATTTCCGCTGGACCTTCGTCGCCGGGGACCGGCGCGATCGGCAGGCGGCTGCGCTCGGTGGCGGGGAAGTCGGTGAGCTGCTCGCCATCCTGGCCGAGCACCTGCCGGGCGAAGGCGGTTCGGTAGAGGAGGCCAACGCCGGTGATCGGGAGGCCAAGCTGGGCGGCAGCCTTGAGCTGGTCGCCGGCGAGGACCCCCAAACCGCCGGAGTAGATCGGCAGGTGCTCGGTGATGGCGTACTCCATCGAGAAGTAGGCAACGCCTCCGCCCAGCCCGGCGCCCCACGCCTGCATCCCGGGAAAGCCGCTGGGGCGGCGTGCCAGGAGCCGGACGATCTCCGGGTGCAGCACCGCCTGGGCACGCGCCTCGGGCGCCATCAGCTGGAGCATGACCACTGGGTTGTGCCCCGACTCGCGCCACAAGGCCGGGTCGAGGTGCTCGAACGCCCGGCGGATGGTCGAGTCCCAGGTCCATGTCAGGTCGTAGGCCAGCGCCTCGAGGTCAGCGGGCATGGACATTAGCCTACGTTGCGACAATCGGTCGATGAGCGATAGCCTCCCGACGCCCGCCGAGGTCCATAGCGGACGGCAGGCGGACTGGCGGCCACGGCCGGCCGACCGGCGGCGGTGGTCGAGCGTGGCGGCGGCGGCGTTCCACGTCGCCTGGCGCAACCTCACCGGCGAGCGGCGGCGCTGGGCGGTCAGCACGATCGCGCTTGGCATCGCGGCGATGCTGGTGATCTTCCTCGAGGGCACGGCGCGATGGGTGACGAGCTCGGGCACCGCCTACCTCGACCACTCGGGGTCGCACCTGGTCGTGGCCCAGACCGGCGTCGACGACCTCCTCTTCGCCCAGTCGATATTCCCGATGTCGACGTCAACCCAGGTCGGCCAGGTGAACGGCGTGGCGTCGGCCGCCAGCATCGTCGGCGTCAACGGCGTGGTCTCGGTGGGCGGTGCCCACCTGCCTGTGTACCTGATCGGTTTCCAGCCGGGGCAGGCCGGGGGACCGTGGAAGATGCAGTCCGGGTCGGGGGAGCCGCACGGCTCGGAGGTCGTCCTCGACCGCGGCTTCGCCCGCGTGGCCAAGGTGGAGGTGGGGCAGACGGTGAGGCTGTTCGGCCAGGACCTGAAGGTCGTCGGCACCTCCGCTGAGACCGACGCGGCCGGGGACTTCTTCGTCTTTGTCCCCCTCGAGGTGGCGCAGAAGGTGGCCGGTGAGGGAGCCGTCAGCTACAGCCTGGTGAAGGTCAGGGACCAGTCGTCCGCGGGACAGATCGCGTCGAGCATCAACCAGCTGCCCGGCGTGCACGCGCTGCCCAGGAGTGAGATCGCCGCCAACGACCGCGCCATGATGACCACCAGCTTCTCGCAGCCGGTGCAGATCGTGGCCCTCGTCGGCCTGGTCGCCGGCATCCTGATCACCGGGATCGTCCTCTACACCACGACGGTGGAGCACTCACGGGACTATGCAGTGCTCAAGGCCATCGGGGCCAGCGGCGGGGTGGTCTATGGCAGCGCCCTGCTGCAGGCGGTCGTGCTCTCCATCGGCGGCATACTGCTGGGTTGGGGTATGGCTACGGCGATGGCGTTTGCCTTCGAGACCTGGGACCCGGTGGTCGAGGCCCAGCTCGACGCCGACCTGGTGATCAGCGTTGCCGCCGTCATCCTGGTCGTCAACGTCCTCGCCTCCTTGCTGCCAATCCGCCACGTCAGCCGGATCGACCCGCAGGAGGTGTTCAAGGCGTGAGCGTCCCGACCGATGGCGTGAACGTCGTCACCGAGGGGCTCTCCAAGACGTTTGGCGCTGGGCCGACCGCCGTTACCGCGGTAACCGACGCCAACCTGACGGTGGAGGCCGGCGAGGTCGTCGTCCTGCTGGGGCCCTCGGGGTCGGGCAAGACCACCCTCCTGTCTATGATCGGCGGCCTTTTGCACCCGACCTCCGGCCAGGTAATGCTCGGCGGCAAGCGCCTCGAGGGCCGGCCGCGAGACCTGGCGCGCGTACGGCTGAACTCGATCGGCTTTGTATTTCAGACGTTCAACCTGCTGCCCGGTTTCAACGCCCAGGAGAACGTCGCGCTGCCGCTGCGGCTGCTTGGCGTGCCGGCGGGCACCGCGCGCGAGCGGGCCAACGAGATGCTGACCGCGCTGGGCCTCGGTGAGCGGCTGACCTCGAGCCCCAAGACGCTCAGCGGTGGCGAGAAGCAGCGTGTCAGCCTGGCGCGGGCGCTGGTGGCGGAACCGACCGTGCTGCTGGCTGACGAGCCGACCGCCAGCCTGGACACCAACACCGGACGGGACGCCATGCGCGTGCTCAGCTCCTCTGCCCGGAGCGGGAGGCAGGCGTGCCTGGTGGTCACGCACGACACCCGCCTGGTGGAGTTCGCCGACAGGGTGCTGCGGATCGAGGACGGGCGGATCCTGGACAGCTGACCGGGTACAATCGGCCGCCGGCAGGTCGGCAGCCAGTCAGGGGGAGAACAGCTTGAAACACTCAAGGATCTTTCTTGGCGCTCTCGCAGCCTCGGCCTGCGTGCTGACAAGTTGCGACCTCACCTCGACGTCCACCTCCAACTCGTCTGCCGCGGACTCGGTCACCATCGTGCTCAACACCCCGACGGGCAAGCTCCCCTACGTCGCCTCGTTCACGCAACAGGGCGCGCAGCTGGCCGCTGATGAAATCAACAAGGGCGGCGGTATCAGCGTTGGCGGCAAGAAGTACCAGGTCAAGCTGCTGGCGTTGGATAACGAGCTCTCCCCGACCAAGTCGCTGGACAACATCAAGCGGGCGGTGAGCGAGAAGGCGGTCGCCATCATCGACGACGGCTACACGGTGGATGCGACCTACCAGGCGGCCGCGGATGCGGGCCTTCCCATCATGATCGACTACGACACCAACGCGGCCCTGATCGACGCCACCAAGCGTCCCAACGTCTATCGCATCGCGCCGCCCAACGACGCCATGGCTGAGCACCTGGCGGCCTACGTTGGCGCCAAGAAGCTCGAGCTGGCCCTGGTCCACGACGACAGCGACTACGGGCAGGACGGCGCCGGTCACCTAAGGGACGCGTTCAGCAAGGCCGGCTTCCCGCTTTCGCCCGACGTCACGATTCCTTCAACCGGGACCGGGTATTCCGCGCAGGCGCTGCAGGTCAAGCAGAGCGGAGCCACGGGCATCGTGCTGTGGGGCCGGGCACCCTCGATGGCGCAGTTCATCAAGGACTACCGAAGTGGCGGCGGCACCGCGCCAATTTTCAGCGGCCCGAACGCGGAGGATCCAATCGTCCGGACCCAGAACGCGGATCATCCCGAGTACGTCGAAGGGCTGACCTACGCTTCATTCCGGATCACCACCGAGGTCGGTCCGGATCCCTGGAACGCGTTCCGGAAGAAGTACGAGGACCACAACTTCAACAACGGCTCTGCCGACTTCAAGGTTGGGGTCCAAACCAGGGCCAAGAAGGACGTGGTCCAACCGCCCGACTGGCAGCTCTTCCCCTACGACATGGTCTACCTGGTCAAGGGTGCGCTGGAGAAATCAGCAACAGTCGACACGTCGGGGAACAAGCTGATCACGGCTCTCAACGGCATTCAGATCAAGAGCGGCAATGGCGACAACCGGGGCTGGACCAAGGACAACCATGAGGGCGTGGTCGATGACGACATCTACTTCGCCACCTTCAGCGACATGAAGTTCAAGCCGGTCCAGGACGACGCGCTCTCCAAGTCGCTGCCACCAATAGACCAGGAGTAGCGAGGCGTGGGCCCTGCTGGATTCGAACCAGCGACCGGCGGATTATGAGTCCGCTGCTCTGACCGGCTGAGCTAAGGGCCCCGGCCGAAAGGTTAACCCTGACAGCCGGCTATTCCGCGGAAGCTGGGCTGGCCTCTGGGATCAAACGCCGGACCTCGGCGCTGAGGGCTTGGAGTGAGAACGGCTTGGTCATGAATGCGTCGGCGCCCGCCTCCTTGGCCGACTCCTCGACCTGGGAGTTTGCCGTCAGCATCACGATCCTGATGTCGCCACCGCCCTCCATCTCGCGCACCTGGCGGCAGACCTCGACCCCGCTCATTCCCGGCATCATTGCGTCGAGGACCATGACCACCGGGCGTCGCAGGCGCACCTGGGCCAGGGCCTCGCGACCGTTTGTCGCCACCCGGACGGGATAGCCCTCGGTTTCGAAGTGAAGGGCCAGGACCCGCACCAGGGGCATGTCGTCGTCGACCACCAGGACCTCGGGCTTCATCGCACCCTGGCCTCGCCCCGCACTCGCGCCGCCGACTCCCCGGTCTGGTCGGCCCCAATGCCCCAGGCGGACTGTCGCAGCCAGACCTCCAGCTCCGCCGGCGGCAGCGCCTCGCTGATGTAGAAACCCTGGGCCGCGTCGCACCCCAACGACTCCAGCACCAGCCAGGTGTCCTCGTCCTCGACCCCTTCGGCGGTGACCCTGAGGCGCAAATTGTGACCCAGGTCGATCGTGGGCTGGACGATGGCGGCGTCGTCGGGGTTGACGGCCATGTCCCTAACAAACGACCGGTCGATCTTGATCTCATCCACTGGCAGGGTCTTGAGGTAGCTCAGCGCCGAATACCCGGTGCCGAAGTCGTCGATCGAAACGCCGATGCCCATGTCGCTGAGGCGGCGAACGGTGCGGTCGGCCTGGGCGACCATGATCGCGCTCTCGGTGATTTCCACCGTCAGCGCCGAGGGGTCCAGCTGGTACTTCGTGAGGAGGTCGCGGATCATCTCCGGCAGGCTCGCCTCGTGCAGGTTGGCGGCCGACAGGTTGACCGCCATCGACAGCTCCAGCCCGCTTCGGCGCCAGGCATCGAGCTGCTTGAGCGACGTCTCCAGGACCCAGCGGGCCAGGGAGCTGAGAAGGTCGGTCTGCTCCGCCATGGGGATGAACTGGTCGGGTGGGATCAGGCCGCGCGTCGGGTGCCGCCAGCGGACCAGGGCCTCAACGCCGTAGGTCCGCCGCGTCCTGAAGTCGACCTTGGGCATGTAGTGCAGCTCCAGCTGCTGGTTGCGAATCGCCTGCCGGAGCTCGGTCATCAGGGCCAGCCGGCCGGCGCTGTGCTCGTCGTGCTCCTGCGAGTACATGGCCAGGCCGCTCTTGTTGCGCTTGGCCACGTACATCGCCACGTCGGCGCGCCGCAACAGGGTCTCGACGTCGCGGCCGTGGTCCGGGAATTGGGCGATGCCGATGCTGAGGCCGACGTCAATCCGGGCGTCGCCGATGGCGAATGGAAGCTCCAGCGCCGACAGGATCTTTCGGGCGGTGACCATGGTCAGCTCCGCCGACGTGGTGTTGGTTGGCAGCACGCCAAACTCGTCACCGCCGAGGCGAGCCACCGTGTCGGCCTGCCGCAACGCCAGCCGCAGCCGTTCCGCCATCTGCTGCAGCAACATGTCACCGGCCTGGTGGCCCAGGGAATCGTTGACCTCCTTGAAGCGGTCCATGTCCATCACCAGCACCCCGAAAGACGAGCTGTCCCGGGTGCCGGTGACGATCGCATGGGAGAGCCTGTCGGTGAACAAGGTGCGGTTGGGCAGCTCCGTCAGGGCATCGTGCAAGGCCAGGAACTCGAGCTCTTTCTCGGCCTTGCGGCGCTCGGTGACGTCCTGGACCACGCCGATGCTGTACAGCGGTTTGCCCCCCTTGTCCTTCACAAGGGACACGCTGATTTGCACCCATACAACGTCGCCGCTCTTCTTCAGATACCGCTTCTCGAGTCGGTATCCGTCGTTCTCGCCGGCGAACATCTGCGCAGAGAGGTTGGCGCCGAGTTCGAAGTCCTCCGGGTGAGTGATGTCCTTGATACCGAGCGTGACGAGCTCGTCGTACTCGTATCCGAGCATCTGGCAGAGGGCGTCATTGACCTCGATGAACCTATAGTCCGGACCCACCAGCGCGATCCCTACCGAACCCTCTTCGAAGACCCGCTGGAAGCGCTCCTGGCTTTCGCGCAGCCGCTCCTCAGTGGCTCGCTTGGCATCCCGCAGGGCCTTCTGGTCGAGAGCCTTGGTGACTGCCGGCGCCAACCGCGTGAGGCGGTCCTTGAGCAGGTAGTCGGCGGCGCCCATGTGGATCGCCTCCACGGCGACGTCTTCGCCAATGCTGCCCGACACGATGATGAAAGGAACATCGATGTCACGCTCGTTGAGCAGCTTGAGGGCGCTGATGGCGTCGAACTGGGGAAGGTTGTAATCGGCAAGGATCAGGTCGTAGCTGGAGCCGAGCTGTTGAAGGTAGTCTGCCCTGTTGTCGACGCGCGTGACGTCGGCGTCGTAGCCCGCGACCTTAAGCTCGTGCATCACCAGCTCGGCGTCGGGGGCGCGGTCCTCCAGCATGAGCACCTTAAGGGGCTTCATCGGAGCGCTCAGTTGGCGTCGGGCAAGGGCGGGCGGTTGAGCATAAGCCAGTACAGCCCCAGCTCCCGAACCGCCTCGGTGAACTGCTCGAAGTCCACCGGCTTGACGATATAGCTGTTGGCGCCGCGGTCGTACCCGCTGACGATGTCGCGCTCCTCGCGCGACGAGGTCAGCAGCACCACCGGGATGTGCTTGGTCCGCGGATCGTTCTTGACCTGGCTGAGGACCTCCAGTCCGTCCACCTTGGGCAGCTTGAGGTCCAGCAAGATGACGCGCGGAGACTGGTCGAGATCCCGCCCCTCGTAGGCGCCACGGGCAAAGAGGAAGTCGAGGGCCTCCTCGCCGTCTCGGACCACGTGCAGACGGTTCGACACGTGGTATTTGTTGAAAGCGTGGAGGGTGAGCTCCTCGTCGTTGGGGTTGTCCTCGACCAACAGGATCTCCACCTCACGCTCCAAGGGCTGCAATCCCCGTTTCCACCCCTGGTTCATCCTCCCCCAAGGTGAAGTAGAAGGTGGCCCCCTGACCGGGCGCTGACTCGGCCCAGATCCGACCACCGTGTCGGTGAATGATCCGCTGCACTATTGCCAACCCTGCACCAGTGCCTTCGTACTCGTCCGCCCGGTGCAACCGTTGGAAGACGCCGAAGAGCTTGTCCGCGTACTTCATGTCAAACCCCACCCCGTTGTCCTTGACAAAGTACACGGTCTCGCCATTCTCGTGCCGTGTCCCGACCTCGATCGTAGCCGGGTTGCGGTCACGAGTGAACTTGGCGGCGTTGCCGATCAGGTTGGCGTAAACCTGCTGCACCAACACGAGGTCGGATCGGCAGTTGGCCATGTCATGCACTTTGAAATCGATGTTGCGGCCGTTGGCGCTCGCCTTGACGCCGTCGATTACCCGGTTCACGACATCCTCGGTGTCGACCACCTGGTGCTTCATCTCCTGTCGCGTGAGACGCGAGAAGGTCAGCAGGCCATCGATCAGCCGGCCCATGTCCTCGGCGTTGGTGCTGATCAGGTCGAGGTAGCGCCGGCCGTCCTCGTCCAGCTGCTCGCGGCTCTCGTCCATCAGGATGCGGGAGAAGCCGTTGATCGCTCGAAGCGGTGCCCGCAGATCATGCGAAACCGTGTACGAGAACGCCTCCAGCTCCTTGTTGCTGGCCTCCAGCTGCTCGGTGCGCTGGGCGACGCGCTTTTCCAGGTCCTGGTTGAGCTGCCGCAGCTGGTCCTCGCTGTCGCGCAGCGACTCCACCAGCCGAACCCGCTCCAGCGCGGCGGCGACAGCGGCGCTGTACGCGGTCAGCCGGGCCACCTCGTCGCTGCCGAAGAGAGGGGTGAAGGGCCCCGAGAGGACGGCCAGGCCGCCGGCTCCACCACTCCCCTCCCAGGGCAGGACGATCGCGCTGCGACTGGGCCCGATGCTTACAACGCCACGCTGCCCGGAGCGCAGCTCGGCCAAGAAACGCTCCTGAAGCGGCTCGTCGACGCCCTCGGCGATGAGCACGTGCCCGCTTCCGTCGGATACCAGGCCGCCGTCGGCTCCCACCAGGCGCGTCGCCCATTCCAGCGACTTGCGCGCCAGCGTGGTCCGGTCGGGGGAGAACAGCAACAGCTCGCGCACCGCCTCTGCGGCGGCGCCCTCCTCGCGTTCCCGCCAGTACCGACGTATCCACTTCGGCGGCGCAAAAGCGATGTAGAGGACAGGGATGATGGCCAGGGTGAAGACCTGGATTCCGATCTTGTAGATGTCATTGTTGGCCGCCGGCGCCGCCCCGATCGCCACCACCAGGACGAGCACGATGCCGCCGTACCCGGCGCTGAGCGCGCGCAGACGGGCGCGCTGGACCGCGGGACGGCCCCTCGACATCAGCCAGAGCCTGAAGATGGGCTCGATCACGGTTGCGATCCAGACGCCGAATAGGAGGATGACGGCTGCCAGCTGGAGCGGCTTGGGCATGTCGGGGAAAAAGACCAGCGAAGTCGTGCCCACGGTGACCACCAGCACCGCCAGGCCCGCGACGGTCTTAGTCCGACGCTTCAGGGGGACCAGGCTGTCGCGGAACAGGAGCAGGGAGTAGCCGGCGCCCATGAAGCCCGCGAGGGTGAACACGCTGATGCCAGTCTTGAGGCCGGCGGGGAGCAGGTCGTTGAACTGACTGATCAGCGAGACCAGCGCCAGCAGCCCGATAGCGAGCGCCAGGTAACGCCGGCTGGCGCCACGGTTGCGGATCCAGTCCGCCAGGGTGATAAGGGCCAGCAGGCAGAAGC
>JBARRR010000128.1:0-1850 GCA_049644325.1 Candidatus Dormiibacterota bacterium
CGGAGGCATAATCCGTAGGCGAATTCGCCCTGAGGAGCCAACGTATGTTCGATCCCAACCGTCCCCCGGAGCCGGGGTACCCAGCCCAGCCCTACGGCCCGACCACAGTCGAGACGGGCAGGTTCACCCTGCTCGATGCCGTCCTCGGCTGGCTGGCGCTGTCCCTCTTCATCACCGCCGCCGGCGTCTTCGTGTTCATGACCACCGGCTTCTACCTGCCCTGGTTCATTTCCCTGGTCCTGCTGATCGGGCTGATCTTCGGCATCCAATGGGCGGTGCGGCGCAACCCCTCGCTGGCCATCGGCATGTTTGCCTTGTTCGCCTTCACCGAGGGCCTCTTCCTGGGCCCGGTAATCACCATCTATCTGCGAGTGGCCCCGGACGCGGTGGCCAATGCGGTGATTGGCACCGCAGGCATCTTCGTCTTCGCGGCTGGCGTGGTGTGGGTAACCAACCGGAGCTTCGCCTCGTGGGGCAAGTGGCTGATGATCGCGCTCTTCGTCATGATCCTGGTGCTGGTGGCGGCGATCTTCCTCCCCGCCGTGGGAGCCTTCCAGCTTCTGATCGACGTCGTCCTGGGCGTCATCTTCGTGGGGCTAACGATCTTCGACTTCTGGCGGGTCAAGGCAGCTCGGCCGGGCGACAACAACGCGCTATTGATCGCGATGTCTCTGTATCTCGACTTCATCAACATCTTCCTGATCCTGCTCCGCATCTTCGGCGGCGGCCGGCGCAACTAGAACCCACCCAGCGCCGCGCGTTCGCGGTGCGAGACGGGCCCCTTCCGGCGATGCTTGTGATACGTTGCCCGCCGTGAGGGGACGAGTTCAGCTGGCAGCACTTCGCGTTCGCGGGCCCGGCCTTGGCCTTGCCGTCCTCGTGACGCTGGTCAGCCTGACTCTTTTGCCGGCGGCCCCAACGGTAGCGGCCAGCCCGGTCGCCGACCTGAGCACAGTTCTCGCCGACCCGCCGAGCCCGTACGCGGCGGTACCCAACGACGACACCAATACCAACCTTCACCTTGGCAGCCTCGATGCCAGCCAGGTGGCGGACGGGTGGGCGGGCACCACCACGGACCTGGCCAGTGAGGGCTTCACGCGCGGCTACCAGAAGCTGTGGCGGTCGAGCAGTGGCGAGTACTCCGCCGAGGTAGACGAATTCCAATCGGCATCGGGCGCCAAGACCCACGTCGACACCGCCCGGAGCAAGACCAAGACCACGATCACCACCTGGCGATCAGACTTCTCCACCTCGTCGATTCCCGACAGCTACGGCTACAACGGGACCTCGGACACCGGACGTCAGATCCAGATCTTCTTCGCCAAGGGCAACCTGGTCTTCAACATCGGCTACTACGCCTCGACGGCACCTAGCACCAGCGCCGGGCTGGTCCAGGCCAAAAAGCAGTACGACAAGGCGCCCAGCGACAGCTCCACCTCGCCCAAGGCGTCGACAGGCGGCAACACCGGGGCGGCCAATGCCGGCGCTGCCGGGGCGATCGTGGCGATCGTCATCGTCATCGCGGGCTTGCTCTGCCTGCTGCTGGTGGTGGGTCTGATCATCTTCTTCGTCGTCCGCTCGCGACGCGACCGGGGCATGCCTCCGCCGCCGCCACCGCCGGCGCCCGCGCCCGGTGGCGGGATGCCCCCTCCCGCGACTACGCCTGCACCGATCCCGCCCCCGGCTCCCGAGCCGCCCCCGGCTCCCCCGTCGGCCGTCAACCCTGACCTCACGGTGGTCACCCCACCCCCCGTGATAGCGGCGCCCGAAGCCCCACCTTTGCCGGTGCCCCCTCCCGTGCCGGCGCCCGAGCCGGAAGCGCCCCCGCTCACGCTCTCAGCCGATCGCCA
>JBARRR010000129.1:0-11323 GCA_049644325.1 Candidatus Dormiibacterota bacterium
TCATCGCCGGCCGCGGACGCGGCGATCCCAGCCAGGGCGCCTTCCAGTGCGTGCGGCCCGCTGGCCGCGACAAGGCGTGCCACCACGCGGCCATGTTTTGTGATCTCCACGTCTTCGCCGTCGGCGACCTGGTCCAGTAGGGAAAGGATCTTGGCCTTGGCCTCCGTGGCGGTCAGCTTTATGGTCATATGACCATAATAGCAGTCACACCGCTCAGCCGTTGACCCGTCCCAGGCCGAGGAAATTGCCCCGCTGACGGGTGCTTGACAACACGTACGCATGTTCGTATTATACAAAACAGTGTATCCGTGGGAGGTGTACGAGTGGTGAGACCGGCACAGCGACAGGCTGGCGTGATATGGGACGAGCCGGATGCCCTGTGGCTCGCCGAACTCATGCAGGAGCGCGGGGCGGGAGTGGTGGGCGTGGCGCTGATGCGGCCGCCCCAGGCACCGCCAACCGGATGGACCGAGCTCGTCTTGTCGGCCCCGTCAACCATCGAATACCAGACATTGACGCGCCGTGGCCACCGATCGGTTATCGGCGCCGACGTCTTTCCGCACAGTCACGGGTGGTTGTTTCGAAATTGGAGGTCGCGGCCTGACCTGCCTCTCGTAGGGCTGCTTGGTGACGCGATGGCGGTCATGCCGGCGCGGAAGAGGTGGTTGCGCTCGAGTTAGAGCGCGTGACCCTCGAAGGCGCTGAGTGGCCCGCCCATCGGCACGACGCGGGTCAGCTCCAGGCCCGCCAGGGCGTAGAGGTTTCGGTACTCCTCGGCGGTTCGGTCGCGGCTACCGTAAACCACCATCGCGTGCAGGTCGAGCATGGCGTACGGTCGCCGTGCGGGTCCCTCCGGCACCTCCTGCTCCACCGCCACCAACCGTGAGCCCGGACCCATGGCCGCCCGGATGTTCTTGAGGATGCGCAGGCAGTCATCGTCCTCGAAGCAACGCAGGACGGTGCACGTGAAATATGCGTCGGCGCCTGCCGGCACCTCGGCGAACACGTCTCCCCCGACCACCGCCACGCGGTCGGCGACCCCGGCGGCCTCGAGGCGGGCCGGCGCCCCGGCGACCACGCCGGGCTGGTCGAACAGCGTGCCTCGCATCTCCGGGTGCCGCCGCAGGAGGGACACCAGGAAGGCTCCTTGCCCGCCGCCCACGTCGGCGACATGGGCAAGGCCGGAGAAGTCGTACGCGTTGACGACCTCGTCGAAGGCATCGGTGGTCGATTCCATCGCGGTCTCATAGGCGCTTCCGGCGTCCGGATGTTCCAGCAGGTAGCCTTGGAACGGGGCGCCGTAGACGTGGTCGAAGGCGGTCTCGCCGGTGCGGACGGCGTGGAGCAGGTCGGCGAAGGCGCCGTACGTCTCTGGCAGCATGCGCCAGCCGAGGATCATGAGTCGTTCCTCGCTGTCGCCGGTCAGCTGGCGGCTGAAATCGGTCTGGGCAAATCGACCCTTTTCGTCCTCTTCGAAGACGCCCTCGGCGGCGAGTGCTCGCAACAGCCGGCGAAGACGGTCGGGGTGGGCACCGGTGGCACTGGCCAGCTCCGCGGCGGTTTGAGGGCCCGCCTCCATCTGGTCGGGGATGCGAAGCGCGGCAACCACTTAAAGCCCCTGCGACACGCGGTAGCACTGGACGATCAGGGGCAGTGAGTCGGGGTCGAGGTGCGGCCGATCTGCCATGCGACTTGCGCAGTCTAATCCCGGCTAGCCGACCCGGTCCCGCGACAGCTCGGGGCCGCCCTCCACCGGGGCGGCGCGGACCTCCCCCAGCCCGGCCGCCTCGGCCGCCGCCATCGCCTCCTCGGGGTACCAGGAGTCGGCCGACTTGGCCAGGCGGTCGATGGTGGCGGGCGAGAACCCCAGCGCCTTGCCCACCTGGCGGATCGCCATCCGCGGCCGGAAGGTGACCACGTTGGCCACCATCCCCGAGCGGTCGGCGCCGTACTTCTCGTAGATGTACTGGATCACCTCCTCCCGGCGGCTGGAGGCGAAGTCGATGTCGATGTCGGGGGTGGTCTTCTGCTCCTCGTGGAGGAAGCGCTCGAAGAGAAGGTTGTGCTCCACGGGGTCGACCCGGGTGATGCCCAGCAGGTAGGCAACGATGGAGTCCGCCGCCGATCCCCTCCCCTGCCCCGGGATGCCGCTCTCCTTGGCGAAGCGCATCAGGTCCCAGTTGATCAGGAAGAACTCGGCCAGGCCGGTCTTCTCGATGACCTCGAGCTCGGTCTGGAGCCGCCGCGCCACCACCGATGTCATCGGCCGGTAGCGTATCTTGACGCCCTCCTGGCAGAGCTCGTAGAGGTAGCTGAAGGGCGTTTCCCCCTCGGGCACGGGGAAGCCGGGGAAGCGCTTGCTGCGGAGGTCGAGCTCGAAGTCGCAGCGACCCGCGACCTCGACGGTACGATCGAGCGCCTCCATGTAGGTGCGGCGCAGCCAGGGCTCGGTGACGATGGCGCCGGAGGGCGCCCGGGCGCTGGTCGCCACGCCGGCGGTGGCACCGGGGCCCAGCAACGCCTCCTCCATCTCGGCGCGGGTCTTGACATGGCGCTCGGCGTTGGGGGCGAGGAGGCCCTGGGCCTCCATCTCGTCGAGGGTGCCGCGCTCGCGGATGGCCACCAGCACGTCCTGGAGGGGCTTGTCCTGGGGCGTCATCATGTGGACGTCGTTGGTGGCGACGCATGGGATGCCGGTGTCGCGGCCCAGCTCGGCCAGCTCGGCGCATGTCCAGGGGTCCTCGGGGACCATGTGGTTCTGCAGCTCGAGGAGGAAATCGCCGGCGCCGCCATCAACGTCAAAGAGCTCGCGCAGCCGCGCCGCCGCCTCGGCCGCGGCCTCGCGCCTGCCGGCGCGGAGCAGGCGGGGGATCAGGCCCATGCGCTTGCAGCCGCTGAGGACGATGAGCCCCGCGGTGTGCTCGGTGAGCAGCTCCCAGGCGACGGCGGTGTAGCCCTTGCGATCCGAGGGCGGCGCACCGAGGTTGCTGTGGCTGAGCATGCGGGTGAGGTTGCTGAACCCGGTGCCGTCGCGGGCCAGGACGGTGAGGTGGTGGCGGCCGCGCTGGCGCTCCCGCGGCTTGGTGGTGGCCAGCGGGTCGACCAGCAGCTGCGGTTCGGGCGTCTCGATGCCGGGCATCGCCTCCACCGTCAGCTCGGCCCCGATCAGAGCGCGCAGCCCGACGTGGCGGGCGGCGGCGGTGAAGCGGACCATGGCGTAGAGGCCGCCATGGTCGGTGACGGCGAGGGCAGTAAGCCCGCGCGCCGCCGCCATCGCGGCCAGCTCCTCGGGGTGAGCGGCGCCATCGAGGAAGGAGAAGTTGGTGTGGGCGTGGAGCTCGGCGTAGCCCTCAGTCATATATCCGACTGCGCCACCAGGCCCCGGTGAGCTTGTCCTGGTAGACCTCGCATACCAGCCCCGGCGCTTCCCCGATGTCGAGCGCCAGCTTCCAGTACTCCCGGCTCACCGGCGACCGCCACCAGTCCGACTCCACCCGCCAGCGGGCGAAGACGCGCTCCACCCGCTGCCTTCCTTCCTCCCCCCGCAGCCACCGGGGCACACCCTCCACCATCGCCACCTCGACCGCCTCCGGCTCGGCCAGCAGCCGGCTCATGCCGCCGGCTTGTGCCGCCGGCTGCCGGCCTTGGTCCGGCGCACCAGCGCCTCAGCGGGGTCGGTCCAGCGGTGGCGACGCTCGTCGAGCAGCGACGGCGCCGGCGCCACCTCGGCCATCCGCACCAGGTTGGGACCGTGGGCGTCGCTGAGCAGCATCAGCTGGCGGCTGATGTCCTCGAGCCGCCCGTCCTGGCGCGCCATCAGGTCCATCTGACGCGAAGCGGCGGGACAGAAGCCGGTCAGCCGCAGCCGCACCCGGCTCACCGGCCGGCTGATCTCCTGCCGCTGGAGCAGGCTCGCCACCGGCGTCCAGAGCTCGCCGCCGGTGCTCATCGGCGCGCGTAAGCGGAGGACTGCCTCGGGCGGCGAGGCCTCGTCATCCATCTCGACCTGGAGGCGGACCACGGTGGCGGCATGGCCGCCGTCAACCAGGCGCGTCCCCAGGCGGTCGACCAGGCCGCGGGCGACAAAGAGCAGCGGCTCGAGGTTGTCGACAGCGGGGTCTAGGCTGCTGCTCTCCTCCATCCGCTGCGGCGGCTGCCACGGCTCCAGCCGGCGGGAATCCTCGCCCCGGGCCAGGCGCAGCGCCTGGAGTCCCTCGCGCCCGAACTGGCCCTCGACCGCGGCCAGTGGCATGGCCGCGAAGTCGGCCATGCAGCGCAGGCCAAAGCGCTTCAGCCGCGTGATCATGTCGCCATCGACGGGCAGGTGCTCGGCCAGCGACAGCGGCGCCAGGAAGGAGCGCTCGCTGCCCCGCGGCACCGCGACTACCGCAGGCCCGGTGGTGTCGGCGCGGGCCGCGGCCAGGGCGGCGGCGGTGGCCGCGACGAACTTGTTGTCGCCCAGGCCCAGCGCCGGCCGGCTACGAAGGCGGCGGTGGAGGTAGGCGGCGACGCGAACGGCGAAGTCGTCAGGGTCGCCAAGACCGTCGATTTCGACATAGGCCTCACCCGACGCCGCCAGCTCGACCCGGGGCGCCAGCGCATAGAGCCCGGCCAGCAGGTGGCGGGCGAGGTCGGCCTCGGCCTTCTCGTCGACGGCGAAGAAGCGGGCTTCGGGGCAGAGCTGCTCGGCCTGGCGCAGGGGCATGCCGGCGCAGACGCCGTAGCTGCGCGCCTCCGGGGAGGCGGCCCGCACCGGCTTGCGCTCGCTGGGAAAGCCGCCGACGATCAACGGCTGCCGGCGCAGGCTGTCGTCGTCGTGCTGCAGGACCAGCGCCGCGATGGGGATGTCGGGGATCCGGCAGCAGAGGATCATGGTGGCGGCATAAAGGTGCCGCGGGGATAGCGCACCACGAACTCGGCGGCGCCGCCGGGCATGCCGACCTTGTTCTTCTCGACCACCGCGCTCAGACGCACGCCGTCGATGTCGCCATGGCGCAGCAGCCATTCCTGGTGACGCAGGCGCAGCACCACGCTGGCGGCATAGCGCAGCGGCATCGCCGCCACGTCCTCCGCCAGCAGCAGCATCGGCGCCCCCGCTCGCGAGCAGGCGGCGCTGAGCGACGCCGCGAAGGGGTCCCACAGCCCGCTGGTGGCCCACGCCGCCGGCATGTCGGCGAGCACGCAACCCACCCCCGCGCGCAGCAGCGCCAGGGTCGCCTCCAGCGAGGTCTTGAGCTCATCCTCGACACCTGCGCCACGATCGGGCCGCAGCACCAGCACCCGGTCGAGCCGCGCACCCATCCGCGCCATCAGCCAGGGATCGAGGTGGCCGCGCGTGTCCAGCGCCAGGACGGCGGCGTACTCCTGGCTGGCCTGGGCCAGGAACTGGTAACCAACCATCATCTTGCCCGCGCCCGGGCTTCCCAGGCAGAGGCTGAGCCGGCCTCGGGGCAGACCTCCCACGGATGTGAGGTCGTCGATCTCGGCGATGCCGGTGGGGCAGCCGGCCGCCGAGGAGGCGTCGGCCGGCCGAGGGGTCGGCGCGATGTCGCTCTGCAGCGCCACCACCGCCGCCGCGTTCTGCAGCGCCGCCGTGCCGAACCGTGTCTGGATCTGCCCCATTGCCGACTTCAGGGCCAGGGCTTTGGGGGACGCTGAACTACCCAAGAGCAACCTCTGAGGACTGACCGATGACAGAGACGGCCTCTCGGGAGGGGGATTCAGCAGGTGCGGGAGGCGCCCTCCATCATAGCGAACATGTGTTCGCTAGTCAAGGTTTCAGCCGGCTACTTTGACGTGCTCCTCGAAGAAGGCCCGCACCCGCTCCCAGGAATCCTTTGCTGCCGCCTCGTTGTATTTAGTCGACGTGTCGTTGAAGAAGCCGTGCTTGGCCCCGGGGTAGTGCTTGATGTCGTGGTCGATGCCGTACTGGTCCAGCCGAGCGTCGAGCTTGTGGCCGTCGCCGCTGGTGATGGGGTCCCCAGTGGGATACGACCCCACCACGGGACAGGCCCGCTCCACCGCCTTCAGCGGCCGGGGGTTCTGGGCGTAGTAGGGCGCTATCGCCCTGAGGCGGTTGTCGGTGCAGGCCCAGGCGACGGCGAAGCTGCCGCCCAGGCAGTAGCCCACCGCACCAACACGCTTACCATCGACCTTGGGCAGCCTCGCCAGGAAGTCGAGCGAGGCCTTCAGACCCTTGATGCCGCTGTGATCCAGCGAGTTGAAGACGACGCCCGAGAAGAACCTGGCCATGCAGACCCAGGTCGGCCCGTTGGAGAACAGGTCCACCCCCAGGGCCACGTACCCCTCACCAGCAAAGCGGCGGGTGATGTCCTTGATGTTGTCATTCAGGCCGTACGCCTCATGGATCACGACCACCGCGGGGAATGGGCCCCCCTCCTCGGGCAGGGCCAGCAGGCCGGTCAGCGGGCCGCCATCGGCCGGGTAGGTAACCATCTCTTCCCGGATCGCCATCGAAGGGGAAGTATGCCTAAAAGCAACGATTTCGGAGCGCACCTGATTTATGACGCACCGTGTTATACGCTCTACTAGAACGTTATACGACAACTATCATGGGAGGTTATAGCTCTATGGCTAATCGCGAACGAGGTCCCGTCCAGACCGTCGCCCGCCAGGGCCTGGCAATCTACTTCGGCACGCTCAACCTCGCCGGGGAGGCCCTCAGCCACCCGGGCAGGATGATGCGCAACATCGAGCGCCGCGGTGAGCGTGTCCTCACCCGCATCGAGCGCAACAACGCCAACATCCGTCGCAGTCTGACCGACGCCCGGCGCAGCACCAGCCGCGCCGCCACCAGCGCCGCCAGCGCCGGCCGGTCCAGCGTCACCGTCGCCACCGGCATCGCCCGCGACGTCGAGGCCGTGGCCCCGCGCACCAATGGCACCACGCGTCGCAGCACCAGGTCGCGCAGCCGCGCCACCGGGAGCTCGGCCGACCATCGTCGCCGCAGCACCGCCGCGCAGAAGGCGGCCCGCACCCGGATGCTCAACGAGAAGCGCGCCGAGGCCAACCGCAAGGCCATCTCGGCCAAGCGCGCCGCCACCCGTGCCGCCAACGAGAGCAAGACCGACATCGAGAAGGCGGCCGATCGCGTCCAGGAGGGCGTGGTCGGCATCGGCCACCGCATAGAGAAGGCGATCGACTCAGTCGCCTAGCCTCAGGCGGCTGCGTCCCTCTCCCGCGTCGCGGGCCTTCGGGCCCCGCGACGCATTTAATCAACGTCCCAGGCGTCGGGTTCAATCGACTGAATGGGCCGTACGACGCCAAGGTGGTCGGCGATTACACGGGCCTGACCCCGCCCTTCGACGACTAGACAGCCCCAGCCCAGGCGGGACCAGGTGAGACCGGTCGCCTGACCGGTCCCACACTGGGTGCTATAGGATCCCGACCTTCTCCACGTCGACGCCGCAGAACGGGCACTTGGTTCGGTCGGCGCCCTCTGGGAAGGTCATGGTGCCGCCACAGCTGGCGCAGGGGATCTCGGCGCCGCCAACGTCGAGCTTGAGACCGCAGCCATCGCAGACGACGACCTTGGCCCCCGGAAGAGCCGTGACCTGGCCCCCGCAGTTGCCGCATTTCCGCGGCTGGCCATCTTCCGCCTGGATCGGCACGAACTCGCTCTTGAGGCCGGTGCGCTCAATCAGTTGCGCCGCCGCGTCGTCAGGCAACATCCCCGCCCAGCCCTGCACAAAGCCCGACCAACCCATCTTCGACTGAATGTGCTCGGCTCGGTCGGGGTCGAGGTCGACAACCCCCGCCTTCTTGTTGAGGGCGGAGGTCACCTTCATCTGCTTCTCCAGCGTTTCCACCATCGGCCAGAAGCTCTCGGGCTCGACCTTCTGCGCCATCATCGAGCCGCTGTACTTCAGGCTGGTGGCCCGTTGGGTCATCTCCGCCTCGAGGGCTTGGGACTCGGGGTCAAAGGCGCGAACGGTGGCCGCCTCGGCCATGTAGGTGACGTACTGCTCGCGGTACTCGGGGTCGTTCTTGGCGCGGTGGGAGGCGGCGTTGGGCACATAGGTGGCAAACGCCTCCCAGGTCTGGCGCTGCAGGTTGCGGTAGGTGTCCTGGTCGCCGGCTGCCTTGGCCGCCGCCTGCTGCTGGTAGAGGCTGTTGACCGTCTGAGGGTAAGCCGGGTCGGGCATGTGGTCGGTCTCGGCAGCCTTGCGCAGGTCGAAGTCGATCAGTGACCCGCAGTAGTCGCAGTAGACGTAGGCGGTGACCGACGCCAGCTTCTTGGGCGCGCCGCAAGTGGCGCAGTCGGCGCGCCGGACATATCCCGGTGGTGTCGCGCCGAGGATGCCCATCACGGTGCGCGCCCAGGCAGAGGAACCAACCTCCATGCCGGCGGTGGCCTGCTGGATCTGGGCGCCCTGCTGCGCGGCCGCGATCGACTGCCTGGCCATCTCCATCATGTCGGCGATCGACTGGCCGCCCTGGCCAGGCTGTGGCTGGTTGCCCTTGTCGAAGAAGCCCAAGGTCTCACGTCCTCCTGTGCGATGGTTGCGGTCCCGCGTCAAGCCGGTAGTGTGGCAGATGGGCCGCCAGCCCCTATCGCGGAATGACAGACTCGGCGGGGCGGGCGGTTGTGATCGGGTCGGCGTGTCGGTGCACTACCTTCCAGGCCCCATCCTCGGGGCGAAGGATGCTGGTCACCCGCAGAGCGCCTGTGACCATATCCTCGTTGCCGCCGACTTTTGCCTTGAAACTCTCAACCTCTACCAGGTAGGCGAGCTCGGGCGTGACGTACCTGGCCGTCGTTTCGAAACCGGTGGCGGCACCCTCCCGGTAGTTCTTCGCGGCACGATCTATCGTCTCAGCGACCTGCGCCCAGCCCCTGACGGCGGGCCCGAATGGATTGGCAAGGCTCGCATCATCGCGGTGGGAGTAGATCGCCTTCGCCGGGTCCGCGTTGCCCCTAAAGAACTCGTCCAGGGCCAGGTGATATTGCTCGACGAACTGATCGAGGTCTGGTGTTGTCATCCTGTTGTCGCCTCCTCTTGAAGCCAGCGGGTTCCCACCCACATGGCTTGAGTCCGAGCAACAGCGTACCGCCGGCCGGCGCCCCGCGTGCGAGAGCGGGAAGGCCGGGATCTAACTCGGGAGTCCTGGGATGAGCTGTGGCGGGAAGGCCGGGATTCGAACCCGGGAGGGAGCGTCAAAGCCCCCTACTCGCTTAGCAGGCGAGCGCTTTCGACCACTCAGCCACCTCCCCGCGAGGAGTGGGCCCAATTGTACGGCCCGGGCTCCCCAGCTCCTGAGCGGTGGCAACAGGATGTGCAATCCTCAGCCGATGGCCAAGAAGATCCCGGTTTACATCGAGCGCGGCGAGAAGCGGGTGTTCGCCGGCGCCATCCACTGGCCGGGGTGGAGCCGCGCGGCCAAGAACGAGGACGAAGCGCTCGAGAGGCTGGCGGCCTATGCGCATCGCTATGCACCGGTGGCGGCCGCGGCTGGAATGGCGTTTCCCAAGCAAGTGACCGTGGAAGACCTCGAGGTCGTGGAGCGCGTCGCGGGCAACGCCACCACCGACTTCGGGGCGCCATCGGCAATCTGCGCGGCGGATGCCAAGGGCTACGGGGCCAGGCACGCCAAGCGCATCGGCGACCTGCTGGCGGCCGCCTGGGCGTACCTCGACAGGGTGGTGGCCAGGGCCCCGGCCGAGCTGCGCAAGGGGCCCCGCGGCGGCGGGCGGGATCGGGACAAGATGTTCGACCATGTCCTGGGGGCAGAGTTCGACGCCTACGCCCGCAAGATTGGTCTGCGGATCAAGACGCCTGACATCGGCGACCGCGCCGGGATCAAAGCCGCTCGCCAGCAGATGCTCGCCGTCCTCAGCTGGCCCTACGACGGCTCCCCGCCAGAGGGCAAGAACTGGCCACCCGCCTACACCGCGCGCCGCACCGCCTGGCACGCTCTCGACCACGCCTGGGAGATCGAGGACCGATTGCCTTAGGCGAGTTACTGCTGGCGATTGCCTCTGCGGATCGCCAGGGCGCCGGCGATGGCGATGGCCCAGACCGGGCCCATGGTGATGACAAAGGGCCGGATGGTGTCGCTGTTGGAGTGGGAGACGCGATCAAACGCCAAGAACACCGCCACCGTTCCATACATCAGCAGCAGGAAACCGAGGGCCAGGAGGATGCGGGTGGTCCAGCTCATGAGGCCACTGTAACCGCGGCTATGCCTTCTTACCTGTGAACTGGGAGTCGCAGCCGCTGGGCGCCTCGCCGAAGAGGCTGATCTTGAGCAGGTAGTGGCCGGTGACGCCGCCGTTGCCGTCGAACTTGCCCTCGAAGAGCGACGTGCCCGACTGATCCGACATACCGATCTTGAAGGAGCGGTCGCTGGTCTTGAAGGTGCCTCCCAGGAGCTTGTTGAGGTCGGCGTTGGTTGTGTTGCCGGAGCCCATCCCGGTGGCGCTGACGACACTTATGGTGCTGGTGTCGCCCTGGCTTTTGACGTCGATCACCACGACCGGGGTATCGGCGCTGCAATGCGATGACGAATCAGTTGCCACGCCACGCTGGAAGTTGAGCGTGTACCGGCCATCGATGCCACCGATGGCCGGCAGCTGGATGCCGCCACCAGGCGCCGACGTCGGCACGTTGGGCACGTTACCCGGCGGGGCGACGTAGATGATGATCGTGGTCTGGTTGAAGCCGGGCCAGCGGTTGCCGGTGTAGCGGACCCTCTGGTTACTGGTCGGCGGCGTCAGCGGGTTGCCGCAGAGGCAGCGGACGACGGGGTAGCCGTACTGGTTGACCAGCACCGCGGTGCCCGCCTGGAACACCGACTGGTACGTGGTGGCCCTGCCATTGGAGAAGCCGTGGTTGGTGACGCGGACGTCCTGCGACAGGATCTCTGGAGATAGCTGGCGGATGAAGTCGGGGATCTGCGCGGTGCTGATCCCCTCCACGCTCGCCCAGGCGGCGGCCTCGGAGGGATGCGTCGTCAGGAAGTCGATCAGCTTCTGCTTGTCGCAGATGCGGTTGTTGCCGGAGCCGCCATAGATGGCGACACCGTTGGGACCCTTGGGCGCCACCGCAGGCGCGGTCGATGGAGTGGCTGCGGATGGGCTGGCGCTCGGGGCGGTCGATGGAGCCGTCACCGACGGCTGAAATGGCTGCGCGCTCTGCGTACTGGCCTGCTCCAGGGTGACGTCAGAGGCGTTGGCGTTGAGGATTAGGTAGCCGCCGCCAGCGCCGCCGAGGATGAGCAGCAGGATGATGACGCCGATCAGGATCGGGATCCACGGCGGGCCAGATCGCTTGGACGGCTGCTCGCCGGCCTGGGCGGGGGG
>JBARRR010000130.1:0-28231 GCA_049644325.1 Candidatus Dormiibacterota bacterium
TGGCAGCGCTCTCGAGGCGGCCGCCATCGAGAGCGGCTGGATCCTGAAGGAGTACGTGCCCGAGGCGGCACAGGTCCGGAAGCGCCCGGACCTCCAGGCCGGGCTCATAGAGATGGGCTTCGGCGCCTCGCTGGAGGAGCTCGAGTCGGCCGCCGAGAAGCTGCTGGCGGACCAGGCTGCCATCGCATTCGAGGAAGCCAACGCCCCGGGTGGCGGCGGCCCGGAGGTCGCCGCGGCGGCGCCGGCATCCGAGAGTCTGAGCGCCGAGGAGTTGGCGGCGATGTGGGAGAGGGTCGGGAACGACATGCGGGACTGGTGCCCGGCGCCGCCTGGCCTGCTCCAGGTCGTCGAGGCGACCCCAGCGTGGATGGAGTCGCTGGTGCGGCCGCTGGCGCTGCTCAACCCGGGGCCGTTGTCGGCGGCGCCATTCCGGCTGCTGGTGAGCCAAACGCTCCATGCCGCACCGGCCGATATCGATGGGAGTCTGCGCGCCATCTGGGCCCTGGAGTTCCTGCCCGCTGCCTGGCAACGATCGGGACCTCACCTGGCGCGATTGTTACTGCCCGCCGGGGACGCCGCTGGCCTATGGCAGGCCGGCCGCCTGACGGCGCCGGGCCTGGCGGCCTGGAGGGTGCGGGACGCGCGACGGGAGCTGTCGTGGCGCGCGATGCTGGCGTTGGTCGCGGCCGGGCTGATCCGAGGCAGAGTGGACCTCGCCGCCGGGTCCGAGCTGATCGCCGCCGAGACGGGCATGGACCCGGAGACCGCCCGGCTGCAGGCGGTTCACGTCGCCGCTCAGCCGCTGGCGGCGCTGACATTCATCGCGGGCTACCGGCTCAACGGCCATCCGGACGAGCCACCCGGACCGCCACCAGGGGCCTCACAAGCCAGGGTTGGACTGCTGTCGGCGGGGCCGCTGCCGGCCGCATGCCTCGAGATCGTCGCCGGGTATACTCCCTGAGTTCCGGGCGAATTCGCCCATGCGCGCCATGCGCGACTTCAGCACTAGGAGGTGATTCGCTCTGTCCGAGGTCAAGGTTCGCGAAGGCGAGACCTTCGAGAGTGCCCTCCGTCGCTTCAACAAGAAGATCAAGCAGAACGGCATCCTCTCCGAGGTGCGCCGGCGTGAGCACTACGAGAAGCCCAGCGTGCGGCGCAAGAAGAAGCTGGTCGCGGCGCGCAAGCGGCGTTCCCGCGCCGGCTAGCGCGGGGTCGAGGCTGAGCTCACCGGGGTGGCCGGCAGGCAGCCCCTCGAAGTCCAGATCCACAGCGTGCTTCGCCCGCTGCCTCTGCGGCCAGTGATCCGCCGCGCCCTGGGCGCGGCGGCCCGAACGGAGGCGGTCGCCTCCGGCTCCAGCGTTGGCGTGCTCGTCTGTGACGACGTCACCATCCGCGACTACAACCGCCGCTTCGCCGGCGAGGACTCGGCGACAGACGTGCTGGCGTTCCCCAGCGATGCCGACCGCGAGCTCGGCGACATCGTGCTTTCGATCGACCACATGCGCGCCCAGGCCAGGGCTGCCGGCCACCCGGTCGAGGTCGAGGCCGCCACGCTTGCCATCCACGGCTTCCTGCACCTGCTGGGGTATGACCACGCCAACCGCCGTGACCAGGCGGTGATGTTCGGACGGACCGACAAGATCCTGGCGCGCGCCGGTCTCACCGCGGGGTCCAAGCCCGGCCGGCGCCCCCGCTGATGGCCTTCCGGCGCCGGGCCAAGCGCCCGGTCACCCTGGTTGTGGTCGGGCTTGGCAACCCCGGGCGCGAGTACAGCGGCACGCGACACAACGTTGGCTTCATGACCCTCGACCTGCTGGCGAAACGCCTGGGCGTGCGTTTCGACCACCGCGAGGCCCGGGCCCAGGTCGCCGAGGCGCCCAGGCCCGGGGACACGTCGACGTCGATCCTGCTGGCCAAGCCTCAGACATTCATGAACCTCAGCGGTGAGTCGGCGGGCCCGCTGCTGAAGAAGTGCGGGCTGGGCGCGAACGACATGTGGGTGGTGTACGACGAGCTCGACCTACCCTTCGGCAGGCTCCGTATCAGGCGCAGCGGCGGCGCCGGCGGCCACAACGGTGTCGCCTCGCTGATCGAGCGCGTCGGCACCAACCACTTCCCACGTTTCCGAGTAGGCATTGGCCGGCCGGACGAGCCCGATCCCGTCGACCATCTCCTGTCGCCGTTCACCGATGAGGAACGTGAACGTCTGCCAGCGCTGCTGGAGCTTGCCGCCGACGCCGTTGAGGCGGGGCTCGAAGAGGGTTTAGAGGCGAGCATGAATCGGTTCAACGGACGGACGGTGTGAGTTCCAAGGCGACTGCTGCGCAGGCGCGGACGATCGAACAGGCCCTCCATGACGACCGGGTCCTGGCGGAGGCGCTGGCAGCCATCCGTGCCGGCAGCCCGGTCACGTTGGCGGGCGCACCCGAAGGAGCGTGGGGGATCCTGGCGCAGCACGCGTCAAGGCAGCTCGCTCGATCAGTGCTGGTTGTGGCCGCGGACCCCGCCGGGATGCGCGACGACTTGCTCGCCTTCGAGGGCGGACCCAGGCCGCTGCTGTACCCCGCGGCCGACGTCCTGCCCATGGATCGGACGCCACCGTCCGACGAGTTCGTGGCCGACCGCCTTGGCACCCAGGCCGCGGTCCTCAGCGCGGCGGAGCGGGTCCTGGTCGTGGCCAGCGCCGCCGGGCTGATGCGGCCCGCGCCACCGCCGGCGGAGTTTGCCCAGGGAGTCCGTCGCGTCAGCGTTGGCGACAACGTTGGCCTTGAGGGCTTCGTCGGCTGGCTGGTCGAGTGGGGCTACACCCGGGTCGGGCAGGTCGAGGCGGCGGGCGAGATCGCCAGCCGGGGCGGGATCGTCGATGTTTTCCCCCCGACCGAGGCAGGCCCGCTGCGCCTGGAGTTCCTCGGCGACGAGGTCGAGTCGATTCGCGGCTTCGACATCAGCAGCCAGGCGTCGGTTAGCCGCCTGACCGAAATCGTGCTCATGCCGGCTCGCGAGTTCCCGCACCGTGCCGGTGACGTGGAGGCCGCGCTTTCGCGACTCCAGGCGTTGGACTTCGACAGCTGCCTCCCGGAGGTCGCCGCGGAGTGGCGTGAGCGCATCGGTCACCTGTCGGAGGCGGGCTACTTCCCCGGGGTGGAGGCACTATATCCGTATCTCTCGGAGGCGCCGGCGACCCTCCTCGACTACTTCGGGGCGCCGCCCATCGTGATGCTGGCGGAACCCGACCGCGTCCGGACGCAGGCCGTGCGTGCCCTGCAGAGCACCAACGAGCTCATCGCCAGCGAGGTCGAGCACGGCGAGCTCCCCGGGGGGATCCGCTCGGGGCTGGTGCCTTTTGCCGACCTGGAGCAGAAGTTCTCGGCGGTGGTGTCGTTGGAACGGAGCGGAGCCGGGCCGGCGCTTGGGTGGGAGCCGCCGCCGACACTCGTCGGGCGGTCTGAGGGCCTGCCAGACCGCATGCGAGATGAGCTGGCGAACGGGCAGCGGCCCGTCGTCGTCACCAGCCAGCCCGAACGTGTCCTGTCGCTTGTCGAAGGCGGCGGCGTACCGGCCGCGGAGGTCGTCGAGCTCGACATCGAAGGCACCGTGCTCCCCGCCGGTTCCGTCGCCGTCATCGACGCCGGGATCCGCACCGGCTTCCGCCTTCCCGACGGCGGCATCGTGGTCTACGGCGACCACGAGCTCTTCGGCACCGCGCCCCGACCTCGGCGACGGCCGGGCCGCGTCACCGCCGACAGTGGTGAGGCGACAGCGGCCTTCCACCTCGAGATCGAGCCCGACCAGCTCGTCGTCCACAAGGACCATGGCATTGGCGTGTTCCGTGGGCTGCGCAGCATCGGCGATGGCGGCGTCGAACGCGAGTACATCGCCATCGAGTACGCGGGCCAGGACCGCGTCTTCGTCCCCGTGGAGCACATGGACCGCATCCAGCTGTACCTCGGCGGGGGAGAGGAGGCGCCGCGTCTCAGCCGGCTGGGCACCGGTGACTGGGAGCGGACCAAGGGCCGCGTTCGCCGCGCCGTCGCCGAACTGGCGGGCGAGCTCCTCGAGACATACGCGCGGCGCGAGGTTGCAGGCGGCTACGCCTTTGCTCCCGACGGGCCCTGGCAGGCCGAGCTCGAGGCAGCCTTCCCCTTCCAGGAAACGCCGGACCAGGTCCGCGCCATCGATGAGATCAAGCGCGACATGGAGGTGGCCGAGCCGATGGACCGATTGCTCTGTGGCGACGTCGGCTTCGGCAAGACCGAGGTCGCGCTTCGCGCCGCCTTCAAAGCCGCTGTCGACGGCAAGCAGGTCGCGGTGCTGGTTCCCACAACGGTGCTCGCCAACCAGCACTTCATGACGTTCACCGAACGGCTGGCCGCATACCCAGTGCGTGTGGAGATGCTGTCCCGCTTCCGCTCGGACGACGAGGCGGCGGAGGTGCGCGCGGGCCTGGCCGCCGGCACCGTCGATATCGTGATCGCCACCCACGGTCTCCTCACCGCAAGCACGCGCTTCAAGGACCTGGGGCTTTTGGTCATCGATGAGGAGCAACGCTTCGGCGTCGCTCAGAAAGAGCGGCTGAAGCACCTGCGAGCCTCGATCGACGTCCTCAGCATGACCGCCACCCCGATCCCGCGGACGCTGCACATGTCGCTGGGCGGGATCCGCGACCTCAGCGTCCTGGCGACGCCGCCGGAGGAGCGCGTGCCCATCCGGACCTTCGTCACCGCCGACGCCGACAACCTTGTGCGCGAGGTGGTCCTCCGCGAGCTGCAGCGCGACAGCCAGACGTTCTTCGTCCACAACCGGGTGCGCAGCATCGCTCGCGCCGCAGACCGGGTGCGCCAGCTGGCACCGGAGGCGCGGGTCGCCGTGGCCCACGGCCAGATGGACGAGCGTGACCTGGCCGAGGTGATGACCGCGTTCATCCGCCGCGACTACGACGTCCTGGTGAGCACCACGATCATCGAGTCCGGGCTCGACATCCCCACCGCCAACGCGATCCTGGTCCAGGACGCCGACCGCTTCGGGCTGGCCGACCTCTACCAGCTGCGCGGGCGGGTGGGCCGATCCGGAGCCCGCGCCTACGCCTACTTCCTCTACGATCCCAACCGCTCGCTGACCGAGACCGCCGACAAACGGCTGGACGTCATCAACGAGTACCAGGAGCTGGGCGCCGGCTTCAAGCTGGCGCTGCGCGACCTCGAGATCCGCGGCGCCGGCAACCTGCTGGGCCGCGAGCAGAGCGGTGAGATCGCCGCCGTGGGGCTGGAGATGTACAACCAGATGCTGCGCGACGCGGTGGTGGCGCTGCGCGCGCGCACCGACACCGGCGCCGCTGACGGGGCTGCCGCCCAGGCCGAGGCGGCACCCGAGCGTCCCGCGGTCCAGCCGCTGGAGCTGCCCCTCGACCACTTCCTGCCCCACGACTACGTCCCCGACGAGAGGGTGCGGCTGCAGGTCTACCAGGAGCTGGCCGCCGCCACCGAGGAGGCGCAGCTGAAGACGCTGCAGCGCCGCCTCAAGGATCGCTTCGGCACGCCCCCGGGGCCGGTGGAGAACCTGCTCTACAGCCTCCGGGTCAAGCTCGCCGCCCAGGCGGCGGGGCTGATCGCGGTCAACGTCGACGGCGATGCGCTCGAGCTGCGCGTCGCCCAGGGCGATGGTCGCGACCTGGCTGGCATCGCCGCGGGCCACCGCCACCTCCAGGCCCAGCGCACGCGCTTGCGTTTCAACTGGCGCGCTGCGGACGACTGGCAGGAGCAGCTGCTGCGCATCCTCGGCGAGCTGGCCGAGCAGCCGGTGGCCGCCTGAGACGTCGCTGTCGCCGGGTAGCATCGTCGCGTGACGAAGGCTGACGGCAAGCGGATAATCACCCACCCCAAGGTCAAGCCAACCCGCGAAGAGAACATCGCTCGGCTGACGGAGATGCTGGAGGTGGTGGAGGCCTTGCGCGCCCCCGACGGCTGCCCCTGGGACCGGGAGCAGACCCACGCCTCGCTGCGTCCCTACCTTCTCGAGGAGACCTATGAGCTGCTCGAGGCGATTGAGGCCGGGGGCAGCGAGGACGTCAGCGAGGAGCTGGGCGACATCCTGCTCCAGGTTTTCATGCACCACGCCATCGCCCAGGAGGCCGGCGATTTCTCGATCGCGGACGTCGCCGAGCACGCCACCGCCAAGATGGTCCACCGGCACCCCCATGTCTTCGGCGACGTCGAGTTGGCGGGCGCGGACGAGGTCCTCAGCAACTGGGAGGGGCTGAAGAACAAGGAGCAGCGCAAGCGCGGGCGGGTGTCGGCGCTGGAAGGCGCGCCCCAGACGCTGCCCTCACTGGCCTGGGCCCTGTCGATCCAGAAGCGCGCGGCGCGCGTGGGTTTCGACTGGAACGACGATGAGGGCGTCCTCGACAAGGTCGCCGAGGAGGCCCGCGAGCTGGCCGCCGAGGAGGACAGGCAGCGCCAGGAGGAAGAGCTCGGTGACCTGCTGTTCACCCTGGTCAACCTGGCGCGGCACCGGCGGCTGAACCCCGAGGATGCGCTTCGCAACAGCGCCCGGCGCTTCTATCGCCGTTTCGAGGCGGTGGAGGAGGCGGCTCGCAAGGACGGCAAGGACGTCAGGGAGATGACCCCGGAGGACCTCGACCGGCTCTGGGAGGAGGCCAAGACCACGGCGTAACCGCCGGTCAGGACATTTGCCCCAATTCGGTACCCGGGTTATGATGCGGCCGATGCGGCCGGGCCGCAGCCTTCAGCAACGTCTCGCTCACGTCCATGTCTAAACGACGCACAACTCGTAAGACTCCGGGTGCTCCCGGTCGACTGGTCACCCCCGGGCGGGTGGGAATACTTCTACTTTTCGTGGCCGCGGTTTGGGTAGGTTCGGGCTTTGTTTCAAAGATGGTGGTGGCTTACCGACTCAATGCCGAGGTGCAGGCGATTCAACGTGAGAACCAGCGGATTGACGACGCCAACAAGGCCTACCAGCAGCAGCTCCAGGCCCTCTCCCGGCCCGATGGCGCCGAAGAGCAGGCGCGCCTCCACAACTATGTCGCCCCCGGAGAGCACGTCTATGTCATCGCCAACCCGTCCCCGGGCCCGTCTTCGACACCCCGGCCAAGCCCCACTCCCGAGTACTCATCCGGCGTCCAGGGGGAGCGGACGTCGGGTGGTTTTTGGCAGGACCTGTGGGGCGCGCTGACCACCGCCCTGCACCCCTAGACGAGGCGGCGAAGGGGCCAGAGGGGTTTGTTATGCTCCTCAGGCGCGGTGGAGCAGTGGCAGCTCGTCGGGCTCATAACCCGAAGGTCGTCAGTTCGAATCTGACCCGCGCAACCAAGCTTCGCCGGCTCCGGGGGCCGATGATCGGGGCGCTTTTGCTGGTCGCGATGGCGGCGTGCGGCAGTACCACCATCAAGCAGGCCAGCGGCCCCTACGCCAGTCCTCCGCAATCCCCGCCGGCCAAGGTCCTGAGCCGCGTTTGCAACGCCCAGACCCCGTCCGACAAGAACGCCGACACCGACTTCATGAACGTCCTCCTGATCCGCGAGGGCACCCAGCTGGGTCGCGTCAGCGATGACCTCACCGGTGCGGTCCCCGGCGGCAACTTCCAGGTCGACGCCACCCTGGCCCTCAAGAACGCCCAGGAGCTGAAGACCCTGGTTGACGACTCCCGCCTCTGCGAACCGCTCAAGTCACGCCTCAGCGGCGCGGTGCAGGAGCTGGTCGACGCCGACCAGGCGTTAGTTAATGGTGGTGGCGACGCGCTGGCCAACGCCCAGTCCAAGTACCAGACGCTGCAAAACCTGGTCGCCAACCCGCCGGAAGCCACCGCCTCTCCGAGCCCCTAGCCCGGGCGCCGCCTCGGCGGAAGAGGTGGTCTGGCGGAGGGTAGATTCGAACTACCGACATACCGGGTATGAGCCGGCTGCTCTACCACTGAGCTACACCGCCGTGCGAGGTGGGAGTTTATCGCAGCCCATCCCGGGCGTAGGCTGAGGCCACTATGCCCCGCGCAAACCTGGTCGAAACCGTCCTCCACGCCTGCCGGGACGATGCTGTGCTCGGCGCCGGCGGCGCCGTGGTGGTCGCGGTTTCCGGGGGCCCGGACTCCACGGCCCTGCTTCACGCGCTTCACCGCGCCGCACCCGCGCTGGGCCTGCGGCTGACGGCCGCCCACCTCGACCACGGCGTTCGTCGGGAGTCGAGGCGGGACGCCAGGCGCGTCGCTGAGTTGTGCGCCGAGGTCGGCGTGCCGCTGGTCGCCGACCGCATCGACGGCGGACGCTCGCGCAGCGAGAACACCCTGCGGCGCGCCCGCTACCGCTTCCTCGAGGAGGCCGCAGTGGCCGCCGGCGCTGGGACCATCGCCCTGGGCCATACCGCCGACGACCAGGCGGAGACTGTGCTGCTGCACCTGATTCGCGGCGCCGGCCTGGAGGGGCTGGCGGCGATGCCGGTGCGCAAGGGGATGCGCTTTCGCCCGCTCCTGAGCACCTGGCGGGGGCAGGTGGAGGCCTACTGTCGACGGCACGGGCTGGAGCCTCTCGACGACGCCAGCAACCAGAGCCGGCGCTTCACCCGCAACCGGGTGCGGCTCGACCTTCTCCCGGAGCTGGCCCGCTACAACCCCAGGGTTAAGGAGAGCCTGGTCCGGCTGGCCGACGCCGCCCGCGACGAGCACGCCGTCGTCGCCGCCCTGGCGGATGTTTGGCTCTCGCTTCACGCCGGGGGCTTCTCCCGAGCCTCGCTGGCCATGGAGCCCACCGCCGTGCAGGTGGAGACGATCCGCCGGGCCTGGAGCGCCGCCGCCGATGGCGACGACGTCCCCGGGGACGCCGCCCGCCTCCGCCAGGCTGCGCATCTGATCGTCACCCGCAGCCGTAGTAAAGGAATGCTGGACCTCGGCCGGGGGTTAACCCTGGCAGTCGACGGCGACCACTTTCATATCGTCCAAAAACCAGCCAAAAAGGCGTGAAAAATGCGTTTCGGAACCGTGTCTGTTTCTAAGAGGAATCAAATTCACCCTGTGTTAGGATCGCGAACATGAAGCTGCAGCGCCGGGGGATCATCTATCTCCTGCTGCTCGCGGTCTTCGTGGGCCTCATCTGGATGGTTTCGAAGAACTACGGGGGCTTCGGCAGCCAGCCCGAGGAGAAGAGCTACTCGCAGATGGTCGAGGCTGCCAACCAGGGCCACATTAAGTCGGCTGAGGCCTCCGGCAACGGCAGTGAGATCGACTGGTCCGACGACCAGGGCCACAAGTACAAGACGATCTTCAACGCCGACTTCACCAAGCTCGACACCGACCTGGCCTCCAAGCTCCACCTGACGTTCAAGGCGCAGTCGGGCTCCAGCATCTTCCTCTCGATCCTGCCCAACATCATCTTCCTGATCCTGATCGGCGCGTTCATGTGGTACATGCTCCGACAGACCCAGTCGGGCAACAACCAGGCCATGAGCTTCGGGCGCAGCAGGGCTCGCATGCTTGCCGGTGATAAGCCTTTGGTGACCTTCCAGGACGTTGCCGGGGTGGAGGAGGCGAAGCAGGAGCTGACCGAGGTGGTCGACTTCCTCAAGTTCCCCGACAAGTTCACCGCCCTTGGTGCGCGCATTCCCAAGGGAGTGCTGCTGGTCGGCCCTCCCGGCACCGGCAAGACCCTGCTCTCCAAGGCGGTCGCCGGTGAGGCGGGCGTGCCGTTCTTCTCGATCTCCGGCTCCGAGTTCGTGGAGATGTTCGTCGGCGTCGGCGCCAGCCGCGTGCGCGACCTCTTCGACCAGGCCAAGAAGAACGCCCCCTGCATCGTCTTCGTCGACGAGATCGACGCCGTCGGCCGCCAGCGCGGCGCCGGCCTCGGCGGTGGTCACGACGAGCGCGAGCAGACCCTCAACCAGCTGCTGGTGGAGATGGACGGCTTCGAGACCAACACGCACGTCATCGTCATCGCCGCCACCAACCGGCCCGACGTCCTCGACCCGGCCCTGCTCCGGCCCGGCCGCTTCGACCGCCACGTCACCCTCGACCGCCCCGACATCAAGGGCCGCCTCGCCATCCTCCAGGTCCACGCCAAGAACAAGCCCCTGGAGAAGGAGGTCGAGCTCGAGGTGCTGGCCAAGCAGACCCCCGGCTTCAGCGGGGCAGACCTCAGCAACCTGATCAACGAGGCCGCCATCCTGGCGGCCCGCAACAACAAGAAGCTGATCGGCATGCCCGAGCTCGAGGAGTCGATCATCCGCGTTATGGCGGGGCCGGAGCGCAAGTCGCGCGTCATCTCCGAGAAGGAGAAGAACATCGTCGCCTACCACGAGGTCGGCCACGCCCTGGTGGCGAAGTCGCTGCCCAACGCCGACCCGGTGCACAAGGTTTCGGTGATCTCCCGCGGCCAGGCGCTGGGCTGGACCAGCTACCTGCCCGAGGAGGACCGCTACCTGGCGTCCAAGGGTGAGCTCGAGGACCGCATCGCGATGGCCCTCGGCGGCCGCGTGGCCGAGGAGATCATGTTCGGGGAGATCACGTCGGGCGCCGGCGACGACATCCGTCGCGTCACCGACATCGCCCGCAAGATGGTCACCGAGCTGGGCATGAGCACCAAGCTCGGCCCCCGGACCTTCGGCCAGCGTGAGGAGATGGTCTTCCTGGGCCGCGACCTCGGCGAGCAGCGCAACTACTCTGAGGGCATGGCCGGGATCATCGACGATGAGATCCACTCGATCGTGGACAACGGCTACAAGCGGGCCAAGGAGATCCTGACGCGTCGCAAGAACGACATGATCAAGCTGGCCGAGTACCTCAAGGAAGTCGAGACCATGGACGGTGACGACCTCGACAAGATCCTCCGCGGCGAGATGCCCACCGGTGGTGGTCTGGGCGAGATCAAGTCCCTGCAGCAGAAGGAGCGCAAGGTCGCCGCCGAGGCCGAGAAGAAGGCCAAGGATTCTGGTCGGCCTGGGTTCCGCCCGGAGCCAAGCCCGGGCGTCTAGAGCCGGAACGCGAGAGGCCGCTCGTCTGAGCGGCCTTTAGCTTTTTAAGGGCGCCTAGACCGGCTGGCGTAGGAAGAAGCCGACTAGAGAGTCGACCAGGCGCGCCAGGTACAGGCGGACACGAACCACGCGGCGTTGCTTTCTCGGCGAGGTGGCATCGGTCATGGTCGCCAGTATCGCCGGGGCGCCTTCGGGGCCAAAGCGCTGTGACCACTCCGGCACCGCATTTCGTTCGACGGCGGCCTGGCTGGTTTAGCGGCGCGCGATCCGGATCAACTCCGCGAGCGGCAGATCGGGAAGTGACTCCACCACCAGGTCGGCCGCGCTCAGGTCGAGAAGGCGCGTCAGCGGGTTGGGTACGGCGACCACGAAGAGCCCGGCGGCCTTCGCCGAGGCGATGCCATTGGGCGAGTCCTCGAGGGCGATGGCCTCGGCGGCATCTACGCCCAGGCAATCGAGGAGCGACAGGTAGGTTTCCGGGTCGGGCTTGCTCCGCTGCACGTCGTCCCGGCAACGGATGCACTCCCAGCGACCGTCGATGCCCAGCCGCGCCAGGTGCCGCGTCACCCATTTCCGCGACGACCCCGAGGCGATGCCCAGCTTGAGCCCGATGAGCGAGGCCTCATCGATGTACCTGCGGATGCCGGGCAGCAGCTCGGTGAGGTCGGTGATCTCATTCTTGCGTGAGTTCCGGCGTGCGGCAGTGGCCTGCGAGTCGAAGTCAGCGTCGCCTACCAGCAGGCGCAGGTTCTCCAGGGCGTCGAAGGGGCTGGCGTGGTTGCTGATGACATCGGCCCACTGCGCCAGGTCCAGCTCCTGCCCATGCTCGCGGTAGATCTCGTTCCACGATTCGTACGAGGGGCTCTCGGTATCGACGATCAGGCCGTCGAAATCGAATAGGAGCCCGCGAAGCGGCATGTGTGAGGGGAGTTCGGACATATAATCTGGCTCGTCTGAGTTGCACTGATGCGCGCGACCGTTGGGCGTGCAGCCTTCACAGAAAACGACTCGGGGAGAAAGGAGCATAAACCGCTTGGATCGCAAGACCGAGACGGGGACAGATGGCCGAGCAACCTGAGGTAGCTCGGACTTCTGCCACTACCTCGCCGCTTACGGTGGGGTTCGTCGGCAGTGGGCGCGCCGCGGGGGCGCTGGCCAGGAGCCTGGCCCGACGTCGCCACACGGTGCTGGTCGCCGCGCGAGGCGCATCGGCGACCGCTCTTGCCGATCGCCTGGGCTCGGCGCCGCTTGAGCCGGCGACGGTGCTGCGCCGTGCCGACGTCACCCTGCTGGCGGTTCCTGACGGCCGCATCGCCCAGGTCGCCGCCGAGCTGGCGGCTGGCGCGCCCTACGGCCGCGGCCGGGTGGTCGCCCACCTGGCGGGCAGCCTTGGCCCTGAGGCGCTGGCGCCGCTGGCCGCCCGCGGCTACACCACGGCGGCGCTTCATCCCCTGCAGGTGATGTCGGGTTGGCGGATCCCTCCCGGGACCCGCTTCGCGGTGGAGGCCGCCGAGGAGGCCCGCCCCGTCCTGCGCCGGCTGATCAACGACCTCGGGGGCGAGGAGCTGGCCCTGCCCAGCGCCTCCCGCGCTGCTTACCACGCCGCGGCCGTCATCACCGCCAACCTGGGCATGACCCTGCTGGCCGAGGCGGTCGACCTGATGGAGCGCGCCGGGCTGGACCGCGAGGAGGCCCTCCAGGGCCTGGCCGGCCTCGCCCGCGGTGGTCTCGAAGCCTCGCTCGACCGCGGACTGCCGGCCGCCCTGACGGGGCCCGTCACCCGCGGTGACGTCGACACCGTTCGCGCCCACCTGGACCTGCTGCGGGGCGATCCCGCAATGCTCGACGCCTATCGAGCCGTCAGTCGCCTGGCCCTTCGCCAGGCCCGGCTCGATGGCCGTCCCGACCCCGACAAGGCAGAGGCCATGGAAAGCCTGCTGGAGGACAAACCGTGAGCGTGACCATCAAGGACCTGCAGGCATACAAGCGCGACGGCAAGCGCTTCGCGATGCTGACCGCCTACGACTTCACCACCGCCCGGATCATCGACGAGGCCGGTATCCCGGTGATCCTCGTCGGCGACTCGCTGGCCAACACCATGCTCGGTTACGACACCACCCTGCCGGTGACGATGGAGGAGATGCTGCACCACACCCGGGCCGTGCGGCGGGGGGTGCAGAACGCCCTCCTGGTGGGTGACATGCCGTTCATGAGCTACCACGCCAGCGTCGAGGACGCCATCGGCAACGCCGGGCGCTTCCTCAAGGAGGCCGGCGCCAACGCCATCAAGCTGGAGGGTGGCGGGCGCATCATCGAGATTACGGAGCGCCTGATGGCCATGGGCATCCCGGTGATGGCGCACCTCGGCCTGACCCCCCAGTTCGTCAACCAGATGGGCGGCTTCAAGGTCCAGGGCAAGTCGGACGAAGCCGCCGAGCAGATCCAGCGCGACGCCCTGGCCCTGCAGGCGGCGGGCGCCTTCGCCCTGGTGCTCGAGGGCATCCCCGCGCCCTTGGGCAAGCTGGTCACCCGACAGCTCGACATCCCCACCATCGGCATCGGCGCCGGCCCTGACTGCGACGCCCAGGTGCTTGTGATCCAGGACATGCTGGGGCTCAGCGGCGAGAAGGTGCCCAAGTTCGTCAAGCGCTTCGCCGACATGCGCGGCGTCATGACCGGCGCCGTTCAGCGGTTCATCGCCGAGGTCGAGGGTGGGTCCTTCCCGGGCCCCGAGCACTCCTACGGCGTCGGCGCGCCCAAGCCGGACGCGGCCCCCGAGCAGGTGGGCGAGGGCGCCATCTATGGCGGGGGCAAGGCCTGACCTCATGAGGATCATCGACACCGTCGCGCGGCTGCAGTCGCAGTCACGTTTGTGGTGTGCCGAGGGCGCCCGCATCGGCTTCGTGCCCACCATGGGCGCGCTCCATGCCGGGCACCTCAGCCTGGTGGAGGCGGCCCAGCGGGAGAACGACCGGGTGATCGTCAGCGTCTTCGTCAATCCCACCCAGTTCAACGACGGCGCTGACCTCGCGGCCTACCCCCGCGATTTCGAGGCCGACGCCGCGATGCTGGCGGACGCCGGCGTCGACGTCGTTTTCCACCCGGACGCTGACGAGATGTACCCCTCCGGGACCGGCGCCACCGGCGTTCGTGCCGGCGACCTCGCCAGAAATTACGAGGGCGCCCATCGCCCTGGTCATTTCGATGGCGTGACGACCGTGGTCTCCCACCTCTTCAACGCCGCCCTGGCGGACAGGGCCTACTTCGGCCGCAAGGACGCCCAGCAGCTGGCGGTCATCCGCGCCATGGTGCGAGACCTCGGCTTCCCCGTCGAGATCGTGGGCTGCCCGACCGTGCGAGGCGACGACGGCCTGGCCATGAGCTCGCGGAACTCCCGGCTCACGCCCCAGGATCGGCAGGCGGCGCTGGCACTGGTTCGCGCCCTGGCCGCCGCCCAGCGGGACTTCGCCGGCGGCGACTCATCGGCGGAGGTTCTGACCGGCCGGCTTCGGGGCATCCTCGACGGGGCCCGGGGCGTCGACGTCGAGTACGCGGCGGTGGTTGACCCCGACACCTTCGAGACGCCCCTGGTCGCCGGGCCCGGGGCCCTGGCCGTGATCGCCGCCCGCGTCGGCTCGGTTCGTCTCATCGACAATGTCGCGCTCGGCGCCAGCGACGTCATCCAATTCGCCCCAACCCAACCCACCACCCAATCAACAGCGCCTCAAGGAGTCATGAGTTAGTGGAACGCCTGATGTACAAGTCCAAGATCCACCGCGCCACGGTCACCGACGCCAACCTCGACTACGAGGGCAGCATCACCATCGACCGCCGGCTGATGCGCGAAGCCGACATCCTGCCCTACGAGCAGGTGCACGTCGTCAACGTCACCAACGGCGAGCGGCTGGTGACCTACGCGATCGAGGGCAACGACGGTGAGGTCTGCCTCAACGGGGCGGCCGCGCACAAGGGCAACCGAGGCGATATCGTCATCATCATCAGCTACGCCAATGTTCCGGAGGAGGACGTTGCCGCGTTCCAGCCCACGGTGGTGAAGGTTGACGCCAACAACCGCCAGGTGATCCCCGCGAGGGTCTGATGGCTTCACGCCGCCCAGGCGGCGGCGCCCATCGTTTCCTGGTGATCGGCAGCGGGATCGCGGGGTCGTTCGCGGCCCTGCACGCCTCGCGGGGTGGCGAGGTCCTGCTCCTGACCCGAGCGCGGATGAGCGAGAGCAACACCCTGTACGCCCAGGGTGGCATCGCCGCCGCGATCGGGGACTCCGACTCGCCCGCGGCCCACGTCGCCGACACCATCGAGGTCGGCCGTGGCCTCTCCGACCGGCGCGCGGTCGAGGTCCTGGCCGAAGAGGGCCCGGCACGGATCAAGGAGCTGGTGGCGCTGGGGGTGCGTTTCGACCGGGAGCACGGCGAGCTGGCCCTCGGTCGCGAGGCCGCCCACAGCCAGCCTCGCATCATCCACGCCGGTGGCGACACCACCGGTGCTGAGATTCAGCGTGGCCTGCACCAGGCGCTTCTCGATGCCAGTGTCGACACCAGAGAGGACCACCACGTGCGGGAGGTCATCGTCCGGGATGGTGTCTGCCGAGGCGTGGTGGCCGAGGTCGACGGCGAGCTGGTGGAGTACCCGGCGACCGCTGTGATCCTGGCCGCTGGTGGGGGAGGGCGGCTCTTCAGCCACACCACCAACCCGCCCACCGCCGACGGCAGCGCCGCCGCCCTGGCCTGGGACGCCGGCGCCGAGCTCGCCGACATGGAGTTCTTCCAGTTCCACCCCACCGCCCTGCGCAAGGACGGCGCCCCCAGCTTCCTCATCAGCGAGGCGGTGCGAGGCGAGGGCGGGGTGCTGCGCAACAGCCGGGGTGAGCGTTTCATGGTGGAGCGCCACCGGCAGGCGGAGCTGGCCCCGCGCGACATAGTCGCCCGCGAGATCTGGGCGGAGATGGCCCGAGACCACTCCGACGCCGTCTTCCTCGACCTCAGTGACCTCGAACCCGACCACGTCCGCAGCCGCTTCCCCCAGATCTACGCAACCTGCCTGCGCTATGGCATCGACATCACCGTCGACCTGATCCCGGTGGCGCCGGCGGCGCACTACATGATCGGCGGGCCACGCACCGACCTCGACGGCCTGACCTCGGTGCCAGGGCTGTTCGCCTGCGGCGAGGCGGCCTGCTCCGGCGTCCACGGCGCCAATCGGCTGGCCAGCAACAGCCTCCTGGAGTCGGTGGTCTTCGCCCGACGCGCCGCGAGGGCGGCGGTGGCTTACGTCGGCGCCGGTGTCCCCGCGACCGTCGGCGGGGGCCCGGGTGGCGGCTGGCCCTACGCGATTGGCGCGAGCGCCACCGAGCTGGAGGCTCCCCACGCGGAGAGGGCCCGCACCGTCACTGGCCGTCAGCTGCCAGACCTGATGTGGAGGTCGGCCGGCCTGGTGCGGCAGGGCGACGGCCTGCGTGGCGCCCTCGGCGCACTCGGCGATGGGTCCGCCTCGGCCCAGCACCGGGCGGCGCGGCTGATCGTCGAGGCGGCGCTGATTCGCGAGGAATCCCGTGGCGGCCACTTCCGCGCCGATCACCCCGAAACATCGAGCCGCTGGCTGGGCCACATTGTGCAGCAGAAGGACCGGGCCCCGAGGTTTGTCGTTGACTGAGGCGCCGCCGATCCGGGACGCGGCGGTGGCGGAGCTGATCCGGGCAGCGCTGGCCGAGGACATCGGCGAGGGGGACATCACCTCGGCCGCGACGGTACCGGCCGACCGCACCTGCATCGCCCGGATCAAGGCCAAGGCGCCCGGCGTGGTGGCCGGGGTGAAGGTCGCCGAGGCGGTCTTCATGGCGGTCGACCCTGGCGTCGACTACCAGGCCGACTGCGCTGACGGCAGCCGCGTCTCCCCGGGCGACCACGTCGCCGTCATCGGCGGCCGGGCGCGCTCGCTGCTGGCGGCGGAGCGGGTGGCGCTCAACTTCCTGCAGCACCTCTCCGGCGTCGCCACCGCCACCGCCGAGGCGGTGCGCATGGTCACCGGTACCGGCGTCCGCATCCTCGATACGCGCAAGACCACGCCCGGGCTGCGCGCCCTGGAGAAGTACGCTGTCAGCCTCGGTGGCGGGGTCAACCATCGCCAGGGGCTCTTTGACCGCTACCTGATCAAGGAGAACCATGTCGCCCTCGCCGGTGGCGTTGCCGCCGCCGTCAGCGCCGCGCGGGCCGCCCGGCCTGGCGACGCGGTCGAGGTCGAGGTCCGCAACATCGCCGAGCTGGAGCAGGCATTGGAGTCCAGCGCCGACCGTATCCTGCTCGACAACTTCACGCCGACGCAGGCCACTGAGGCGGTCAAGCTGGTCGACGGCCGCGCCGAGGTCGAGATCTCGGGCGGCGTCCGTCCCGCAAACCTCCGTGCCTACGCCGCCGCCCACCCCGACTTCATCTCCCTGGGGTGGCTGACGCATTCGTCACCGGCCCTCGACATGTCGATGACCCTCGTCGTCTGAACGAGTCTGACTCCAGGGTCTTTGCTATCCTCGTTCAGCTTTGACCCAATCCACCTCTGAGTCTCAGCTCGAAGGGGTCCTCACCATGCAGGACTACCTCGACCTGGATGACCAGAACATTCGCCAGCTCTCCCACGGAGACATCGTCGACGGCGTCGTCGTGCGCGTCGACCCCGACGAGGTCCTGGTGGACATCGGCTCCAAGAGCGAGGGCGTTATCTCCAACCGTGAGCTGGGCATGCGCGGCGATCCCAACGCCATCCTGCTCAACGAGGGCGATGAGATCAAGGTCTACGTGCTCTCGCCGGAGAACGAGGATGGCAATGTCGTCCTCTCCCTGCGTCGGGCCAAGGCCGAGGGCATCTGGACCCAGGCCGCCGAGCGCGAGCAGGCCGGCGAGGTGGTCGAGGCTGAGGTCCGCGAGCAGAACAAGGGCGGCCTGATCGTCAACGTCCTCGGCCTGCGCGGCTTCCTGCCCACCAGCCAGGTCAGCCGGCAGTTCGCCAACGCCCCCGAGGAGCTGCTGACGCAGAAGATCCAGGTCAAGATCCTGGAGGTCAACCGCAAGCGCAACCGTCTCATCGTCAGCCAGAAGGCCGCCATGGACGAGGACCGCGCCCGGCAGCGCGAGGAGCTCTTCGAGAAGCTCCAGGTCGGGGACGTGGTCAAGGGCAGGGTCAGCGGCCTCACCACCTACGGCGCGTTCGTCAACCTCGGTGGCGCCGACGGGCTGATCCACATCTCCGAGCTCAGCTGGGACCGGGTCAACTCGGTCAACGAGGTGCTCTCGGTCGGCGACGAGGTCGAGGTCAAGGTCATCAAGCTGGACCACGAGCTGTCCCGGATCTCGCTCTCGCTGCGGCAGATGAGCGAGGACCCCTGGGAGACGATCGAGCAGCGCTTCCCGCCGGGGTCGATCGTCAAGGGCGAAGTTACCAAGACCAAGAAGTACGGCGCCTTTCTCCAGCTCGACGACGGCATCGAGGGCCTGCTCCACATCAGCGAGCTGACCTGGGAGCACGTCGAGAAGACCGAGGACGTGGTCAGCCCGGGCGACAAGCTCGAGGTCCAGGTACTCAACGCCGACCGCGTGCGGCGGCGCATCTCACTATCCCTCAAGCAGCTCCAGGAACGCCCCCAGGGGGTGGCCTATGAGGAGCCCGCGCGTACCGACTACGCCGACTACGGCGACGACGACGAGGAGTAGCGCCCGGCGCTAGCGGGGGCCCGTCAGCTCAGGTCGGGATGCCGTCCCTTACCAGTGCGTCGACCGCCTCGGCCTCGACCGGGCGGCTGAGAAGGAACCCCTGGGCCTGGTCGCAGCCGGCCCGTCGCAGGAAATCGAGCTGGTCCTGGGTCTCCACGCCCTCCGCGATGACCTCGAGGCTGAGGCTGTGGCCCATGGCGATGATGCCGGAGACGATGGGCGCGTCCTGGTCCTGGCCGGCGACCTTGGCCAGGAAGGAGCCGTCGATCTTGAGCTTGTCGAGAGGGAAGTCGTTGAGCCGGCTGAGCATCGAGTAGCCCACCCCGAAGTCGTCGATGGCCACCCGCACGCCCATCTGGCGCAGCTTGCGGAGGATCTCCAACGCGTTTGATGTCTCCACGGTGGCGCCCTCGGTGACCTCGACCTCAAGCCTGCTGGGGTCGATGCCGGACCTGCCGATGGCGTCCCGCACCCGGTCCACGACGTCGGTACTGCCGAGCTCCTGGCCCGAGATGTTGACCGCCATGTTGATCGGCGGCATTCCCGCCGCGGCCCAAGTACTCAGCTGGCGGGCGGCTTGATTCAGGACCCAGTCGTCGACGCCGGTGATCAGGCCGGCGTCCTCCGCCACCAGGATGAACTCGCCCGGGGGGATCAGGCCTCGGCGCGGATGCTGCCAGCGCACCAGGGCTTCGACACCCACCACCTCGCCGGTGGTGAGGTCGACCTCGGGCTGATAGTGCAGCCGCAGCTGGTTGTCGGCCACCCCCTGGCGCAGGTCGTTCTCCAGCGTGAGGCGCGCGGTTACGGCTGACTGCATCGCCGGCTCGTACACGCCGAAGCGGCCGCGGCCGTTGGCCTTGGCGGAGTGCATGGCCACGTCGGCGTTGCGCACCAGCTCATCGGCGTTGACGTTGCGGATGTGGTCGCTGGTGGCGATGCCGACGCTGGCGCTCACCATCCAGTCCTCGTCGCCGATGCGGACCGGGCGCTGCAGCGTGGTCAAGATTCGCTCCGTCACCCGCACCGCGTCACGTATCCCGGCGACGTGCTCTAGCAGCACGCCGAACTCGTCGCTGCCCAGCCGCGCGGCGGTGTCATCTGGGCGCATGCAGCCCACCAGTCGCTCCGCCACCTGGGTCAGGAGGCTGTCGCCGGCGGCGTGGCCGACGGCGTCGTTGATCAGCTTGAAGCCGTCGAGGTCGACGATCAGGACGGCGCACTCGCCCCGACTACGCGGGCGCTGGGCCAGCGCGTGCTCGATGCGATCGCGGAAGAGGGCGCGGTTGGCGAGCCCGGTCAGCCCGTCGTGGAAGGCCTGGTGGCGGAGGGCCTCGTCGAGCCGCTTGCGCTCGGTGATGTCCTGGGACAGCACCAGCACCGCTCTCCGCCCGGCGAAGACCAGCTGGTGGGAGGCGATGTCAACGTAGATGACGCGACCGTCCTTGAGGCGATGGCGCCACTCCCGCGACGCCTCCAGCTCAGCCCGGGGCATGGCCAGGTTGGCCTCCAGCAAGGACAGCTCCTCGGCGGGGCGGATGTCGTTGATCCGCATGCCAAGGAATTCCTCACGACTGTAGCCATACTTTTGGACAGCGGCGGTGTTGACCTCGAGGAACTCCAGACTGTCCAGGTCGTAGACCCACATCGGCTGGGGGTTGCTGGCGAAGAGCAGATGGAACCCGTCCTCCTGAGGGGCACCCAGGAGGTCGCCAGGGCTGAGGTCGTCACCGGCCTCGCCAGGGCCGATGCTTCCTCGAGCCGTCGCCATGGCTCCCCATCGTCGCACAGGATTGGCGCAAAACCGGCTCTTTTGACACCGGTTTCGGGGGCGGTCCAGACCCATCCTCAGCCCTTGAGAGCACCAAGTCGGAATCTGTTTCGAGTTTGGTTGGTTGGTCATAATAGATTCGGGCGAACGCCAGGCCCTTCGATTCCATACGCCCCCGGACTCATAAGGAGAAGACCCACTTGTATCCCTTTGAACGCTTCACAGAACGAGCAAAGAAAGTTCTCACGCTTGCGCAAGAGGAGGCCGAGCGCAGCCACCACAGCTACATCGGCACCGAGCACCTTCTCCTTGGCCTGCTCCGCGAGGGGGAGGGCCTCGCCTCCAAGGTCCTGGGCAACCTGGGCGTGGAGATCAACAAGGTCCGGGCCACCATCGAGTCGGTCCTGGGTCGCAACGAGCGCATCATCATCCAGCAGATCATCCCCACCAGCCGGGTCAAGAAGGTCATCGAGATCTCCTTCGAGGAAGCCCGCCGGATGGGCAACAACTACGTCGGCACCGAGCACCTGCTGCTGGGTCTGCTGATCGAGGGCGAGGGCATCGCCGCCCACGTTCTCGAGGACCTTGGCGCCAACCTGGAGAAGGTCCGCGGCGAGATCGACCGTCTGCTGCACGAGTCAGGCCTCGAGGAGGAGACGGCTCAGGCGCAGAAGAAGCCGTCCAAGACCCCGCTGCTCGACCAGTTCTGCCGCGACCTGACCGAGCTGGCCCAGAAGAACCAGCTGGACCCCGTCATCGGCCGTGAGAGCGAGATCGAGCGCGTGATCCAGATCCTTTCCCGCCGGACCAAGAACAACCCGGCGCTGATCGGCGAGCCCGGCGTGGGCAAGACCGCCATCGCTGAGGGCCTGGCCCAGCAGATCATCAACAGCAACATCCCCGAGTCGCTGATGGGCAAGCGCGTCCTGACGCTGGACATGGGGGCGCTGGTCGCCGGCACCAAGTACCGCGGCGAGTTCGAGGAGCGGCTCAAGAAGATCCTCGACGAGATCCGCTCCAGCCGCGAGGTGGTGCTCTTCATCGACGAGCTTCACACCCTGGTGGGTGCGGGCGCGGCCGAGGGCGCCATCGACGCCGCCAACATCCTCAAGCCCGCCCTGGCGCGGGGTGAGATCCAGTGCATCGGCGCCACCACGCTCAACGAGTACCGCAAGTACATCGAGAAGGACGCCGCCCTGGAGCGTCGCTTCCAGTCGGTCTTCGTCGACGAGCCCAACGACTCGGAGACCATCGCAATCCTCCACGGCGTGCGCAACCTCTATGAGAAGCACCACCGCGTCAACATCACCGATGAGGCGCTGAAGGCCGCCGCTGAGCTATCGGCGCGGTATGTCGCCGACCGGGCCCAGCCGGACAAGTCGATCGACCTCATCGATGAGGCGGCGGCGCGTGTGCGCATGAAGCTGACCACCCTGCCCGACAACCTGCGCGAGATGCAGAAGGAGATCCGCGAGCTCCAGATCCAGAAGGAGGAGGCGATCGCCTCGCAGGACTACGAGACCGCGGCCAGCTTCCGGGACAAGGAGAAGAAGCTCAAGGAGAAGTACGTCACTGCCGAGGCGGCGTGGCGCGACGAGCTGGGCCAGACCGTGCCCGAGGTGGGCGAGGAGAACATCGCCGAGATCGTGTCGTCATGGACCGGCGTGCCGGTCTCCCGCCTGGTCGAGGAGGAGACCTCCAAGCTGCTCAAGATGGAGGACGAGATCCACGAGCGGCTGATCGGCCAGGAAGAGGCGGTCAAGATCATCTCCCAGGCGGTGCGGCGCGCCCGCGCCGGGCTCAAGGATCCCAAGCGCCCGATCGGGTCGTTCGTCTTCCTTGGCCCCACCGGCGTGGGCAAGACCGAGCTGGCCCGCCAGCTGGCCAAGTTCCTCTTCGACGACGAGGACGCCATCATCCGGCTGGATATGTCGGAGTTCATGGAGCGGCACACCACCGCCCGCCTGGTCGGCTCGCCCCCGGGCTACGTCGGCTACGACGAGGGCGGTCAGCTGACCGAGGCGGTCCGCCGCCGGCCGTACAGCGTGGTCCTGCTCGACGAGATCGAGAAGGCGCACCCCGAGGTCTTCAACATGCTGCTGCAGATCCTCGAGGACGGGCGGCTGTCGGACGCCAAGGGCAAGGCCGTCAACTTCGCCAACACCATCGTGATCATGACCAGCAACCTGGGCGTGGCCGGCATGGGCGAGAGCCTGTCGCTGGGCTTCCAGCCCTCGGTGCCCGACGACAACCAGACCGACCAGGAGCACAAGAAGATGCGCACTCGCATCCTCGACGAGCTCAAGCGGGTCTTCCGTCCCGAGTTCCTCAACCGCATCGACGCGGTGGTGGTCTTCAAGCGGCTGACGCCGCCGGAGATGCGCAAGATCGTCGACCTGCTGGTCGCCCGCATCGGCACCCACCTGGGCTCCCAGGACATGAAGCTGGAGATCAGCGACGCGGCCAAGGACAAGATCGCTGAGGAGGGTTTCGACAAGATCTACGGCGCGCGCCCGCTGCGGCGCGTGATCCAGCGACTGATCGAGGACCCGCTCTCCGAGGAGCTCCTGCGCTTCAAGTACAAGGCCGGTGACACGGTCCTGGTCGAGCTTGACGACAAGGGCGAGGTCGTGATCATCCCGGTCGCGGCCAAGAAGGAGAAGGCGACCAAGGAGCCCAAGGAGAAGGCGCCCAAGGCCGAGCCCGCCGGCACCGCCGGGAAGGCCGACGCCGAGGCCTGACCAGCAACAGGGATCGAGCGCGCTCTATCCCAGGAAGTCGTAGGCCGCCGACAGGACGAACAGCGCCAGCAGCAGCGGTATCGAGACCGCGGCGACGGCGACCTGCGCCCAGCGCCGCTGGGCGGTGATCGCGATGACCACGAAGAGCGGAAACACCACCAGCGCATAGCGGGCGTCGCTTGCCAGCGGCGTGGTTGTGGCCTCGCGGAACGTCATCGGGACCAGCATCGCGGCCGCATAGAGCGTGTATGAGCGGGGCAGCCGTCGCCATCCCAGCACGATGGCGCCGACGACAAGCAGCACCGCGGCGAGGTTGAGCCACTCCTCCGTGGATCCGGAGAGGGCGGACCCCACGCCGTCGACGAGGGAATTCCAGGGCAAGGCGGGGCGCTGCCCCCAATAGCGCGCCGCGCCGGCGACGCCATCCGGGATCGCCAGCGCGGTCCTGACGTAGACGTCCCAGGCGGCCAGGCCGATTATGGGAGCGAAAACGGCGAGGTGGCCCCATCGAAACCGCCGCTGCCCGGCGCGCCTGCGGTGGGTGGCCTCGATGGCGACCTCAACGAGCAATGGGATGAACAGGAGGACGCCGGAAGGACGGGTCAGGGCCGCCAGCAAGCCGCAAGCTGCCGCGATCGCCCAGCGTTGGCGCCGAGCCCCGAGGAAGGCGCCAACGGTCAGGCACAGGAAGAGCGCCTCTGAGTAGGGCGCGAGGAAGAAGAACGCCACCGGCGCCACCGCGGTGAATAGGGCCGTCCGCTGCGCAGTCGGCCTGTCGAAGTCGTCCGCCACCAGCCGGTACAGCAGGTAGAGGCCGGCCACCGTGAGAACGGCGTTGAGGGCGAGGCCGGCGATCGCGTATTGCCCACCCAGCAGCCGGCCGCCGGTCGCCAGCACGGCGGGCCAGGCCGGGAAGAATGCCGCCTCCGGCCCGGTGACGCGGTAGCCGGCAGCGGCCAGGTGCTCGAACCAGAAGGCGTCCCAGCGGTTCCATGGTTGAACCAGCGCGGCAAGGATCGACCCGGACTGGTAGAGCGCCACGGCCCATTCCCCTTGCAGCTTGGGGGGCGGCCCAACCGAGGTTAGCGCCCATCCAACCGCGCCAAGCGCGATCCGTAATATGACCACGAGGACCACGCAATACCGTAGCGGGGTCGTCACGCGGTTAAACCGAGCGTGTAACGAACGGTTGCTCGCGCCGCTCTCAGTGCCATACTGGGGATCATTCATTGCCGCGACAGCGGCCGTGTCCTCATTCATTGAGCATCCCAACCAGTCCCCATACGATCCCGTCTCATCCATTCATCCATACATACATAGAGCCGAGGATGCATCGCGACCGCGGCTTCATAGGAGGTAAATTCTCCGTGACCGCCAGGCGGGTGGTCCGCATCATCGGACTGCTCTTAGGCGTTGTAGCCGGACTCGAATACTCCCTATTCATACTTTCCGAAACCAAGCTGGTGGCGGGCGCCGCCGTTGAAGTTCCGCTGCTCTGCATGCTCGCGGGCGCGATTTTCGGCTACTTCGGTCTCGAGTACATCACCCTCAAGCCCTATGTCTGGGTCGAGGACAAGCTCAGGTTCACTCCCATCCCGGACCTGCTCTCGGCCCTTGCCGGCCTCATCGTCGGCCTGGTCCTGGCCGCCCTGGTCGGGTACTTCCTCCGCAACCTCCCCTTCGGGCTCAATGTCATCGTCGGGTCCGCGCTGGCTCTGCTCTTCGGCTACCTCGGGGTCAAGCTGGGGCTGGAGCGGCGCGACGAGATCTTCGCCATGGTTCGCGGCTGGCCAGTGGCGCGGGTGACGCCCACCATCGTCGACACCAGTGCGGTCATCGACGGGCGCCTGGTGGACATCGCCCGGGCCGGCTTCATCCGCGGACGGGTGGTGGCGCCCCACTTCATGCTTGCCGAGCTGCAGGCGGTGGCCGACTCCTCCGACTCGATCCGCCGCCAGCGCGGGCGTCGCGGCCTGGAGATCGTCGACGAGCTGCGCACCATGCCCGGCGTCGAGCTCGAGGTCACCGACCACGACTTCCCCGAGGTACACGCTGTGGACCACAAGCTGATCCGCCTGGCCAAGGAGATCAACGGCGCCATCCTCACCACCGACTACAACCTCAACAAGGTGGCCCAGCTGGAGGGCGTCTCGATCCAGAACATCAACGACCTGGCCAATGCCCTCAAGCCCGTAGTGGTACCCGGCGAGGAGATGGTGGTGACCCTGATCAAGGAGGGCAAGGAGCAGAACCAGGGGGTGGGTTACCTCGCCGACGGCACCATGGTGGTGGTCGAGGGTGGAAAGCGGCTGCTCGGGCAGACTACAACTGTTATCGTGACGAGCCTTATTCAGACCGCGGCGGGCCGGATGATCTTCGCCAAGACGGCGGTAGGCCCGGCGATGGCCGTTGGGGAGGGCCAGGGCTGACCAGCGCGGCGATCCTGGCCTGCGCCGGGTCTGGGGTGAGGATGGGAGCCGATGCCGACAAGCTTCTGCTGCGACTGCACGAGCGGCCGGTGGTGGCGTGGTCGGTGGAGGCCCTGGACGCCTGCCCGCTGATCGACATGCTGGTGGTGGTCGCCTCGGAGCACAACCTCCAGCGCATCGCCGAGATCGTGGAGGGCATGGCCACCCGGCTGCCCCTGGAGCTGGTCATCGGTGGGGCGCGCCGCCAGGACTCGGTGGGGCGGGCGGTCGACGCGCTCGCCGGCCACGCCGTGGACATGGTCGTGGTCCACGACGGCGCCCGGCCGCTGGTGAGCCCGGCGCTGCTGGAGCGGGTCATCGCCGCCGCCAGCGAGCACGGGGCAGCCACCGCCGCGCTCGCCCTCAAGAACGCATGCAAGGAGGTCGACGACCGGGGCTTCGTGGTTCGCTCCATCGAGCGCTCGTCCCTGGTCTCGGTCCAGACCCCCCAGGCCTTCGGCTACGACATCCTGGCCCGGGCCCACCAGGAGGGCCGTGCCCAGGGTGCAGTGGTCGACGACGACGCCGAGCTGGTGGAGCGCCTGGGGATGTCCGTCAAGGTCGTGCCCGGAGAGCACCGCAACATCAAGATCACCACCCCCGACGACCTTCCCATCCTCGAGGCGCACCTGGCGGCGACGCCGCGGTGAGCCTTCGGGTCGGCCAGGGGTACGACATCCATCGGCTGGTGCCCGACCGCCCGCTGGTGCTGGCGGGCGTAACGATCCCGTCCGACCTCGGGCTCGAGGGACATTCCGACGGGGACGCCATCTGCCACGCGCTGGCCGACGCCATGCTGGGGGCGGCCAGCCTGGGCGACATCGGCAAGTATTTCCCGGACGAGGATCCCCAGTATCGGGATGCCAACAGCCTGGGGCTGCTGGAGGCACTGGCGGGCAAGCTCGCGGACCGTGGCCTGGTGGTCCACAACGCCGACGTCACCGCCATCCTCGAGGTGCCCCGGCTGGGCGCCTATCGCGACCAGATGACGGCCAACCTGGCTCGGGCGCTGGGGGTGGCCAACGACCGCGTCGGGGTCAAGGCCAAGAGCAACGAGCACCTGGGGCCGATCGGCGCTGGGGAGGCGATCGCGGCGCTGGCGGTCGTGCTCATCGGCCCGCCCGACGCCCCTTCTGACACTTAGGCGTGCCCTCCGGCCGCCGCCCGCCTGCCCTGGTCTACGGGCGCAACCCGGTCCGCGAGGCACTCCGCGCCGGCGGCCAGGTGAAGCGGTTGGTGGTGCTGCCCCGGGCGGCTACCGAGCCGCGGCTGAAGGAGCTGCTGGAGCTGGCCGAGGCGCGCAACATACCGGTCGAGGAGGCTGACCGCCGGCGGCTCGACGACATCGCCCACAGCGAGGAGCACCAGGGCGTGGTCGCCTACCTCGGCCGCCGCCACTACTGGGAGCTGGCGGACCTGCTCGCTGCAGCCGCCGCAGAGAGCGCACCCGCGCTGCTGGTGCTCGACGAGGTCCAGGACCCCCAGAACGTCGGCAGCGTCCTGCGCAGCGCCGAGGCGGCCGGGGTCCTCGGGGTCGTGATCTCGCGCAACCGCGCCCCCGAGGTCACGCCGGCGGTGGCCAAGGCCTCGGCCGGGGCGGTCGAGCACCTCCGCATCGCCCAGGTGGGCAGCATCGCCCAGGCGGTGGAGCGCATCCGCGACGCCGGTTACTGGGTGGTCGGACTGGCCGGGGACGGCGAGGTCGAATACACCAGGGCTCGGTACGACGGCCGGCTGGCCCTGGTTGTGGGTTCCGAGGGCCAGGGACTGCACCGGCTGGTGCGCGAGCGCTGCGACCAGCTTGTGCGGCTGCCTATGCTCGGGCAGGTGAGCTCTCTCAACGCTGCGGTGGCCGCCTCGATCGTGATGTTCGAGGCCCAGCGGCAGCGGGCGACCGACAGCAAGGAGACGTGACAGTGGCCGAGGCCATCGGGGACAAGATCGAGATCGTGTCCTTCGCCGACCGTTTCTTCGACCAGAACGCGATGGTGCTGCGGCGGCGGGACACCAGGTCTGCGCTCGTCATCGACCCCGGGCTGCAGGTGGCCGAGGTCTCGGACTACATCGACCAGAACGACATCAAGGTCGACTTCATCCTGCTCACGCACGGCCATGTCGACCACGTCTTCGGCGTACCGGCGATCAAGGAGCAGACCGGCGCGCCCACATACATGCACCCTCTCGACCGCGAGCAGTTGGAGCGCAACCCCAAGGTGGTGCGGCAGTTCGGCCTCGACCCCGAGGTGCTGGGCACGCCAATCATCGACCACGAGCTGGAGGAGGGGAGGGCGGTGGGCTGGGAGGACCTGGCCTTCGACGTCATCCACACCCCTGGCCACACCCGCGGGTCGGTGACCTTCCTGCTGGGCCAGAACCTGTTCGGCGGCGACACCCTCTTCCGCCGCAGTGTCGGCCGCAGCGACCTGCCCGGCGGCGACTTCGAGGCCCTGATGGCATCAATCCAGGGCAAGCTCTACCAGCTGCCGCCGGAGACCATCGTCTACCCGGGGCACGGACCCACGACCACGATCGGCGAGGAGATGCGCGAGAACCCGTTCATCTC
>JBARRR010000131.1:0-2331 GCA_049644325.1 Candidatus Dormiibacterota bacterium
TCGCCGACGGCGAAGACGTGGAGATCACAAAACATGGCCGCGTGGTGGCACGCCTTGTCGCGGCCAGCGGGCCGCACGCACTGGAAGGCGCCCTGGCTGGGATCGCCGCGTCCGCGGCCGGCGATGACGAGCTCTTCACGACGGGGGCGGACTGGGACCTGCCTTGACGACAGTCATCCTGGATACGCATGTTGTCCATTGGTGGTCGGCCGAACCCAACCGGCTGAGCTCGGCGGCGCGGCGAGCCGTGCGAGAGGCGGATGAGCTTGCTGTCGCCGACATCTCGTGGTTTGAGCTGGCGTGGCTGGCAAATCACGGTCGGATCATCCTCACGATCCCACTGTCATCGTGGCTGCAGCGGCTGGCGGCGCAGGTCAGGACGATTGGCATCACGCCCGCGATCGCCGCTGCCGCCGTCGCTCTGCCCGCGTCCTTTCCGGGGGACCCGGCGGACCGTCTGATCTATGCCACCGCTGTGGAGCAGGGCGCGCGGTTGGTGACCAAGGACGGCCGTCTGCGCACCCACCGACATCCCCGGCCGGTGACCGTGTGGTAACGGTCTGATATCATTTATGACGTCATGGATGCTGTACGCGCTCTCAAGTACGCCCGGCACCGTGCCGGGCTGACCCAGCGACAGCTTGCCAGCGGGGCGGGGATGCCCCAGGCCGCTGTGGCCCGCATCGAGCTGGGCCGAGTGACCCCGCGGGTCGACACCCTGAGCCGGCTGCTGGACGTATGCGGCGTGGGCCTCGAGGTGGAACCCAAGCGCGGGGCCGGCGTGGACACCACCCTGATGCGCTCGCTGCTGGGGCTCAGCGACGCCGAGCGTGCCCAGGTGGCGGCGACCAGCGGCCGGAACCTGGCAGCGGTTCTTCCTGCTGAGCGTGGCTAGCGGGGCCTTCGACCCCCTGCGTTCTCTCGGGGTGCTGAACGCGCACAAGGTTGACTTCGTTGTCATCGGCGGCTTTGCCGCCGCCCTCTGGGGCTCACCCAGCGTAACCGTCGATGTCGACGTCTGCTATTCGCGGGAGGAGCAGAACCTGGAGGCGCTGGCTGGGGCCCTGGGGGAGCTGCAGGCACGGCTTCGAGGAGTCGACGAGGATCTACCCTTCCTTCTGGACGCGAAGACGCTGGAGCTGGGTGACCACTTCACGTTCGAAACCGATGCGGGCCCGCTGGACTGTCTCGGTACTCCGAAGGGCTCCGGCGGCTTTGCGGCCCTGTCCCGTGCCGCCATCGCCAAGGACCTGGGCGATGGCCTGGTAGTCAAGGTGGCCGCCATCGAAGACATCATGCTCATGAAGCGAGCGGCCGGGCGGCCCAAGGACCTGATTGAGCTGGAGGTCCTGGGTGCCCTTCGGGACGAGATCGAGAAGAGGGGACAGCTTTAGCCGCGAGTCCGCAACGAACATGCGTTCGATTACAATCAACGCATGGGCGTCCCCGGCAAGCCGCTCCACGAAAAGCCGCCAATTCCAGGTGAAGAGCCGGCACCGGTCGCACCCCTGCCGGGGGATGCCGTCCGGCGACAGGCTGCGCTTCGGCGCCAGGCCGCGCCCCGGCGCCTGACCGAGCACCGGATCGCGCCCCCAGCCCCGCAGGAGGCGCCGCACTCCACCCGGACCAAGCCCGGGCCTGAGGCCGGCTACCCGGGAGCGTCGCCGGAGATCGTCGACGGCGCCTTCGCCAACGCCCCCGCCGGCGACCTCGCCGGGTCGGCCCAGTGGCAGCAGTTCTTCGAGATCTGCAAACGCATCCAGGGCTTCCCCCGCCACCTCTCGATCCACGTCGGCGGCATGCTGGTCACCGGCGAGCCCCTGGTCGACATGCTCCCGGTGGAGCGCGCCACCATGCCGGGACGGGTGGTGGTCCAGTTCAACAAGGACGACGTCGAGGACCTCGGCCTGATCAAGATGGACATGCTCGGCCTGCGCACGCTGTCGGTGGTCGAGGAGTGCCTGCAGCTGACCGAGACCGCCACCGGCACCCACCCCGACCTCGACGCCCTCGACCTCAAAGACCCCGAGGTCTACCGCATCGCGTCGGAGGCCGACACCGTCGGCGTCTTCCAGATCGAGTCTCGGGCGCAGATGTCGACCCTGCCGCGAACCCGTCCCGACAAGTTCTCAGACCTGGTGGTGGAGGTGGCCATCATCCGCCCCGGCCCCATCCAGGGCAACGCCGTCAACCCCTACATCCGCCGCCGCCAGGGAAGGGAGCCGGTGACCTACCCCCACCCCAAGCTGGAGCCCATCCTCAAGGACTCATTGGGGGTGATCCTGTTCCAGGAGCAGATCCTGGAGATCGCCATGGTGCTGGGCGGCTACA
>JBARRR010000132.1:0-7213 GCA_049644325.1 Candidatus Dormiibacterota bacterium
GAGCAGCTCTACCGCGACGCGCCGCTGCTGATGATCGGCGAGGGGACCAACGAGATCCAGCGCGTGGTTATCGCGCGCCGGCTGCTCGAGGAGTACGCGATCAAGTAATGCAGTTCGGTCGCTATTACGAAGAATTCGTCGTCGGCGCCACCTACAAGCACTGGCCCGGCAAGACCGTGACCGAGGCCGACGACATGCTCTTCTGCGCGCTGACCATGAACCAGCACCCGCTCCACTCCGATGCTTTCTACGGGCAGGAGAAGACGCAGTTCGGTAAGAACATCGCGGTGGGCAACTACGTGTACTCGTTGGTCCTGGGGATGAGCGTTGCCGACGTCTCCGGGAAGGCCATCGCCAACCTCGAGATCGAATCGCTGAAACACGAGAACCCCACCTTCCACGGCGACACCATCTACGCGCAGACGACGGTGCTGGATAAGAAGGAGTCGTCGAGCAAGCCCGACCGCGGCATCGTCTACGTCGAGACCCACGGCTACAACCAGAGGGGCGAACGAGTGTGCCTCTTCCGGCGCAGGGTGATGGTCCCCAAGCAGGAGCACTACCCCGATCTGCAGCCGTCGGACCTGACTCCCGAGGAGTCGAGGGCAGCCGGCCTTATCGGCGAGGAGGCCCCCACAACCTAGGTCGCGGGTACTGTCCCGCGCTCTACCCGAATACGCCGAAAATCAACGCTGTTACCATCGAATGCGCGGCGGCACCGTCGCGGGGGGTGGTTTGCAAGCTACCCGTCGCCATGTATATTGCGCGTAGCCTCTTGTATATTGCGGTCGGAAATGACGCATGCAGTTGACTGGTCACTGAGAAATCGGAGGAGATATGGCTCAACAACCCCCAGCAGCACCCCCACCCCAGGCACCACCCCCAGCTGCCAGTAGCGGAGGCACGGGCCTCGCGCCAAATGTAGCCAGCTTGCTGGCCTATCTCTTCGGCTGGGTCGGTGGCCTGGTCTTCATCCTGATCGAGAAGGAGAACCGCGAGGTCAAGTTCCATGCTTGGCAATCGATCGCGTTCAATGTCGCGGTTGTTGCCGTGTACATCATCTACATCGTCTTCTCCATCATCCTCTCGATCGTCCACCTTGGATTCATCGCGGGGCTTCTGTACTTCGTGGTGATCCTGGGCCTCGGTATCGTCTGGATCATGCTCATGGTTCGGGCCTACCAGGGTCAGATCTGGAAGCTGCCGATCATCGGCGACTTCGCTGCCAACCAGGCAGGCCTCTGATCTCAGCAAGCGAAAAGGGGCCCCTTCGGGGGCCCCTTCTTGTTTTTCACCCCCTGCGATGGCGCAAGGCGACCTGGGCCATCATCGTCTGGGTCGCCGGGGCGCTTGTCTTCTTCGCGATCCAGCTTCTTGGGGTCCGCGCCACCGAGTGCCTTGCGGAGACCGGCTTCGAGTTCTTCTGCCGCTTCCAGGCGGTGTCCCGTGCCTACAACGGGATGCTGGGCGTGGCCACCGCCTTCTGCCTGGGAGTCGCGGTCTTGGGTGTGCTCTGGGTCTACACCATCCCGGAGAACCCGCCATGTCCAGAATGCGGTCATCGCTCCCGTACCGACTATGGCGTGTGCCGCTGGTGCGGCCACATATTCCTGCGGCCGTACAAGGCGCATGACTGATTGAAAATGGAGTGTTGTAGGCGATGGTGGAGATGACGATGAAGCGGGTCAAATCGCTTGCCTGGACCGACGACCCCGAGGCCGCCAAGCTGCTGGCCGCGGACCCGCTGGCGCTCCTGGTCGGCTTTCTGCTCGACCAGCAGGTCCCGATGGAGTGGGCCTTTGGCGCTCCCTACACGTTGAAGCAGCGGCTCGGCGGGAAGCTCGACGCCGGGACGCTGGCGACGATCGAGCCCGAGAAGCTGGTCCAGGACTTCCTTGCCAAGCCCCCGCTACACCGGTACCCGGCGGCGATGGCCAAGCGGACGCAGAAGCTGGCCCAGGTGATCCGCGCGGACTACGACGGCGACGCCTCGCGGATTTGGCGAGAGGCCGCCGACGCCGGGGACGTGTCGAAGCGGATCGCCAAGCTGCCCGGCCTCAGCGTGGGCAAGGCGCGGGTGATCATCGCCGTGCTGGTCAAGCAGCTCGGAGAGGACATCCCAGGCTGGGAGAAGCTGGCCCCCGACTGGTACAGCCTGGCCGACGTCCGCACCAAGGCGGACCTGCTCCAATACCGCGAAATCAAGCGCGCCGCCAAGCGGGCGGGCGACTGGCCCCCGGGCAGCGGGAGGAAAAAACCAAGAGCCAAGCCAGCCACGAAGGCGGCGGGGAAGGCGAAGAAGGCCTAGCTCCTGAGCTGGGCCACCAGCTCGACCTCGACCGCCGCTCCCAGCGGCAGCTCGGCCACCCCCACTGCGCTGCGCGCGCAGCGGCCGGCGTCCTCGAAGACGTCGATCAGGAACTGGGACGCAGCGTTCATCACCGCCGGCTGGTCGGTGAAGCCGGCGGCGCTGTTGACGTAGCCGGTCAGCTTGACGATTCGCACCACGTCGGCCAGGTATCCCGCCTCCGCCCGGACCGCCGCCAGGGCGTTGGCGACGCAGAGCCGCGCTCCCTCCTCCGCCTCCTCGAGGCTGACATCGTCACCGACGTGGCCCCGCACCACCAGCTCGCCATTCTTCATCGGCAGGGCGCCCGAGGTGTACACCAGGTCCCCGACCCGCACCGACGGCAGGTAGAGGCCGAAGGTGGCGACGTCGCGGGGCAGCGGATAGCCAAGGATGGCGAGACGGGTCTCCAGCTTGCGATTGGTCATGACGAGAATTCATACGGTAGCTTGATCGAATGCAGGAGCGGCAACCGGCGCGAGGCGTGGAGGTGCGTGAGCTGGGGCCGGAGCAGACCGGTCTGGCCCACGCCGCCATGTTGGAGCTGGGCCGCGAGGTCGGCGACGCTGCGACCTTCGCCAAACGCGTCAACCGCGACATGCGGCCCGAGGGCTACCGGCTGGTGGCGGCCATCGAGCCCGGCGAGCCCCAGGCGGTGGCCGCCGCCGGGTTCCGGGTCATCAACGACCTGGTCCACGGTCGCCAGCTCTTCGTCGACGACCTCGCCACCCTGCCCCACTTTCGCCGCCGCGGCCACGCCGGCGCGTTGATGGAGTGGATGAAGGCGGAGGCCCGGCGGCAGGGGTGTCGCTTCGTCTCGCTGGAGTCAGGCGTCCTGCGCCACGACGCCCACCGCTTCTACCTGAACCAGGGTATGAAGATCACCTCGCACCACTTCCGGCTCGACCTGGCGGATTGAGCCTCCCCGGCGGTCAGGCCCGGGCGAAGAACACGTGGAAGGCGATCGTCACCCCGGGCTGGACGCTGGTGAAGGGCACCGACGGGGGCCGCACCCCGTAGTCGGTCATGTTGATGGCAACGCTGCCCTGGACCTCGAGCTTGTCGCCGTTGACCTGGCCGGTCATGGGGATGCTGACGTCCTTGGTCACGCCATGGATGGTCAGCTTGCCGCTGGTCGAGAGCTGCTGCTGGCCGCCCGCGGCGGCGGTCGCGGGGATTGAAATCGAGTCGACCGCGTAGGTCGCCGTCGGGAACTGGCCGGTCTCGAGGTAGTTGGGGTTGACGAAGCGGTCGCGCTGGTTGGAGCCGTGGATGGCGAACTGGTCGCTGCTCTTCAGCTTGCTCATGTCCACCACCACCGAGAGCTGCTGCGCCGTCAATGCCCCACCGTTGTCGACGATGGTCACGCCTCCGCTGACGCCGGTCGAGTCGGCCACCGCCTGGCTGGGGCTTGACTGCTCGAGGAACTTCTCGTTGGCACGGTAGCCGGCCGACGACCCGCTGGTCACCGCCCATTTGCCCGCCAGGGTCCCCCCCACCGAGGGGCTGCTGGAGGGCGTGCTCAGAGGGGCGCTGGAGTCGGAGGATGACGACGTCGTCCGCGGGGTGAAGACGTTAATGGCGTAGGCCCCCACCCCGACCCCGGCGAGAAGCAGGACCACGACAACGGCGCCGATCAGGACCTTGCGGTTCACGATGCGGCGACGGTAGCAGCGGGTTCTGAGATTTAGTTAAGTCAGACGATGGCGGGCGCGCGGTACTCGCCGAAGACCTCGCGCATCACGCCGCAGATCTCGCCTAGGGTGGCGTAGGTCTCCACCGCCGCCAGGATCGGGGGCATCAAATCGGTCTTGGGGTCCTCGGCCGCCTGGTGCAATGAGTCCAGCGCGGCACGGGCGGCGGCGCTGTCGCGCTTCGCCTTCATTGAGGCCAGCTTGGCCACCTGGGCCGTCTCCAGCGCGGCGTTGTCGGCGCGGAAGAACGTCGGCGTCTCCTCGTTCTCGTGGCGGTACTTGTTGACCCCCACGACGACCCGCTCCCCCGACTCGACCTCCCGTTCGAACTTATATGACTCCTCGGCGATGGCGCGCTGGTAGTAGCCGTCCTCGATGGCCCGGACGGCGCCGCCGACCTCCTTCTCGACCTTCTCCAGCTCGGCCCACGCCTGCCGCTCCAGCTCGTTGGTGAGGTGCTCGATGTAATAACTCCCCGCCATGGGGTCGACGGTGTCGGTCACGCCGATCTCCTCGGCGATGATCTGCTGGGTCCGGACCGCGATCTCCTGCGCCTTCTCGGTGGGGATGGCCAGGGCCTCGTCATAGCAGCTCAGCGCCATCGACTGCACGCCGCCGAGCACCGCCGAGAGCCCCTGGAAGGCGGCCCGGGCGATGTTGTTCTCAGGCTGCTGTGCGGTCAGCAGCGACCCGCCGGTCTGGGTGTGGGTGCGCAGCGTCAGGCTGCCAGGGTTCTCGGTGCCGTAGCGATCGCGGATCAGCTTGGCCCACATCCGCCGCAGCGCCCGGTACTTGGCGATCTCCTCGAAGAAGTCGATGTGGGTGTTGAAGATCCAGCTCAGCCGCCCTGCGAATTCGTCAATGCCGACGCCGCGCTCGAGGGTGGCGTTGATGTAGGCCATTGCGTTGGCGAAGCTGAAGGCGATCTCCTGGACCGCGGTCGAGCCCGCCTCGCGCATGTGGTAGCCGGATAGCGAGATGGCGTTGAACTTGGGATGGTTGCGAGCGCAGAACGCTATCAGGTCGGCGGCCAGTCGCAGCGAGGGCTCGGGGGGGTAGATGAACGTGCCCCGGGCGACGTACTCCTTGAGGACGTCGTTCTGGGTGGTGGCGTTGACCTGGTCGTCGGCTGCGCCCTGCTTCTTGGCGACGGCTATGTACATGGCCGCCAGCACCGGCGCCGGGGCGTTGATGGTCATCGACGTGCTTATTTCGCTCATCGGGATGCCGTCGAAGAGGGTCTCCATGTCAGCCAGCGAGTCGATGGCAACGCCGACCTGGCCGACCTCGCCCTCGGAACGGGCGTCGTCCGAGTCGAGCCCCATCTGGGTCGGGAGGTCGAAGGCTACGGAGAGCCCGGGCTGCCCGTGCTCCAGCAGGAACTTGAAGCGCTTGTTCGATTCCTCGGCGGTGCCGAAGCCGGCGTACTGGCGAATCGACCAGGCGCGGCCACGGTACATGTTGGGTTGGATACCGCGGGTGAACGGGAACTGGCCCGGCATCCCGAGGTCGCGCTCATAGTCGAGGTCGGCGATGTCGGCGGGCGTGTAGACGGTCTTCACGGGCAGGTGGGAGGGCGTCTCGAAGACCTTCTTGCGCTCCCCCCGGGCCAGCGACTTCTGCAGTGGACCCGCCTCCCACTCGGCCCGTAGCTTCTCCAGGCGGTCGAGGTCAAGCCCGCGGCGGCGGCCGTCGCCGCCTGCCCCGGCGCCAGGACCTGGGGCGGCCGGCGCCTTTTCAGCCTGTGCCATACGAGTTCAGTCTAGCGTCGGCCCAAATCGCCGGGCATTTGCGTCGAATTGGTGGCATTCTCGATATCCAGATGACAACCGCGATTGGAGCCGGTGAGCTGATACGGCGTGAAGTCGCCAGCTGGCCCGGCGTGGAGGCAATCCCCCACCGTTTCGGCGGCACCGAGTACCGCTACGGTCGCAAGGAGCTGGGCCACGTCCACGGCGACCGGCTCGCCGACCTGCCGTTCCCGCGCCGCATCCATGACGAGCTGATCGGCAAGGGCCAGGCCGAGCTCCACCACGTCCTGCCCGACACCGGCTGGGTCAGCCGCTGGATCGGGTCGGCGGCCGAGGCCGACGAGGTCATCGCCCTGTTCCGCATCAACTACGACAGGTACGTCGCCTCGGCGAGCTAGCCGACCAGCCCCGCGGCGCCGGTCGGATACCGCACAATGCAGCGGATGATGCATGTCCTGAAGAGCGGCGACCTCCGGTGACGGCGAGTCCAGGCAAATACCAGTTCACCGGGGTCATCGGCACGGGCGCCAGCGGCACTGTGCACATGGCCTACCACCATGACCTCGGGCGTTATGTAGCCATCAAAGAGCTCTCCCCGTCGCTGGCCCAGCAGCCCGGCTTCCTCGATCGCTTCCGCGCCGAGGCGCAGATCATGGCGCAGCTGGAGAGCCCCAACTGCGTCAAGGTCTACGAGTTCTACGAGGCGGAAGGCCGCGCCTTCCTGGTCGAGGAGCTGATCGAGGGCTCCTCCCTCCGCAAGGTCGTCAACCACGCCGGTACGCTCAGCGCCGAGCAGTCGATGGGCGTCCTCAAGGGGGCCCTCAGCGGCCTCGGCTATGCCCATGCGCTGGGTCTCGTCCACCGGGACGTCAAGCCCGAGAACATCCTGGTCGACACCGCCGGTGTCTCCAAGCTGGCGGACTTCGGCCAGGCCGTGTTCACCGGCATCGGGCCAGGGGCAGCCGGGGGCATCTCGCCCGGCACTCCCGCATACATGAGCCCTGAAGCGGTGCGGGGTGCTCCCCTGGACGCCCGCAGCGACGTCTACTCGGCGGGAGCGATGGTCTTCGAGCTGCTCACGGGACGGCCGCCATTCGTCGCCGACAGCCCCCTGGCGACCATGCGGATGCAGATGGAGGCACCCATCCCCGATCCCCGCGACCTCAACCCGAGCATCCCCGACGACGTCGCCTTCATGGTCGGCCAGACGCTGGCCAAGGACCCGGCGCAGCGCCAGCAGAGCGCCAGCGAGTTCTTCAACCAGCTCAACGCCGCGGCCGTTGCGGGATACGGCGCCGACTGGGAGTCGCGGGCGTCGATCAAGCCCCTGGTGGCGGCGACGGTGGCAGCTGCCGCCGCCGCCCTGGCGGCGGCCCCGGTGCTGGCCGCGGACGCCGGTGGTGGCGCCAGTGGCGCGGCCC
>JBARRR010000133.1:0-3606 GCA_049644325.1 Candidatus Dormiibacterota bacterium
GCCAGGTTGACGCTCTTGACGTAGACGCCCTTGGCCGCCGAGGGCTTGGCTTTGACGATCGACTCCATCAGCGTGGAGAGGTTGTCCAGCAGCTGGTCCTCGCTGAAGGAGGCCTTGCCGATGACGCTGTGGACCACGCCGGTCTTGTCGACGCGGTACTCCACGCGGCCGGACTGGACGTCCTTGATCGCCCGGCCCAGGTCGAAGGTCACGGTGTTGGACTTGGGGTTGGGCATCAGGCCGCGGGGCCCCAGGATCTTGCCCAGCTTGCCCACGGTGGCCATCATGTCCGGCGTCGCCAGGGCGACGTCGAAGTCGGTCCAGCCTTCCTGGATGCGCTTGGCGAGGTCCTCGCCGCCAACCTCGTCGGCGCCGGCGTCCTTGGCCTCGCGAACCTTGTCCCCCTGGGCGAAGACCACGATTTTCTGCTTCTTGCCGGTGCCATGAGGCAGGACCACGCTGCCGCGGACCATCTGGTCGGCGTGTCGGGGGTCGACGCCGAGGCGGACGTGGGCCTCGATGGTGGAGTCGAACTTGGTCCCTGCGGAGGTCTCTTTGGCCAGCGCAACCGCCTCCTTGGGCGGGTACTGGGTCTCGGGGTCGATCTTGGCAGCGGCTTCGGTGTAGCGCTTGCTGTGCTTGGCCATCAGTTGACCTCTATACCCATCGAGCGGGCGGTTCCCTCAACCATCTTCATCGCCGCCTCGACGTCGTTGGCGTTGAGGTCGGTCATCTTAACCTCGGCGATCTCCTTGACCTGAGCCCTCGAGACCGAGCCCACCTTCTCGCGGTTGGGCACGCCGGAGCCCTTTTCGACACCCGCCGCCTTCTTCAGCATGTCCCCGGCCGGCGGGGTCTTGGTGATGAAGCTGAAGCTGCGGTCCTCGAGGATGGTGATCTCCACCGGTATCACCTGGCCGGCCATCGGCGCGGTCTTCTCGTTGTACTGCTTGACGAAGTCCATGATGCTGATCCCGTGAGGGCCCAATGCGGTGCCCACGGGCGGCGCCGGCGAGGCCGCGCCAGCCTGCAGCTGGATCTTGACGATGGCTCTGACCTTCTTCTTGCCCACGGCTGGCTCCTAGTGCAGGCGCTCGACCTGCAGGAGGTCGAGCTCCACCGGCGTCTCGCGCCCGAACATGTTGACCAGCACCTTGAGCTTGCCCTTGTCGGGCATGATCTCGTCGACCTTGCCATGGAAGTCGCTGAAGGGGCCGTCGATGACGCGCACGTTCTCGCCGACCTGGTACTCGACCTTGACCTTGGGGGCCTCGGCCTTGGTCTGCTTGACGATGGCCTTGATCTCGTGGGGCTGAAGAGGGATCGGCTTGTTGCCGCTGCCAACGAAGGAGGTCACGCCGGGGGTGTTGCGGACGACGTACCAGGACTCGTCGCTCATCTGCATGTTGACCAGGATGTAGCCCGGGAAGATGCGCTTCTGGACGTGGCGGCGCTGGCCGTCCTTGATCTCGATGACCTCCTCGGTGGGGACGAGTACATCGAAGATCTTGTCGTGCATGTCCATCGACTCAACGCGCTTGAGGAGGTTGTTACGGACCTTATCCTCATGCCCCGAGTAGGCGTGGACCACGTACCACTGCGCTTCTTCGGCGCTCTGCTTGGTATCGGACTGGGCTTCGCTCATCAGCTGCTCCCGTAGAGGAATGTGGTGCCCCTGGTGAGAAGGGCGTCGATGCCGGCGATGAAGAGCGAGATCACCAGGACCGTGCCGATGACCACGCCGGTCATGCGCAGCAGCTCCTGGCGAGTCGGCCAGACCACACGACGAAGCTCCATGATCGTGGCCCGAAGGCCAGTGCCCATGGTGGCTTCCTGGTAGTTAGTTTCTTCTTCGCTAGCCATTTGTTGTTCTGCGGTTGGCAGGGGCGGAGAGACTCGAACTCCCGACCCACGGTTTTGGAGACCGTTGCTCTACCAACTGAGCTACGCCCCTCCGACAACCGCCTCGCGGTAGGACCATGTTCACTTCTTACTTCGTCTCGCGATGGGGTGTGTGCTTGCGGCAACGCGGGCAGAACTTCTTGAGCTCCATCCGGTCGGGGTCGTTCTTCTTGTTCTTTTCGGTGGTGTAGTTGCGTTCCTTGCACTCGTTGCACTGCAAGGTGATGATCGTGGCAGGCATGAAGTCTTCCTGAGAGAAAAAAGACCCGGGCCAGCTGCCCGGGTGCGGCTTGGATTATATCTCAGGCTTGGCTCATCCTCACAACCCGAGCCCGAATTCGCGCCACACCGCCGGCGAGGATAAGGACCAGCCCGAGACCGGCCAGCGCCACCAGCGCTGCAATCGGGCCCGGCCCGGAGGTGTTGGGCAGGACCGTGGCCGGCAGGTCGCCGGGCTGGGTGCCAAAGGCAGTCGAGTTGGTGAACCCGGGGCAGCCCTTGGCCTCGAAGTCAGCCACAGTCATGTAAGTCGACGTCGGGAAGTAGATCCCCAGCGCCTTCTCGTTCCCGGGGGCCACGTTCTGGATCGCGGGGCCGAAGCCGGCGTCGGGCAGCATGTTGCGCTCGATCAGGACGTTGTCATGAAGAACGCCGAAGGGTAGCCAGTTGACGTTGTGCTTGACGTTGGCATTGCGGGGGCGGTCGGCCGTCCGCGAGACCGCCAGGCAGTAGTCGCCGGCGCTGTTGAGCCGGGCCAGGCCATCGTCCATGACACAGGCGTAGAAGCGCGTGCTGAGGCCCTCGTTAGAGCACATCGACCAGTAGCGCAGCTGGCCGCCGGGCATGACCGGCGTGTTGGGGTAGGTGTCAGGGGTGGTCGGAACCCGGGACCTGACCAGCAGCACATTGGGCTGGCCGGGGCTCGGGAAGTTGTCGACGTTGAGGATGGCGGCGATGTACTTGTTGTCCGGGTTCTCCAAGAAGCCGCCGTTGGGGATGTTGGTGTCGAGCGGACCGGTGAGGCTATTCTGCGGGTTGTTGTCCATTAGACAGGTGTTGTTGGTGCCCTGGACTTCCGCGGTGGCGATGTTGGTAAAGCGATGCCAGGCCGGCGGGTTGAGCCCCGGATAACAGTTGAGCGGACCAATCGGCAGGGACGGCAACGAAGTGTTGGCGAGGGTGTCGCTGATGCCGTTGTTGGGGTCGGGCGCGGTTGAGCAGGCTGATGAATCCAGTTCGATACTGGGCCCGGCTGTCGGGTAGAGGGTAATCGTGGGCAGACCCTCGCCTCCGCCTCCGTCGTTGGGGTAGGCCTTGTCTGGGCGGTAGGTGCGATAGATGACGATGAACGTCGCCAGGTTGCTGTGACTGCCATCGAAATCGGTGGTGTAGATCGTGTTGGGGAGCGGGCTGGCCGGTTTCTGCTTCTTCAGCACCGTGACCTGGTAGTCCCGCGGCGTACCCTCGGTGTTGCGAGCATTTCCTGCGATGAACGGGTTGTCGGAAGCAATGCCGCTCTTGGGCACGATGTTCACATCGTGGATGTTGTCAATGGCCTGGGTCTGACCCGTGTATGTCGTGAATGACATATATCGGGCGTGTGGATAGCGGCCCGTGAGGATCATGCTGTCGAAGTCGAGACTGGGGAGTGCGAACGTGAAGTAGTTGGCGTTCTGGTCCGGGAATGCGACGTTCGTCGTGTTG
>JBARRR010000134.1:0-41855 GCA_049644325.1 Candidatus Dormiibacterota bacterium
GGTGCGGTAGGCGCTCGGTGGGATGGCCGCTGACACGGGCGCCGTCGACCGCGGTCATGCCCTCGACCAGGCGGTCCCGGGTCGACCGCAGCCGCACGGTGTCGGTCGTGAAGTCGCGCACCGCGACCTCAACCGCCTTGGCCAGGCCGACGATGCCGGCGACGTTCTCGGTGCCGGCGCGACGGTTGCGCTCGTGGCCGCCACCGGTGATCAGCGGCTGGATCCGGGTGCCCATCCGCACGTAGAGACAGCCCACGCCCTTGGGTCCGTAGATCTTGTGGGCCGAGATGCTGAGCATGTCGACGCCCAGATCGTCGACGCGCACCGGCACCTTGCCAAAGGCCTGCACCGCGTCGGTGTGGAAATAGGCATCGCTGTTGGCGTGCGTGATGTCGGCCAGCGCGCGCACCGGCTCCATGGTGCCGACCTCGTTGTTGCCCAGCATCACTGAGACCAGCACCGTGTCGGGGCGCAGTGCCGCGCGCAAATCGTCGGGCTCGACGAGGGCCTCGTCGTCGACCGGGAGGTACGTCACCTCGAAGCCCTGACGCTCCAGGTCTTGCATGGTGGTCAGCACGGCGTGGTGCTCGACCTGGCTGCACACCAGGTGGCGCCCGCGGTCGGCGTTGCGCATCGCCACGCCGCGCAGGGCCAGGTTGTCGGACTCAGAGCCGCCCGATGTGAAGATCAGCTCGCGCGACTGGCAGCCGAGCGCGTCCGCCACCAGGTCACGGGCGGCGTCGATGGCGGCGCGCGCCTGGCGGCCGGCGCCGTACACCGAGCTGGGGTTGCCGTAGACGTTGCCGAAGTACGGCATCATCTCCTCCAGGACCTCGGGGTCGACGGCGGTGGTGGCAGCGTGGTCGAGGTAGATCATCGGCGCCGCCGGAGCGCCCGGCTCACGTTAGTTCGCGCCGGGATCTTTGGAGCGGAGCAAGTCCTTGAGGTTGCCCTTGAAATCCCGTAGCAGGTCGTGAACATCAAGGACCTCGTCGGGCGTGATGGGGCTGCCCCCCTCGCCAGACGAAACCGGCACTGGCTCGTCGGCGGTTATCTCCTCGAAGTCCTCGGGGCTGTACTGCACCGCCAGGACCACGATGAACTGCACGTGGCAGCGCGCGCAGGTGACCTCGACGGTCAGGTGCGATTCGGCCTGCTTAAGCATCCGGACCTCGCAACCCTCGAGGTTGCGAGCGCAGGCTGGGCAGTTGTAGTAGCGAGCCCGCTCCTTGATGAAGGCGATGATGTTCATGGCGCTTGGGCCGATTATAGGGCGATGACACGATCGGGCCTTGCGGCTGTGATGGCGCTGGCGCTGGTTGCCTGCGGTGGCGGTCCAAACGGTGAAGCACGGAGCGGCTCAGCCCACCTGGTGATCGACAGCCCCAAGGCCGGACAGGTCCTCAGCGTGCGCTCGGTGGGCGTGTCGGTGCACGTCGAGGGCGCCGACCAGTACCGCCTGCACTACTACGTCGACGGCAACGACCGCGGCGAGAGCGACACCTCAATCACGGTGACCAACATGTCACCCGGCAACCACCACGTCGAGGTCGAGGGCCTGCACGCTGACGGCAGCGCCTACAGCCCGCCGCTGCGAGCCGCGGCGGACTTCATCATCCAGTAGCGGCGCCCCCACGCTGACGCAGCGAGGCGCCCTCCAGTGCCAGCAACTTTGCCTTCATGTCGAGACCTCCGCCGTAGCCTCCCAGGCCTCCGCCGGTGCGCAGCACCCGGTGGCAGGGGATGACGATGGGGATCGGGTTGGTGGCCAGAGCGTTGCCGGCGGCGCGCACCGCCAGCGGGCTGCCGGCGCGAATCGCCATCTCGCGGTACGTCGAAACACTGCCGTAGGGAATGCGCGCGGTCTGTTCCAGGACGGCGGTGTGGAAGCCGCGAATCAGCTGCCAGTCGAGGTCCAGCTCGAACCTGTGACGCGAGCCTTCGAAGTACTCGTCCAGCTGCCGCCGCACGACGTCAAGACGGCCGGGCGCCTCAAGGATGCGCGGCGACACCCGTGCCGCCAGCTCCGCCAGGGTCAGGTCGGGATCTTGGTTGGGAAGGCTCAGGCTGACCAGCCCCTTGGTGGTCGCCGCTACCAGCATGCTGCCCATCGGTGAGTCGATGGTGGCGTAGGCGATGTCGACCAGGCGGTCGGTCTCGGCCTGCTGGCGCAGACGGTCGACGGCGCGCCGGCGCCGGTCGTCAATATCGGCTCGTCCGCCGCGACGCAGCCGGTCTTCGATTTCGCGGTTGGGGGGGTCGGTCTTCTGGGTCATGTCTTGTGCACCTCTCGTAGTCGGACCAGGGCCTCGTGGACATTGCGCCGGGCGGCCTCCTCGCTGGTGCCCATCAGCCGTGCGATCTCCCTGTAGGCGAGGTCGTTGATGAAGCGATGGGCGACCGCGATTCGTTGCTTGGGTGGCAGCTCGCGGACCGACTCCCAGAGGTCGCACATCGCGCTCTCGCCCGTGGTTCGGGCGAGGGCCGCGTCGGCGGCGGCAACCGGTGCGCCGGTGGGGCCCGCGGCCAGCGGCCCCGTGGGTCCGACCACCGCCACCTCCACCGGGCTGCCGGCAGGCAACGGCCGCCGGCTGCGGGCGCGGTGAGAGTCGATCACCTTGCGATGGGCTATGGTGAAAACCCAGGCTCGCAGGTTGCTGTCGTCCTTGACCTCTGTATAGGCACGCAGCGCGGCGAGGAAGGTCTCCTGGAAGCAGTCCTCCGCCTCGGGCATGCCGACGGTGCCGACCAGGAAGCGGAAGACGTCGTCGCCGGCGTCGTCGAGCAGCGCCTGGAAGGGTGGGAGGTTGACCCTGGTCACGCGTAATTAACGGGCCTGGCGCCGCAAACGTGAGGTTTGCCGGGCCGTCTGATCGCGCTACTAAGATCACAGGACATGAAAGAGATCTTGGAGCGCCTGCTGGCGGGCGAGTTCACCGTCGAGGAGGCGCTGCGGGCGATCTCCGCCGACCGGGTGGTCGAGGTCGGCGACGTCGCCCGTCTAGACCCCGACCGGCTCAGGCGCAAGGGGGTGCCCGAGGTCATCTACGCCGCTGGCAAGGACCCCCAGACGACGGCCGACCTCGCCCTCAGCATGCTGGAGGCCAGTGGGGTGGCGCTGGTGTCGCGCGTCACCGACGAGCATGACTCAGCGCTGGCCGCGGCCGCCGACAGCGTCGGCGCCACCATCGAGGAGTTCGGCAGCGGCCGGCGCCTGCGCACTGCAGCGGAGGTAGAGCTGGGGCCCCGGCCGGCGATTGGACTGCTGGCCGCAGGCACATCTGACGTACCGGTCGCCGAGGAGGCACGGATGATCGCCGAGACCATGGGGGTCCGCGTCTACCACGCCTACGACGTCGGCGTCGCCGCCATGCATCGCCTGTCAGAGCCGATCGCAATGATGACCGCCGACGAGGTGGATGCGGTCATCGTGGTCGCCGGCATGGAGGGCGCCCTGCCCACCGTGGTCGGGGGACTCGTGGCGGTGCCGGTGGTCGCGGTGCCGACATCGACCGGCTATGGCGCCGGAGGCAACGGCCTGGCGGCGCTGCTGGGAATGCTGCAGACGTGCTCGCCGGGCGTCACCGTGGTCAACATCGACAACGGCATCGGCGCCGGCGCCGCCGCCGCGCTGGTGGCGCTGCGGGCCACCAAGAGCGGCGTCGCGACCCCCAGCCACCGAGCTGTTTGACGGCGGCCGTCGGCCTCCACATCGGCACCGATCGGGGCTTCCCCGCCGCGGTTGAATCGGCCCAGGACCTGGGCGCCGAGGCCGTTCAGATCTTCACCAGCGACCCCGCCGCCTGGCGCTCCAAGATGGTTGACGGGCGCGCCGCCCACGCCTTCACCGACGCGCTCCGCGGGGTCGGCGCGCGCACCGTGGTTAGCCACGCCAACTACCTGATCAACATGGCGGGCTCGGAGGAGCCGATCTACTCCAAGTCCTGCGCCGCGCTGGCCGACGAGCTGCAGCGCGGCGCCGCCTACGGCCTCGACCACGTCATCGTGCATGTCGGCAGCCACAAGGGCAGCGGGTTGGACGGAGCTTACGAGCACATCGTCAACGCCGTCGAGCGGGCGCTGGCGGCGGTGGCCGCCGAGGGGTCGCCCCGCCTGCTGCTAGAGAACTCGGCCGGCACCGGGGGCAACGTCGGCGGCCACTTCGAGGAGCTGGCCGAGCTGCTGCGACGGCTGGAGGCTCACCGCGACCGGGTGGGGGTCTGCTTCGACACCGCCCACGCCCACTCCGCCGGCTACGAGATGACCGGGGCGGAGATGGCGGGCGATGCCATCGCCCAGCTCGATGACGTCCTGGGTCTGGAAAACGTGTTCGTCATCCACGCCAACGACACCCAGGTCCCCGCCGGCGGCAAGGCCGACCGCCACTGGCACATCGGCGAAGGCATGCTCGGCGAGGACACCTTCGCGCTGCTGCTGCACCACCCGGTCGTGGGCGAGCTGCCGTTCATCCTGGAGACGCCCGGCGACGAGCACACCGAGGGCCGGCGCAACCTCGAGATGCTGAGGTCATTGCGGTGAGGCGTTCATCCTGATGGCGACCAAGCGCGCGGTCCTGCTCGACTACGGTCACACCCTGGTCAACCTGGTGCGCCCGGAGACGCACATCCTCGACGCCTACCGCGCCATCAACCAACGCCTCGAGCAGGAGCTGGAGCGCGAGGTGCCAGAAGCAGCGGAGCTGATCAAGCGCGTGTCGATCGCGGTCGACGATGCCATCGGCGACAGCTACCGGACCGGGGCCGAGCAGGAGGTCGATATCGTCGAGCTCTACCGCGACGCCCTCGCCAGCCTCGACATCGAGATTCACCCGGAGACCTTGCAGTGGGTCATCGACCAGGAGCAGACGGCATGGTTCAACGGCATCGTCCCCAGCCGGCACGCCCCCGGTGTGCTCGCCACCCTCAGGGAACGCGGCCTCAAGCTCTGCATCGTCTCCAACGCCGCCTTTCCACCCAAGTCGATGCGAGACCAGCTGCGCCACATCGGGCTCTGGGACTACTTCGACGCCACCGTCTACTCCTCGGAGCTCGGCGTGCGCAAGCCCAACCGTGCCATCTACGAGGAGGCCCTGCGGCTGCTGGGCGCCCAGCCGGAGGAGGCCGTCTTCGTCGGCGACCGCCTCCGCGAGGACGTGCGCGGCCCGCGCAACGTTGGCATCCAGGCGCTGCTGACGCACGAGTTCCGCAAAGAGGAGCCGACCTGGTGGGGCATCGACGTGGAGGTGCTCACGTCGCTCGCGGACCTACCGAAAGCGATCGACGCGAGCTAGCGCTTGTCGATTGAGGCGATCTTGTCGGAGTGGCCGTCGTCGGCCTCGTCCCCGTGCTCCACGTCGTGCACCGTGGCAACTCGGTTCCGCCCGTGCTGCTTGGCCCAGTACAGCGCCTTGTCGGCCTTGAGGATGACCTGTTCGCCGGTCTGTCCGTCCACCGGGAAGGCGGCGACGCCGGCGCTGATGCTGACCTTGAGCGTGATCCCCGGGCGCGAGGTCGACTCCATGATCGTGTCGCCGATGGTCTTGCGCAGCTTATCGGCGACGGTGGCGGCGTCGGTCGCGCGCGTCTCCGGCTGGAGGATCACGAACTCCTCGCCCCCGTAGCGGATGACGAAGTCGGTGGCGCGGACGGACGACAGCATGATGCCCGCGATCTGCTCCAGCACCTCGTCGCCGACGTTGTGGCCGTAGGTGTCGTTGACGCCCTTGAAGTGGTCGATGTCGGCGATGATCAGTGATACGGGCTGGTTGCTGCGCTGGGCCCGCCGCAGCTCTCGGAGCATGATCTCCTGCAGGAAGCGGCGGTTGGCCAGCCCGGTGAGCGGGTCAGACAGCGACTCGCGCTCGGTCGATTCGAACAGGCGCCCCGCGAAGATCACCAGGCCGCCGATGATCAGCGCCAGGAAGGCGGCGTTGAAGAACTGGGTCCGCGAGAGGTCGCTGACCTCGGCGGTGAAGACGCCCTGGTCCTCACTGACCATGACCGTCCACCGCTGCTCCGGCACCGGCGCCCAGCCGATGACGTCGGTCTGCTTGTCGCTGACCAGGTGAGCCTGGGTGAAGCCGGAGTCGGTGGCCCCGGCGATCTTGTCGGCCAGGTTGTCCTGGCCCATCGAGGTCACGTTGTCGATGCCGTACTGCTGCTTCACCTGGGCCAGCTGGATGGGGTCGAGGTGGCCCAGCGTGCGGTAGTTGTAGTCGGAGCTTGCGCTGTTGGCGATGACCACGCCCTGGCGGCTGATGAGGTAGCCGTCGCGGTGCTGGGCGGACAGATCCTTGCTCTTCAGCGGCGCCGCCACGTGGTCAGGGGAGAGCCGGACGGCGGCCACCCCCAGCACCTTGCCGACAGCATCGCGGATGGGCAGGGCGACATAGAGGATCTGGGAGCGCTTGTCCTCGGCGAGCGTGATGTCCGAGATGTAAGGGTCGGCGGCGGGCGCCGCCAGGCCCTTGGTGAAGAACTCCTTCTGGGCGTAGTCCTGTCCCTGGACGCCAACCTCGTTGGAGATGATGACCTTGCCATTGGGGTCGAGGATCAGCAGCAGCCGGTAGTCGGGGTCGGCGGTCAGCGCCGGGGCCAGCCGGCGCAGCAGCGCGGGCCCGTTCTGCGACTGCGTGGACGGGCTGCTCATGTAGTTGATGACCTCGGGGTCGGTGGCCACCTGGACGGCGTCGCGCCGGTACTGCAGCACCTGGCTCTCGACCTGGATCGCGACCGAGCTGGCCAGGCTGGTGAGGAGCTTGCTCTGGGCGCTGGTCAGGGTCTCGGTGGCGCGGGCCTCACTCTGGCGCGAGAAGAAGAAGATCGCGCCCATGGCCACCGCCATGAAGATGATCATGATCTTGGTCGAGAGCCGCCACTCGTTGGCGTGGCGAACCTCGGTGATGACGCGACGGATCGCGTCGCCCACGGCGACTACCCGCCAGGCGCTGGGCTAGGGTTTTTCTCGAACACGACGATGGCCTTGACCACGTCGGAATCGTCACGCAGTTCGGTGTAGTAGCGCACGTTCTGACGATTGATCTGGATCACATCCTTGGGTCCGTAGACTTCCTGGCCAAGCTTCTTGATGAAGGGCTTGAACTGGTCGGCGGTGGGGTTGGCGATCGGCTTTCCGCTCGCGTCCCGGGCTTCCAGCGTCAGGTAATAGATGCCCCTCATCGTGATGTTCTGCGTATCCGCCTTGGTGATATGTCCGACGAAAGCTTCGTTGTTGTTGATGAAGACTCCGTACCAGGACTTGTCGTTGAACGTCTCAGCGGTTGTGGCGCTGGTTGAGGCGCCGCGGCCAAGCAAAAGCACCCCAAGCAGGGCCAGGTTGGCCGCGATCGAGACCGCCAGGACGATTGCCAGGATCGGCAGACGGCGACCTTCGGAGGTCGCCGAGGTGCGCGCGGAAACAGCAGAATCGGCCATGGCGCCTACTCTACTACCACGTAATAGAACGAGAGTCCGAGGGGCGGCGGGGCGGCAAAGGTCACCGTGAACCCGGCGGTGGTGAGGCCTGTGACGGTGTAGCTGGAAGACGGCGGGACTAGGCCCCGGGGCTGGGTGATGACGGCCGACTGGGCCGAGATCCCGATCGTCAGGGGCGTGTTGAATGTGCACGTGACGCTCAACCCGATGGGGGCGGCGCAGGTGGCGACGCCGCGAAGCGCGCCGCCCGACAGCTCGCTGGTGCCACCCAGCAGCAGGTTGCCGCCCACGCTGGCATTACCCGTGATCTGGGTGTTGCCGTTGACCGCCAGCTTGAACCCGGCCACCGGCGCGGCGCCGATGCCGACATCGCCGGTCAGAGTGCTGGTGCCGGTGACCGCGAGGGTGCCGTCGAGCTGGGTGGCGCCGACCACGTGGAGGTTGGTGTTGACGGTTGACGACCCGGTTATGGTCAGCGACCCGGTGTACATGCCCGCGGTCAGGGTGTCAGCGCCAAGGGTGACGCCATTGGTGGTGACATTGGTGGCCGTCAGGGTGTTGGTGCCGATGCCACCGTTGGCGGTCAGCAGGCCGCCCAGGGTGAGGGCCCCCGCCTTGGTCTGACCAACCACAGAGGTGTCTAGGAAGAAGCCGGCGCCGTTGCCGCCCAGCGTCGCGGCGCTGTCGGCCAGGGCGGCGTGGAGGTTGGCCACCAGGGTCCCGCTGCTGACCACCAGCGGCGCGGTGCCGGGCGCGACGGTCGAGGTCAGCTGCGTGCCGCTGACCACGCTGGCCGCGGTCAGGTTGCCGCTGGCGTCGAGAACGAGGTTGTTGGACCCGGGGCTGAAGGTCAGGTTGCCGGGGGTGACGGTCAGCGTCCCTGCCGGGCTGATGCCGAGGTTGGAGGTGGCGTTGCTGGTCAGGGAGTTGAAGGCGCCCACGTTGCCGGTCACGGTGCCGCTGGCGGTGATGTTGTTGGCGGTGATGTCGCCGCTGAGGCTGAGGTTGCCGGCATTGAGCTGGTTGGTGGTCAGCGTCCCGGTGACGTCGGCGTTGCCGTTGACGCGGATGCCGTTGTCGTTGTTGGTGCCGGCGGTGTCGATGACGATGGCGGGTTGCGACGCGGTGCCGACGGCGTGGATCCCTGGGGCACCGGCCCCGGCATTGGCGGTGAGGCCAGGCGTGGCGCCGCTGGCGTTGAAGGTGGCGCCGCCGTTGAAGGTGGTGCCGGCGTCGACCTGGAGGGTGCCGGTCACGTGGCCGTTGCCGTTGACCAGCAGACCGCCGTTGAGGGTGGCCAGGCCGCTGACGTCAAAGGGACCGGTGACGTGGGTGCCGGTACCGTTGATGGCGACGGCGTTGCCACCGCTGCCGACCAGGGATACGTCGCCGCCCGACTGGGTCAACCCGCCCGTGATGGTCGTGGCGGTGAGGTTGGTGGGCGCGCCGGTGACGTTCAGCCCGGCGTTTAGCGTGGCCAGGGCGCCGTTCACGGTGAGGCCGTTGCCGGCTGTGATCGCCTGCGTCGTGCCCAGGCTCCCGATGATGGAGACGTTGCCGCTACCGGGCGTGATGGTCAGGTCCTGGGCGGCCGGGGTGACCACGGGCCCGCCGATGACCAGGTTGTGGCCGGCGCTGGGCTGAAGCGTCAGGTCCTGGCCGGCGGGCGAGGTGACCAGCGGGGTGGTGACCGAGTTGGCGGTGATGTTGCTGAAGTTGACGTTGCCCGCGGTCAAGGTGCCACTGATGAACGAGTCGCCGCAGACGATCAGCTTGGGTGTGCCCGACGGGACGCAGCCGGTGCCCACCGTGGTGGTGCCGTCGAGCTGGCTGATGCCGGTGACGTGGAGGCTGTCGGTGGTGCTGCCGCCGGCGACGGAGAGGCCCCCGTTGACGGTGGCGCCGTTGTTGATCGTGGCCCCGTTGTTGATGTTGGCGCCGCCATTGGCGGTGAGCAGCTGGCTGACGTCAAGGATGCCGTTGAGGTTGGTTGAGCCGTTGACGGTGGCGGTGCCGTTGATCGTGGTGTTGCCGTTGATCGATGCGCCGCCAGCCTGGACCGTGAGGCCGCCGTTCTGGGCCACCAGCCCCGACCCGGCGGTGACCACGCCACCGACGTTGAGGTTGCCGCTGATGGCGCCGTTGCCGTTCACCTGCAGGCCGCCGTTGAGGGTGGTCGGGCCGGCCACGCTGAGGCTGCTGTTCAGAGCGGTGGCGCCGCCCACCGTGAGCGGGCCGCCGATGCCGGCGGCGTTGGCGACGGTGAGGTTGATGACGTTGAGCTGGGCCAGGGTCGTGCTGCCGTTGACCTGGAGGTTGCCGCCGATGGTGGCGTTCCCGCTGGTTGTCAGGGTACCGACGGTGGCGCTGCCGGGCACGTTGAGGTTGCCGTTGAGGGTTGTCAGCCCGGCGACGGTCAGGGGACCGCTGAGCGTGGTGGCGCCGCCGATGTTCACCGGGCCGGTGAGGTTGCTGGTGCCGCTGACGTTGAGGCTGCCGCTGTTGAGGCCGCCGAGGTTGAGCAGGCCGGCCTTGCTCTGGGTGTTACCCGAGGTGTCGAGGTAGTAGGTCGGGCTGAAGCCACCCAGGTTGTCGCTGTTGAACGAGTGGAGGTTGGGGACCAGGGTGCTGCTGGTGACCACGAAGGGCGCGTGACCATTGGCCACGGTGCTGATGAACTGGGTCCCGGTGATGGTCGACTCGGAGTTGAGGGGGCCGGTCAGCCGCACCGAGTTGAGGGTGCTGTTGCCGCTGGCGGTCAGCGAGGTCAGGGTGGTCGGCCCGGTGACGTCCATCGTCCCCGACACCGAGGTGTTGCGGTCGACATGGAGGTTGCCCTCCACCCTCAGGCTGCCGGTCTGCGAGGTCGTGCCCGGTCCGCCCAGGTTGGAGGTTGGGCTGATCACGCCCAGTGCGTACAGCGCTGAGAGGATCAAGGCGACTGCCGCTACAGCGAATGCGGCGATCGCGATCTGAAGGTTGCGGTTCTGCGTCACTGACCACTAACCGCCGATAGTTCTCAAATTGGCGTCAGTATGACGGGGGGCCCCGCTGTTGCAAATACGCTTCAAACTCATTGAGACCCCTCTGTGACCGGCTGTGATCCCGGCTTCCGGAGGCTCACTGAGGCGCCTTAGACTTGGACCGATCCCGCCATGGCAACTAATGAATTCACCAGTTATCTCAAGGCGCGCTGCGCTGACCGCGGGCTGTCTCTGCACCGGCTGGCGGTGCAGGCCGACCTCAACCAGATCTACTTCTACCAGTCGGTCAACAAGAACAAGGACAACCCCCCGCCCTGGGTGCTGCGCCGGATCGCGCCCCTGCTTGAGGTGCCCTACGTCGAGCTCCTGCTGAAGGCAGGCTACCTCACGCCCGGCGAGATCGCCGAGTACAAGACGAGGGCCGGCCGCGCCTGACAACTCGGCAGCGTTCAGCCGCTGCATCCTCCACCTCGACATGGACGCCTTCTACGCGTCGGTTGAGCAGCTTCGCCGGCCGGAGCTCCGCGGCCAGCCGGTGGCGGTGGGATACGACGGGCCCCGCGGCGTGGTCGCCGCCGCCTCCTATGAAGCCCGCAAATTCGGCGTCCACTCGGCGATGCCGTCGATCACCGCCAAGCGGCTCTGCCATCAGCTGGTATTCATCCCGGCAGACTTCAAGGCCTACGGCGCCGCTTCATCGCTGGTCTTCTCGGTGCTGCGGCGGTACACGCCGGTGATCGAGCCGCTGGCGCTGGACGAGGCGTTCCTTGATCTCAGTGGCAGCCGGGAGGCGCGGAGCCATCCGGAGGAGGTGGCGGCCCGGATCAAGACCGAGGTCCGCGAGGTGACCGGCGGGCTGACCTCCTCGGTGGGCATCGGCGCCTCCAAGGTGGTGGCCAAGGTCGGCAGCGACCTGCGCAAGCCCGACGGCCTGGTCGTGGTCCGCCCCGGGGAGGAGCCCGCCTTCCTGGCCCCCCTGCCGATCCGGGTGCTGCCCGGCCTTGGTCCGGCCACAGAGCGGCGGCTCGACGGGCTTGGCCTACGAACGGTGGGCGACCTCGCCGCCCTGCCCGCGGCCGTCCTTACGGCCCGGCTTGGAAGCCACGGGCCGGAGCTGCAGCGGCTGGCTGTGGGCGACGACCTACGTGAGGTCAGCCTCCCGGGAATGCCCAGGAGCATCTCCCGAGAGGTGACCTTCGAACGCGACGTGGTCGACCGCGAGAAGCTTCGCCAGACTGTGCGGGCCCTGGCCCAGGACGTCACCCAGAGCCTGCGCCACAACCGCCTGTGGGCCCGAACGGTGCGCATCAAGCTGCGCTACGCCGGCTTCGAAACGCACACCCACCAGGCCACCCTGAAAGCGCCAACCGACGTCGACAAAGAGGTCCTCGAGGCGCTGGAGCGGCTGCTCGACGAAGCCCTGCCAGAGCCGCGACCGATTCGGCTCATCGGCGTCGGCGCCTCTGGCCTGAGCGACGACACCCAGGGCGAGCTCTTCGACCCCGACCGGAGTCGTCACCACGCCCTCGACACCGCCCTCGACCAGCTGCGCCAGCGGTTCGGTCCCGCGGCGGTGGTCCGCGGCCAACCCGCCGTCGCCCGCCAGCTGGACTTTCGTCGCGACGACCTCGACGCCGCTGCACGACAGGGCGATGACGAGCAGGGCACGAGGCGGTAAATGGTGCTCAGGTTGGGCCGCCAGCGCGTAAAGTAGCGCCATGTTTTTGGGCTACCCCGGGACCTCGCCTTGACCGAGGCGATCCTGCTGGTCGACGACGACCCCCACCTGATGCACGTCCTGGCGATGTTCTTCGACCTCGAGGGCTACCACGTCCTCAAGGCGCGGGACGGCCAGCAGGCCCTGGACCTGCTCCGCGAGTACCAGCCGGACCTTGTCCTGCTGGACCTGATGATGCCCGGGATCAGCGGCCTCGAGGTGTGCAAGAAGATCCGCTCCGATCGCAAGCTGAAGCACGTGCCGGTCATGATCTTCACCGCGGCCGAGACCCGGGAGGACGAGCTGATCGCCGCCGGCGCCAGCAGGTTCATCCCCAAGCCCTACAGCCTCGAAGGACTGCGGAGCGCCGTCAAAGACCTGCTCGGGTCACCCCAGGACTAGCAGTCCACTGCCACCGAAGGCCCGCCTCAGCCACGTCAGCCCCAGCGGCCGGGCCCGCATGGTCGACGTCTCGGCCAAGGCGGTGACCACCCGGGAGGCACGCGCCGGGGCCGAGGTGCGCATGTCCAAGGCGGCCTTCGCCGCCGCCGCTGCCGGTGACCTGCCCAAGGGCGACCTGCTGACCGTTGTCCGGCTGGCGGGGGTGATGGCGGCCAAGCGGACCGCGGAGCTGGTGCCCTTCTGCCACCCGCTGGCGCTCACCGACGTCGACGTTGACGCGGTCCTCGACGCATCGATCCCGGGCGTGCGCCTGGAATCCACGGTCCGCTGCGTCGAGCGCAGCGGCGCCGAGATGGAGGCGTTGACGGCCTGCGCCGTGGCCGGGCTGGCGGTGATCGACATGGTCAAGGCGCTGGATCCCTGGGCCTCTATCGAGGCGGTGCGAGTCCTGGCCAAGAAGGGCGGCCGGAGCGGCGCGCGGTCGCGGCCGGCGCGGCGGAGCTAGGCCGAGTGGTCGCCCCCCGCCAACTGGTCGAGGGCGTGGGGGATGACCGGCAGCACCGCCTCCAGGCTCTCGACCGCGCCCTTGGGATTGCCGGGTAGGTTGACGATCAGGCAGCTGCCGCGCACGGCGGCGACGCCTCGGGATAGCACCGCCGTGGGCGTCTTGTCGCGGCCCGAGCGACGCATCTCCTCGCCGATGCCCGGCACCAGGTAGTCGGCGACCTCGAAGGTGGCCTCCGGGGTGCGGTCACGGGGTGAGATCCCGGTGCCACCGGTGGTGACCACCAGCGGCACCAGCTCGCTGAGCCGGGCGAGCTCGTGGCTGAGGGCGCCAGCGTCGTCGGGCACCACCAGCCGCGCTGTCACGTGGAAGCCGGCTGCGGCCAGGCTCTCGGCCACCGCCACGCCGCCGAGGTCCTCGCGGTCACCAGCAGCCACCCGGTCGCTGACGGTGATTACCGCGGCATCGGTCACGGCCCGATCTTAGGTCCCCCCACCGGCTGGCACACAACTGTTGCCACGGGCCTATTGGCTTTGTCACCCCGGTGCGGTGCAATCACATCCGCAGGCATCATCCCTCCCTAACCCAGAGAAGACCCGGCCCGTTTGGACCGGGTCTTCTCTTTTGTCAGCCACCCGGCTGCCAGCTACCCCGTCGCGGAGCGGGCCGCCACCGCGAGGGGCTTGACCCCATTGGCGCGGGGGAGGGTAACCGTGAATATGCTGCCGCCATCACTGCGATCCTCGATCGAGATCGTGCCGCCCTGGGCCTCGGTCAGCTGGCGGACGATGTACAGCCCCAGGCCGGTGCCGCCGATCGCCTCCCCGTCCGGGTGCTGGACCCGGTAGAACTGCTCGAAGACGCGCACCTTGTCGCCGGCGCGAATCCCGGGACCGCGGTCGGCGACCCAGATCTTGACCTCGCCATCGACCTCCTGGTGGCCAATGTCAATAGTGCTGCCGGCGGGCGAGTACTTGACTGCGTTCTCCACCAGGTTGCGCAGGACGACCAGGATCTTGTCGCGGTCGAACCTCGCCATCACCGGTCCCCGGGGGGCGTCGAACCGGAGGTAGGCGCCGGCGCGGTCGGCGTCGGCTTCCTGGGCAGCGATGGCCAGCTCGAGCACCGGACCGATGTCGGTGTCCTCGAGGTTGCGCTCGAGGTCGGCCGACTCGCTGCGCGATGCGTCCAGCATCATCTGCACCAGCCGGTTGAGCTCGATCACCTTGAGCTTGACCTGGGAGATCGGCTTCGCCCAGCCGTTGGGGACCCTCCCCAGGGATCCGTCGGACATCATGTCCACGTAGCCGCTGAGCACGGTCATCGGTGTGCGCAGCTCGTGCGACGCCGTTTTCATGAAGTCCGACTTCAGCTGGTTGACCTCCTCCAGCCGGACCATGGCCTCGATCGCGGCACGATAGGCGCTGGCGTTCTCCATCGCCAGGCCGAGCTGATTCACCAGGGCGATGGCGATGCCCCGCTCCTCGCTGGTCCAGGCCCTTGGCCTGCCCGTGGCCAGCACCACCGTGCCCCAGCTGCGGCCCTTCACCCGGACCGGCAACTCCAGCGAAGACGCCATCCCGGCGCTCTTGAGGGCATCGACAGGCTCGCCAGTGGCCGCCGGGAGGACGCCGCTGAAGGCCAGCATCTTGAGGCCGCCGTCGGGGGCCCGCTGGTAGGCCCAGGCGGCATCCAGCTCCAGACCGCCGACCATGCTGTCCATCACCAGCTCGGCGATCACCTCGATACGCTTGCCCGTTACCAGCTCCTGCCCCACCTTGGTCAGGGTGTCGAGCAGCTGGCGGTGGCGGCGGTCGCCGCGGTTGAGCTCGTCGACCAGCTCGTCGGAGCGCCGCGCCCACTGACTGCCCATGATCGAGACGATTCCCACCAGGACAAGGCCGGTGACGAAGATCGGCAGGGCCCCCAGGTAGTGGTGGCCGAAGAGCGCGATCGAGGTCGTGGCGATCATGGCGAAGGCGGTGACGCCAGCTCCGATCCAGCGACCGAAGAGCCAGGCGGCAAGGGCAATCGGGAGGGCGTAGAAGATCGCCACCGAGAATTGCAGGTCGAGCAGGGCAGCGACCGACAGGAACAGCAGGCAGGAGATCAGACCGAAAACGACGGTGGCCCCGTCGTCGATCGGAGGAGCAATAAGGCTGCGGTGTTTGATTAGCATGTCATTATCAGGATTGCTTAGAGCAGGCCTAGCACTAGTCTAGCAATCGGGACTGTGCATGGCGCGCATTTCAGCGCAATCTGCCGCCAATTCCACCGGGCCTGGTCGACAGCCATATAATGCAACCTTGCTCGCCCAGGGGACCTCATCACGATTCCCTGAAGGGCCGTGGAGAACGATGGAAGAGAGCGTCCGACGCGAGAAGCTCCGTGACCTCGACGACATCTTGGACGCGCTTGAGCAGCTCAATCTCCGCGACACCACCGCGCTCCCCCAGGCCCTCCGCGACCGGCTCCGCGATTTCGGCGTGGACGCTCCGCCCAAGGCCAATGTGACCTCCTTGATCGAGCGGGTCTGGGAGCTCCAGGAGCAGTTCCTGAGCTCGCCGATGCAGGGCTCCGACAGCCCCCGCTCGACCTCCTGGAGACAGCGGGGGGACTACTAGAGGTCAGCCACCCTTCCCGTGGGGAGGGTCGATTCGCGGGCTGGTATCGTGCTGGGAGATGTTCCGAGCTATCGCCGCGGCCGGTCGCCGGGGCCGGCTGGCCGGTGTGCTGGTACTGGCGACGTGCGCGGTTTCGTGCTCATTCCCGCCCAGCGTCGCCGGCAAGCCGTCGCCGCCGGCCACCTCCGGGAGCGGCGGGGGTGGCGCCGCCCTGGACACCGCCAAGAGCGCCTTCTTCGCCAACAAGTACGCCGATGCCGAGGCCGCCTTCCAGTCGCTGCTGTCGTCCAATCCCGGGTCGGTCGACGGGCACGCCTTCTACGCCCTCTTCCTCAACTACAACCACCGGTTCCCCGAGGCCCAGGACCAGGTCAACCAGGCCCTCAGCGCTGACCCCAACTCCGCCATCGCCCTGGCGATCAACACGCGGGTCCACGACTGGGCCGCGGGGACCGACCACACCGGGCTCAAGAAGGCCGCTGACATCGGGGCCCAGGCGATCAAGGCGGGGCCCAGGTCATCCCTTGCCCATGCCTTCTACAGCGAGGCACTGGCCGACAGCGGTGACCCCGCCTCGGCCCAGTCTGAGATCGATACCGCCGCACCCCTCGCCGCCGACGAGTACGAGAAGGCCGAGGTCGAGCGTGAGCGGGCCAACCTCGCCGGCGACACCGGCGACAAGGCCGCCCAGCTCGCCCACTTCAAGGCGGCCCGTGACATCCAGCCCAAGTGGGCCGAGCGCACCCGCGAGCTGGCCGGCTACTACTTCACCAACGGCGATCCCCAGCAGGGGGTGACGCTTCTGAAGACGGCCATCGATATGAACCCCAACGACGCCGGCCTCCGCCTCTACCTGGGTGGCATCGCCCTGGAGCAGCAGGACATCACGGTGGCTGCCGACGCCCTCGGCGCCGCCAACACCCTCAAACCCCATGACGCCGCTGTCGAGTCGAGCCTGGCAATGTCGGTCTTCACCCTCCATCACAATGTTGCCGAGGCGGAGACCCTCCTCCGCCAGGCCAACGCCGACGCCCCCACCAGCAAGCCGATCGCGAACCTCCTCTACGGCTTCCTTCGCTACATCAAGGGCGACGAGGCGGCCGCCAACCAGGTCAAGGTCTCCCTGCTCCCGGTCGACCGCTCGAACCCACTGTCGGGAATCCAGGTGACCGTCAACGCCAACCGCCAGGTCGTCAACGCCGCCGCGCTGAACACGCTCAACGACTACCGCGCCAAGGCTGGCCTCAAACCGGTCCACCTCGACGACCGCATCGGCGCCGGGGCGGAGTCTCACTCCTACTGGTGGCTGTTCAACCTCTCCAACCCGGCGGTCAAGGGCCTTGGCATCCACAAGGAGGTCGCCGGCACCCCGGGGTACACCGGTTTCACAATGCGCGACCGCGCCATCCATTTCGGCTTCCCGGGCAACGTCAGCATGGCCGAGGTCATCGACCACGAGGGCACTCCCAAGGCGTCGGTGCAGGTCTGGATCGACAGCGTCTACCACAGGTTCCCGCTGATGAGCCCGCTGCTCGACGCGGTCGGCTTTGGCGAGTCGTTCGGCGGCGGCCTGCCGATGGAAACCATGGACATGAGCTTCCAGACGGGTCGAGGGGAGGTCGCCTCGATGGTCGCCTACCCCGCCGACAACCAGGCGGACATCCCCCGCCAGTTCACCGGCAACGAGCTGCCTGACCCAGTGCCCGGCGGCTACAAAGCCCCCACCGGGTACCCCATCACGGTCAACTTCAACCCATTCGTCAACATCGTCGTAGGACCCGTCAGCCTCAAGGACCAGGACGGCAACGACGTGCCCTTCTACACCCTCCCGCCGGTTCAGTCGGACGAGAACGTGCTCACCATCCTGCCCAAGCAACCGCTGAAGGCCAAGACGACGTACAAGGTCCACATCCAGGCCTCGGCCGTGGGCGCGCCGCTGACCAAAGACTGGAGCTTCACGACCGAGAGCTAGCCATCGCCCTGCGTAACTACCATTACAAGCGTGAACAAGCCCGCGACGGTTCCCCCACTCGACACCCCGGCGCCACGGGTCGACGAGCTGGCAGACGCCGTCCGTGGCCAGCGGCCCCTGCCTCCAGCCGATGCCGCCGTGCTGCAGGGGTATGCGGCCGTCGCCGACGAGGCCGCCGGTGGTGGCGACTGGGCCGAGGTCGCCGAGATCGTGGTGGCTGCTGAGCTGGTCGACCGCGGCTTTAAGTTCCACCGGCTCACCGAGGATGCGATCTGTCGCCGCGACGAGCTCCTGCTGGGGGACTACTGCCTGGTCTGTGCCGCCGAGTTGGCAACGCGCCTCGGTCGCGCCGACGTAGAGATCGAGTTCTCCCGTGCCGCCATGACCGCGGCCCTCGGCGAGCCCTTCGAAGAAAGCCTGCGCAGCGCGGTTACCAAGGCGGCGAGTGGGTCGGGCAGCCTGGCCGAAGTGCTCCGTCCCGTGCCCCCCGGGGCGGACGGGGCCGAGACCGAGGGCCGCGAGGTCGAGGTCGTCGAAGCGCAGATCCACCAGCTGCTGGCGGAGGACCCCGACGCCGTGGGCCGGCCGATGGGGGACCTGCTCGATGCCGGCGGCAAGCGCATCCGGCCCCAGCTGGCCTACCTCGCCTCGCGACTAGGCGAGGCCCACGACCCGGCCCGAGCCGCGACCCTGGCCTCGGTGGTGGAGTTCATCCACAACGCCACCCTGGTCCACGACGACATCGTCGACGAGAGCCCGATGCGCCGCGGCCGCCCCGCGGTCCACGTCGCGTACGGCCCGGGGGCCGCTGTCCGGGTGGGCGACTTCTACTTTGGCCGGGCGGCAGCGCTGCTGGCCGAGCTGGACAACACCCGCACCACCCGACTGATCGTGGAGGCGGTGTCGCGCGTCTGCGAGGCCCAGATCGAGGAGTTCTCCTACCGCGGCATGGACAACCTCGACGAGGGCGGCTACCTGCGCATCGTCGAGGGCAAGACCGCGGCCCTCTTCTCCGGCGCCTGCGCCGCGGGCGCCGCCCTGGGGTGCGCCTCCGACGAGGTCGTCGAGGCTATGGCCGCCTACGGCCACAACCTCGGGGTCGCCTTCCAGATGGTCGATGACGTCCTCGACTTCTCTCCCGACTCGGGAAAGGCCCTGGTCCAGGACCTGCGGCAATCGGTGGGACTTCCGCTGGTGTACGCCGCCCAGGACCACAACGTCCGCGCCCAGCTGACAGCGCTGCTCGACCGCGAGGACGGCTTTGACGCCGAGGCGGCGATCGCCATCGTCCGCGACGCCGGCGCCCTCGACCGCTCCCTGGCGCGCGCCTCCGACTACCGCGACAAGGCGGTGGCCGCCCTCGACGTAGTGCCTGGCGGCGACGTGCGCAACCGGCTGGGCGCCATCGCCGCGTTCGCCATCGAGCGCCGCAACTAGCCAGCCCCGGGCGATGGCATGAGCACGCCAACGGTCGTCGCCGAGCCCAGCTCCCTCTCCCCGGTCCGGCTGCTCAACAACTGGCGCTACGCGCTGCGGACGTGCAACTGCCCCGACAGCCCTGTCGACGGCATCAGCCGCTGGCTGGTCCTGACGCGAGCATGCGTCCAGCCGATGACCCTGATCGCGGTCTCAGTGGCGGGACTGCTGGCCGTGCGCGCGCCCGGGTTCAACCCTCCCTGGTTCGCCCTGGCAGCGGTGGGCGCGGTCATCGCCCACGCCAACAACAACCTGATGAACGACCTCTTCGACCTCGACACCGGGGCCGACACCAAGGACTACCCGCGGGCCCTCTACGCCCCCCACCCGGTGCTCTCGGGGATGATCAGTCGCGGCGGCCTGGCTCGGGCCGCGGTGGTCCTCAACCTTGTCGGGCTGGCGATCATGCTGGTGCTGACCTGGGCCCGCGGGCCCTTGATCGTGGCCTTCGCCCTGGCCGGGCTCTTCATCTCGGTGGCCTACGCAGCGCCGCCCCTGCGGCTGAAGAAGCGCGGCATGGGCGAACCCGGCGTCTTCCTGATCTGGGGCCCGATCATGGTCGGGGGCACCTACTTCGCCGCCACCGGGCGCATCCCCTGGCAGGTTCTGGTGGCCTCGGTCCCCTATGGGCTGCTGGTGATGTCGGTGCTGATGGGCAAGCACATCGACAAGATGCCGTGGGACGAGCCGCTCAAGATCGGGACGCTGCCCCAGCTGCTGGGTGAGAGCCTGGCCCGCCAGGCGAACGCGGTGCTGATGGTGGCCTTCTACGTGACCGCCATCGCTCTTGTGGTGTTGCGCGCCCTGCCGCTGCCGGCCTTGCTGGTGGTGCTGGCGGCCCCGCGGCTGCTGCAGGTCCTGGGGACGTACAGGACGCCGCGGCCGGCGGAGCCGCCGCCGCGCTACCCGGTGTGGCCGCTGTGGTACGTCGCCGCCGCCTTCATCCACTCCCGGCGGGCGGGCGCGCTGTTGGTTCTGGGACTGCTGGTGGCGGCGGTGCTGCCGGTCACCTGCGCCGTGGGGCCGATCGGGGGTTGCGCCACCGGCTGGTGACCCCGCGCGCTGCTACGCTCGCGGGATGAAGCTGCTGGTCGAGATCCTGCTGTCGATCTTCCTGCACCCGATCGCGTTCGTCCTGGCGCTGATTAACATCCTGGGACGGGACGACCTCGGGGGTGGGCAGAAGCTGATCTGGGTCGTCGTCTGCTTCTTCTGGGGTATTGGCCCCATCCTGTATGTCCTGGTCGGCGGTGGAGGGCTCTGGTAAGAGCGCCGCGGCGGGACGCTCTGGCTCAGCCCTTCGGCGGCCAGTTGCTGGGACTGGGTTCGTTGTCGGGTAGCGCCTCCCAGTCTGCCCGGGTGGGGGCGAAGATGTCGCAGACGACGGCTCCATTGGGGCCGGCGACGGCCGCGTGGTGGACGTTGCTGGGAATCGTGTATGTGTCACCGGCGCGGAGGTTCCTGGTCTCGCCGTCGATCGTCATCTCCATCTCACCCTGGATGACGAACCCCATCTGCTCGTTCTCGTGCTGGTGGGGAAGGGCGGCCGCATTGGGCCCGAGGTCGACCAGCGCGACGGTCATCCTCTCGCCGTTGACCGATCGGGCTTCTATGCCCTCCCAGACCTTCTTTACCGAGGCGTCGTTGAAGTGTTGGAACGGTCCGCTCATGACCTTGACCGCGCCGAGACCGCGAGGCCGATCGCGGCCAGGCCCAGGGACGCGCCCAGCAGCGGCCGCACCCCGCCAACCTTCGCCGCCCAGTGGATCAGGGCGAGGCCCACGCCGTCGACAGCGGCCAGCCCCGCGAGCCCTATCGTCGCGGTGCTGAGCCGGGGGCTGTCAGAGCGGCGCAGCCGGGTGCCGGATACCAGGGTCAGCGCCACCCAGATGCCGAGGCCGAAGAGGGTGCCACCGGCTCGACCGCTGGTCTTAAACGCCACCGAAGGTTCCGTGACTGCGAACGCCGCCACGTCGGCGGCGCCGATGGCTGCAACCGCGGTGAGCAGTGCCAGCCTGGTCCTGGAGACGCGCAGGACATCGGTGGTCATCCTCCCAATCGTAGGAGCGGGGTCAGGTGAGGCTAGGGCGCGACCACGATCGGCTGGGTCCAGGCCCGGCCGCCCTTGCCATTGGTCGCGAAAACCCGGACGTAGCCCTCGGTCCAGTCGACCTTGTAGTCCGCCTGCGCCCCACTGACCTGCTTACGGACGTTGCCGCCGCTGCCAATGAACTGGATCGTATCGGCGTCCTTGGTCACGACCGTGATGCTGTCCCCGCTGGCAATGACGCTCTCCACTCGCACCCCGGCGCTGTCCACAAACGCGCCCCGCCGGAGCGCGTCGGCGATCGCCGACGGCGTCACCTGGTCGACCTGGACGTCGACCAGGGTCTGGCCGACAACAGAGTCGGCGCCCTTGTCGTCAGCGGTGTCGTCGCCCACGATCCCCCAGACGACATGGTGGTCGGTCAGCAGCCGGTCCCACAGCGCGGTGGCGTCCGCCCGGGGTGGGTCCTCCTTGGCCAGGCGGGCGTCGAACACCTGGATGCCGTCCAGCCCGTCGAGCGAGGCGATGATTTGGTAGCTCATCGCCGGGGCCTGGAGGGGACGGGCGATGAAGCCGGCGCCACCGGCGCGGCGGATCCAGTCGACCGCCACCTGCGGGGTGCTGGCCTGCTCGAGGCTCTCAACGCCGATGGCCATGAAGTGACCGAAGGAGTAGGCGGCGTCCACGCCCGGGACCGCGACCAGGCCCGACGTTTTGAAGGTTCCCACGGGCGTCAGGGTGTTGGCGTCGGTGACGGCGAGCCATTGGTAGCCCGAGGTGCGATAGGAGCGGCCCAGGCTGCTGGGCTGGGCCCGGCCCAGCGCGATGCTGGTCTGCCCCTGCGGCTGCCCGGGGATGAAGCGCTGGCGGGTGTATGGCGATTCGAGGACATGGTGGCGGGCATTAGGCGACGCCGCCGGCTTGGGGCCGAACAGCTGCGGGCGGTTGATCACCACGAACGCCACCGCCGCTCCCAGCGCGGCCATGCCCAGGACGAATATGCCGCGGGCCAGCAGGTCATCCCGGGTCAGGGGCCCGAGCCAGCGCGTCAGGGGCGGCTCCGCCGAGTCAGGTTGAAGGGTAGGGCCCGATCTTCCAGCCGAGCTCGTCGATTGCCGCCGGAAGGGCGGCGAGGAGCTCGGCGGCAGCGGGGTTGTCGCTGTGAACACACAAGGTGTCGAACTCTAGCCCGGAGATGTTGGAGCGCTGGCCCTTGAGCTCGGCCAGGTCGGTGATCACCGCGCCCGGCTCGGACCGCGGCACCAGCTTGCCGTCGGCGGCGTAGCGACGGTCGGCGAACGCCTCACGGATGACCGGGACGTCGAGCCGGTTGGCGGCCGCCTCCTGCGCCGACCCGGGCGGACAGAACAGCGCCACCTCCGGGCTCCAGGCCAGGACGGCGCGAGCCACCGCGGTGGCGGTCTCATCGTCGCGCCAGGCCTTGTCGTATAGGGCGCCGTGGGTCTTGACGTGGGTGAGGTGAACCTGCACCTGGTGTGCGGCGAGGCTCAGCGCGTCCAATTGCGAAGCAAGACTGAGGTAGAGATCGGCGGTCAGGATGCTCCACTCGCGACGGCCGAAGCCGTCCCGGTCGGGATAGCCGGGGTGGGCGCCCATCAGCAGTCCGTGCTCCCGGCCCAGCCTTAGGGCCTTGAGCATCGACTCGGTGTCGCCGGTGTGGCCCCCGCACGCGATGCTGCAGGAGGTCAGGAAGGGCATCAGCTTTTGGTCGTCGGCGCCCTCGCCGACGTCGGCGTTGATGTCCACGACCCGGCTCATCTGGCCGCGGCGCTACGCAGGCGTCCAAGCGCCTCGGCCTGCGTGGTGGCCAGGAATCGCACCTCCTGCCCGGGACGCAGCCAGGCGGCCCGGTCGAGGTCGGCCAGGGACAGCACAGCAACCACAGGGTAGCCGCCAACCGTGGGATGGTCGCGCAAGAGCACGATGGGGCGGCCGTCGCCGCTGACCTGGATGGCGCCAGGGCAGGTCGGCTGACTCAGGCCCAGGGCCGGCAGTCGCAGCTTGGCCCCGGTCAGGCTGATGCCGACGCGGTCGCCGGTCTCGACGCGCCAGGTGGCGCGGGTCAGCCCTCGGAAGGCCCGAGCGGCAACGTCGGAGTCGCCAAATGGCAGTGCCGCGAGACGCAGCGGCGCCGGCACGGCATCCGGCACCGACAGCCCGGTCCTGGCGCGACCTCCGCGCTCGGCGCCGGCGATGGCGAGAACGTCGCCGGCGACCAGGGCTCGACCCAGGTGGCCACCGAAGCCCCCGCTGAGGCAGGTGCCTCGGCCGCCAAGGACGCGCTCCACGGAGAAGCCACCGGGCACCGCAATGTAGCCATGCGCACGCCCGGCCAGAAAGCCGGCATACATCTCCTCGTCCGGCCGCACCAGCCGGACGCTCTCCTCGTCGCCGACGACGGCGCAGGCCACCGGCCGCCGGCCCCGCCAGCGGACGGTCGGACCACGGTAGCTGAACTCCAGCGCCGGCGCGCCCGGCGGGTTGCCAACCAGGGCGTTGGCGCGGCGAAAGCTCTCGCGGTCCAGGGCGCCACCTTCGGGAACGCCGTACGCGCCCCAGCCGGGGCGTCCCGAGTCCTGGACGGTGGTCAATGGACCGGCTTGGAGGACGATGAACTCGTCGGCAACGCTGGCGGCGTCCACTACATACCTATATGGTCGGCGGGCTGAAACGAAACCTCGTCGCCGATCGCGAAGCGGGTCGGCGGGTTGACCCGCGGGTCGAAGAGCCGGGCCTCGATGCGGCCGATCAGCCACCAGCCACCCGAACTCTGCACGCCGTAGACGCCGGTCTGCGCCTCGGCGATGGCAACCGACCCAGCCGGCACCACTCGACGGGGGTACTCGCGCCGGGGCAGCCGGAGTGATGGCGCCAGCGGCCCCAGGTACACGAAGCCGGGCATGAAACCGGTGACCAGCACCGAGTAGCGAGCCTGCTGATGCAGCCGGATGACAGCTTCGGGCCGCATCCCCAGTCGGCCGGCCACCTCGTCGAGATCGGGCCCATCGGCGCCACCGTATCGAACCGCCAGCGTGTGCGTCCGGCCCGGAGCAGGGTCGACGTCTGCGGGCAGGAGGGCTTCGACCGCCAGGCGTACCGCCTCTGCGCTGGTGCGAAGAGGGTCGAAGCGGACCAGCAGGCTGGCCGGCCCGGGGACGGTGTCGACCACCCCGGCGAGGCGACCGGCGCGCACCGCCCGCCAGGCGGCGCCGACGGTCGCCGACATTCGCGGTGACGGCACCCTGGCCGCCCATCGCCAGAGGAGCGCCGCTTCCCCCATCGGCAGCAGGTCGGGGCGCCGCGCGGGCGCCAGCTCTTCGACGGCCGGGGGCGGGACCTTGGCCACGGTCATCGACCCAGGGCGGTCCGGGCCTCGCCGGCGAGGTACAGCGAGCCGGCCACCAGCACCAGGCCCTCGCGGCCGGCCGCCCGCTTGGCCTCGAGCAGCGCAGCGGGGACGGCGTCGACCGCGTGGTCCTGCGTCCGACCGATCGCCTCGGCGGCCTGCAGCAATTCGGCGGCCGGCATCGCCCGCTCGTCGATCACCGACGTGTAGACCGCGGGCCACTCCTCGGGCAAGGCGGCCAGCATCCCCCCGACGTCCTTGTCGGACATGGCGCCGAAGAGCACCACCGGGTGGGCGCCGTCCCCCGCCAGCAGCGCCTGGAGGGCCGCGACCACGCGGGCCAGCGCCGCGGGGTTGTGGGCGCCGTCGATGAGCACCCGGGGGTGCCCCCGCACCAGCTCCAGCCGGCCCGGCCAATTGGTCCTGAGGAGCCCCTTGCGAACGTGCGCGCGGCCGAGGCGCCCGCCCCAGCGCGAGTAAACCGCGTAAGCCGCGGCGACGGCCAGGGCCGCGTTCTCGGCCTGGTGCGCGCCCAGCATACGGGTCTCCAGGTTCCACATCACATCCGAGTCAGGGGGTACTTGCACATGGAACCGGCTGCCCTTCCAGCTCGTCTCGTCGACGGTCAGCTTCAGGTTCTGCCCGAGCTCCCAGAGCTCGGCGCCGGCATCGCCCGCCCGGCGCCTGGTGACCGCCTCCGCGGCAGGGTCGAGCCGGCCCGTGATCACCAGGTCACCATCGCGGATGATCCCCGCCTTCTGCTCGGCGATCGACGCGATGTCGCCGCCGAGGTACTGCATGTGGTCGAGGTCGACGTTGGTGATCACCTTGACGCCGAGGTCGAGCACGTTGGTGGCGTCCAGGGTGCCACCCAACCCCACCTCGCAGACCAGCCAGTCAACGCCGGCCTCGCGCATGTGCTTGACCGCCCCCGCGGTCAGCATCTCGAACTCTGTGGGTTGGCCCAGCTCGTGGGCGACCTCGTCGATGGCGGGTCGGATCGAGGTGACCATGCGGGCGAATTCGGCCTCGCTGATCGGCATGCCGTCGATGCAGACGCGCTCGGTGTAGGACTGCAGGTGGGGCTTGGGCATGCTGCCAACCCTGTAGCCGGCGCTGGCCAGGATCGAGACCAGGTGGGCGCAGGTCGACCCCTTGCCGTTGGTGCCGCCCACCAGGACCCCGCGCATGCCCTCGTCGGGTGAGCCCAGGACGTCAAGCAGGGCGCGAACCCGCTCCAGGCCCAGCTTGATCCCAAAGCGGCCGCTCGACTCCAGGTAGCTGACGGCTGAGGCGTAGTCCATGGCGCAACCTAGGTTATGCGCCCCGCAGGGAGCTAGACCGGTGCCGAGGTCACAGCCGCGGCGCGGGCCGCCTCGAGCGTGTTCTTGAGCAGCATGGCGATGGTCATCGGGCCCACGCCCCCGGGTACGGGCGTCAGCCGGCCCGCGACCTGCGAGACGCTCTCGACGTCGACGTCACCGACGATCCTGCCCTTCCCGCCCGGCTCCTTCGGCGGCAGGCGGTTCATGCCGACATCGATGACCGTGGCGCCTGGCTTGACCATCTCGCCGGTGACCAGCCCCGGGTGTCCCGCCGCGAGTACCAGGATGTCGGCGCGGCGGGTCACAGCGCCGAGGTCACGTGTCCGGCTGTGGGCCACGGTCACGGTGGCGTTGGCAAGCTCGAGCAGCCGCAGGGTCGGGCGGCCGACGATGTTGCTGCGGCCCACGACCACCGCCTCCGCGCCCTCGACCTCCACGCCCTGGTCGCGCAGGATCTCCATGATCCCCGCCGGCGTGCACGGCACCACCCGTGGCCGCCCCACCGCCAGGCGCGCGACGTTCTCGGGGTGGATCCCGTCGGCGTCCTTTTTGGCGTCGATGGCGCTGAGCACCGCCAGCTCATCGACGTCCGAGGGCAGCGGCAGCTGCACCAGGATCCCGTGGATGCGCGAGTCCTGGTTGAATGCCGACACCGCCTCCAGCACCGCCGCCTGGCCGGCATTGCCCGGCAGGTTCACCTGCTCGGAGTAGAAGCCGGCCTCGTCGGACGCCCTGGTCTTGTTGCGGACGTAGATCGCGGAGGCGGGGTCATCGCCAACCAGCAGCACCCCCAACCCGGGCGGACCGGAGCCGGCCGCCACCATCTCCTCGACCTCGGAGCCGATCCGGTCGCGGACGCGGCGCGCCAGGGTCTTGCCGTCGACGATGATGGCGCTCATTCCTCTCCCCCGCCCGGGGTGCCGACAAACTCCCGCCGCGACTCCTCGCTCAGGACCCGGTGGGCCTCGGCGACCGGCATGTCGGCGCGCTCGGCGGCGGCGCGAACGTCGTCATACTCGGGCACCGCGTCGACCACTTTGCCGTCGATCAGCTTCAGCTTGACCGCGACCTCCCCCAGGCTGCTCACGAACTTTTCGGCCCGTCGCTCCAGCACCAGCCGTCGCTCCTCACGGAGGCGAACCCCCAGCGTCGATGTCTGGCGCAGCAGCTTGGCCGCCAGTGAGTCAGCCTGCCCCGGCGGGCAGACCACGGTGACGAGGTGACCAGGGCGACCCTTCTTCATCACCACCGCGGTTACGAACGCCTCCAACGCCCCCGCCTCGAGCATCGCGCGCGGGATCTCGGCGAGCAGGTTGGGCGCCATGTCGTCGATGTTGGTCTCGATCACCATGACCGTCTCCTGCAGCGCCCCGATTGCCTGGCTCTCGCTCCAATCCGCGTCCAGCTGAACCCGCCCCTGCTGCTCGACAACGCCGGAATAGTGCTGCCCCGCTCCCCCCTCCTCGAGCTCGCCGACGACCACGCGCATGACGTTGGGCCAGTCGAGGTCGGCGCTGCCGGCGCCGTAGCCCTCGTGCTCGGTGCTGACCAGGCGGGCCGGCTCAAAGCTGGCGCACGCCGCCACAATGGCGGCGCCGGTTGGCGTCACCAGCTCGGCGTCACCGTCCTTGAAAAACGTCGGCGCGCCGACCGCCTCCAGGATGTTGACCGTCGCCGGTGCAGGCAGCGGCAGGGTTCCGTGGTCGGTCTCTACCGTCCCCCGGCACAGCGGCAGGGCCGACGAGTAGAAGGCCTTGGCGCCCAGCTCGTCGGCGAGGACAAAGCTCCCCACCACGTCGATGATGGCGTCGATCGCGCCTGCCTCGTGCAGCCGCACCTGGTCCTCGGGCACCCCGTGGGCCTTGGCCTCGGCCGCGCCCAGAAGCCGGAAGGCCAGCCGGCTTCGCTCCCGCACACCGTCGTCCAGTGGCGCCCGGACGATCACGTCATCGATCTCGGCAACCGTGTGCCACGGCCCCGGCTCGAGGACGTCGATCTCGACATAGGCGGCATCGATCTCGCCCTTCAGCCGTCGCTCGACGTTGACCCTGGCGGCGTCGCCCAGCCCCAGCGCCGCGACGGTCGCGTCGAGGGTTTCTCGGCGGGCGCCGGCGTCGAGGAAGGCTCCGAGGAGCATGTTTCCCGACGCGCCCGACAGACAGTCGAAGTAGGCGACCCTCACTCGGGCTTACGCCCCGGTGCCGTTGGGGCTGGGGCGGACGATCTCGACCGCGAACTCCCCGAAGCTCCCTCGCACCGGCGGCGTCTTGGCCACCCGCACCCGGACCTGTTCCACCCGCGGCAGCCCCAGGACCTGCGCCGCGATCGTCTCCGCGGCCGACTCCAAGAGGCGATGCTGCTGCTCCTCCATCACCTCACGGACCATCTGGTAGACGTGGACGTAGTCGACGCTCTCCGCGAGGTCGTCGGCGCCGGCCGCGCGGGCCAGGTCCAGCCCGATCTCGAGGTCGACGCGGTAGCGTCCGCCGAGCTCCCGCTCGGCCTGGAGGTTGCCGTGGTAGCCGTAGAAGCTCATGTCGTTGAGCTGGAGCCGATCCATAGTCAAAGTCTAGGACCGGCAATCGCCAGCAGCCGTGTGATTCTGCTTTGACAATCACACACCACAGTGAGATGATTCAGGTATGAGAGTTGAAGTCAGGGCAACCGGCCTCCGCGCCCAGCGGGAGGCGATGGGCTGGACCCAGCGCGAGCTGGCCAAGCGGCTGGGCGTGACGCAGAACTATATCCCCGCACTAGAGCTGGGCAACCGGAACCCCGGCCCGGATCTCCGGCAGTCGTTGATGAAGCTGTTCAAGGTCGATTTCGAGGACCTCTTCACGGTGGTGATGGTGAACCCCACGAACCACAAGGAAGACGTCATGATCCGGGAGTCCCACACCGCCTAGACCTAAGCTCCTTGGGCGCTCGCCCGGTGGCGTAATAGCATTGGCTCTCCAATGACCACCGAAACCCGGCTGGAGATCGTGCCGATGACCGTGGAGGACTGGCCGCGCGTGGCGGAGATCTACCGCGCCGGCATGGAAAGCGGCAACTCGACGTTCGAGACCGAGGTCCCCTCGTGGGATGAATGGGACCGCGACCACGTGGCCGCGCCCCGGCTGGTGGCCAAGCGCTTCGATCGTGTGATCGCCTGGGCCTGCCTGAGTCGCGTCTCCTCGCGCTGTGTCTACGAGGGCGTCGCCGAGATCAGCCTCTATGTCGACGCCGCGGCGCGCGGCCAGGGCGTGGGTGGCGAGCTCCTCGACGCCCTGATCACGGCGTCGGAGGACGCCGGATTCTGGACCCTCTACGCCGGCATCTTCCCCGAGAACGCCGCCAGCCTGGCCCTCTTCCGACGCCGCGACTTCCGCGACTACGGCGTGCAGGAGCGCATCGGCAAGATGGGCGATACATGGCGTGACGTGCTCCAGCTCGAGCGTCGCAGCACGCGCGTCGGCGTCGACTGAGGCCTCCGGAATAAGCCCAACCGCGGCCCGGTTTCGGAGAACGAGATGAAGGCTGCATACACCGAGGCCGCGGGCGGCCCCGAGCTGGTCAAGGTGGGCGAGCTGCCAACACCTGACCCTGCCGACGACGAGATCCTGGTGCGCAACCACGCCGCCGGGGTTGGGCCCTGGGACTGGAAGATGCTGGCGGGCAGATGGGGGCAGCTTTCGTTTCCCAACATCCCCGGCTTCGAGTTCGCCGGCGTGGTGGAGAAGGCGCCCAACAGCTCGGGCTTCGCCGCCGGCGACGAGGTCTGGGGGCGGTCCAGCCACGCGTACGCCGAATACGTCATCGCAGACCCAACCGGCACGGTTCCCAAGCCTGCCAACATCAGCTTCGAGGCAGCCGCCGCCCTGGTCATTGGCGCCACCACGGCCTACGAGGGCCTGGTCACGCGGGTCAAGCTAGAGCCCGGTGAGACGGTGCTGGTCACCGCCGCCTCCGGGGGCGTCGGCACCGCCGCGGTACAGATTGCCAAGGCTCACGGCGCTCGCGTTATCGGGGTCTCCAGCGCCGCGAACTTCGACCTCGTCCGTGGTCTTGGCGCCGACGAGGTCTTCGGCTACTCCGATCCTGCGTGGACGGACAAGGTCCTGGAGTCCGCCCCCGGCGGCGTCGATGTCCTATTCGACGCCATCGGCCACGAGACCGGGCAGGAGTCGCTCAAGGCCCTCCGGGATGGCGGTCGGGGCGCCTTCATCGCCTTCCCCAACCCCGACTACGAAGGCGAGGGCCGCGGCATCGAGGGCCACAGCTTCTCTGCCAAGACGTCGAAGGGGGAACTGACCGCCATCAACCGGCTGATCGAGGACGGCAAGCTCCGGGCCGAGGTGCAGACGCGGCCGCTGGACCAGGCTCGGGAGGCGCTGGAGGACAACCAGAAAGGTCACACCCGGGGCAAGGTCGTCCTCCAGACCTGAGCCGGCGCCGCCAACCAGGGGTTGGCGGCTGACAAATCGTGGGGTTACGCCCCGCCGCGTGATCGGCTATCCTGCTGGCGTCCACGGGCGGGAGGAGAGGATGACCCCAATCGAAAGGGCCAGGGAAGGTCGCGAACTTGGGGCGATCGGCAGGCGCTGGCGCTGGTCCGCGCCCATGAAGCTGGTTGCCATCGTCGCCCTCGCCGGCGCGATATCGGTGATGGGCTTCGAGCCTGCGGCCGCCGCGGCGATCAACGAAGGCCCCTGCAAGTACTTCCTCAACGGCGCGCCCTCGACCCAGTTTGATACCCAGGACCACGCCCTCACGGTGGCCAGCGACCAGCAGGTGACGGTCAGCGGCACCGTGCCCGGCAAGTTCAAGCAGTACGATGTCTGGCTCCAGTTTGGCTTCGGCCAGATCGACGCCGGCAAGGGCACCCCCAACGGTCCCACCTTCAGCCAGACCGTCAACGTCAAGGACTACGCCAAGTTCGGCTCTGGTATCTACAAGATCCTCTCCGAGGCGACTGTCGAATCCCCGGGTGGCACCTCCTGCGTGGCTGATGCGTACGTGCTGGTGACCGGCAGCCTGCTGAGCACCGCGGCTGGCATCGGCGCGGCGGTGGCGGGTGGTCTTGGCCTTGCTGGTGTCGTCGGCGGTGCGGCCAGCTCGGCGGCCGAGAACAGAGGCACCACCAAGGAATGGGAGGCGCAACAAGAGGCAGACCGGAAGGAGGAAGCCTCAACCCGGAAGGAACGAAGGGAAATACTCGGGCCAGGCGCCGACCTGTTCCCTGAGCTGGGATGCATCGGTTGCGCCGTCCCGATGTCGCTGTTCGGGCTGCTGGCGATCCTTGTTGGTGGCCTCCTCGGGATCAAGGCGCGACGCGGGCGGATGCACTGATGGCGGTCAACACCATCCCCCGGCAGGGCTGGAAGCCGCGGCTGTCGATCCTCGGTCTCATCGGCGGGCTGCTGACGGGCGCCAGCGTCGTCGTCCTGCTGCAGCAGTCCGGCAAGGTCTATCCGTCGCTGACGATCCTGATCGTCGCCCTGGTCGTCGGCGCGCTGCTGGGCGGCGTCGTGGTGCCCTCGATCTTCCGGCTGGTCGCCCTGGGCCGGGCCAACAAGGCCATTGACCGCGTCAACAGTCTCGGGGCCTCGCAGGCCGCGCCCGCGGTGACGGCCCCGACCGCGGCGCCGGCGGTGGCTCCGGCTCCGGCCCCGTCAGCAGCCGGCGCCCCACCATCGGTTCCGGCGCCTTCAAGCGCCGGCGCGCCTCCAGCCATGCCTGCACCGAGTGCCGCCGCAGCGACCCCTCCGGCACAGCCTGCGGCCGGCGGCTGGGTTCCCACCCACATCGTGCCCTCCGCAGGCGTCTCGGCCTATGCCCGACCGAACCACAAGACCGCCCCGGTGGCGACCATCGACGCGGGACTGAAGGTCCGCCTCATCAACACCCAGCGCACCTGGTCCCAGGTCGAGTTCGACAACGGCTGGACCGGCTGGGTCGACACCGCGAGCCTGCAGGCGCTGTAAGAACTGCCGGCTGAGCCGTACGGGCGCTACCGCGATGTGTTGGGCAGCCCGCCTCCGACCGTCGTGACCTGGGGCTGGTTGGCCAGAGCGATGGCCGCGGGGTCCTGGCCCTGTTCGAGCAGGAACCTGAGGTAGACCGGCACGATCGCCGGGTCCACGCGAAGGTCGTTGTGGTAGGTCTGCGGAAACTCCATGTTGATCGCGCCCTTCAGCGCCGGGCTCTGGTGGTCGTCGTAGGTCGGCCCTGACGAGAAGTAGGGGTCGACGTTGTCGGTGCCGTTGTAGACCGTCATCCAGCGGGTCGGACCAGGCGCCTCGCCGGCGGCGTTGAGCAGCTGCAGCCAGCCGGTGCCCGGCGCGATCTCCTCGCATCCGTAGTAACTGCTATCGAGGCCACGACAGATCGTTGTCCCGTGGTTGCCGCCGGCGATCATCACTGCGGCGACAACGGAGCTGCGCAGCTCGGGATGTAGGAGCAGCATTTTCCGGGTGATGGTGACGCCCAGCGAATGACCCACGATGTCCACCTTGGCCGAGCCGGTGTAGCCCTGGACCGCCTTGACCAAGGCGTACAGGTCGGGGACGTTGGGATCGTCGGACGCGCCATGGCCACCGTTGCAGCAGATGGCGTAGTTGGGAGGATTGGTCGAGTTCCAGTAATTGATCGACTCGGGCGCCGGCTGCGACTTCACCGGAAGGCCGGCGTAAGCGTTGCCCAGTCCGTTGTATGAGATCGCGTACATCTCCTGGTCGGTGTAGCCGGCCAGTGCCTTGAACTGATCCGCGACCAGGAACCAGTTCTCGGCATCTGCCTGGTTGCCGTGAACGAAGATCACCGGCGTGTGCTTGATCGGGCTGTGAGCCTTGATCCCGCCCCAGCCACCGAGCGGGTAGCCCCACTCGCAGTCGTCGAGCTTGGGAAAATCAGCGGCGAACAGGACCGGCGCCGCCGGCGGCATGGTGTGCCCGGTCTGGGGCTCCAGGGCCGCGATCGCAGCGCACGGCGTTGGGCCCGCGGCCAACTGTGGCAGCGGCCGGGCCCCACCCAACCCGACGGCCACCACAGCCAACAACACGGCCAGCGGAGCCAGGCGGGCACGCCGGCTGGCGATCAATGGGCCAGCCATCCCGCGTCCATGGTCAGCGTCGTGCCGGTGATCGACCAGGCGGACGGAGAGCACAGAAACTCGACCGTCGCCGCCACCTCCTCCGGCTCGATCAGCCGCTTGACCGCGTTTCGCGTCAGCAGCACCTTCTCCAGCACCTCGCTCTCGGGGATGCCGTGCGCCTTGGCCTGGTCGGCGACCTGGCCCTCGACCAGGGGCGTCCGCACGTACGACGGGCAGATCGCGTTGACGGTGACGTCGACACCCTTCTCCGCCGCCTCCAGGGCGACGGTCTTGGTCAGCCCGACCACGCCGTGCTTGGCTGCGATGTAGGCGGCCTTGTAGGGCGAGGCGATGAGCCCATGGACCGAGGCGATGTTGATGATGCGGCCGTGCCCGCGCGCGTACATCCCCGGGAGCAGGCGCTTGATCAGGACAAAGGGAGCGTCCAGCATCACCGAGCGGATCAGGTCCCACTTGGCCTCGTCGAAGTCCTCGATCGGGCTGACGTGCTGCAGCCCTGCGTTGTTGACCAGGATGTCGACCTCGCCGGCCTCGTCGGCGAGGCGATGGACGTCGCTCCGCTGCGAGAGGTCGGCGCTCACACAGCGCGCGCCGTCGATCACCGCGGTCGCGGCGTCAAGACGATCGCCCGGCAGGTCGCTGAGGACCACCTGGGCGCCCCGCGCGCCCATGTGCCGGGCGATCGCCAGCCCGATTCCAGAGGCGGCGCCCGTGACCAGCATTCGTTTGCCGGCCACGGGGCTCACCTCTACCCCCGACGATGCCGCGCTCACCTCAGGTTGACCCCTGGGTTGCGGCCCTCCGAGAACGCGTCGAGGACTTGGCCCGCGGCTTTCGGCGACCAGCCGCGCCGGCGCCGCCATCACCGCCACCGCCCTTGTCATCGGAATCGGGCGCCCCTGGGGCCGCCTGCTCGAGAGGCAGGTTCCGTCCCATGAGGCGCCCGATGCCGAGGTAGCCGGCGACCCGCTCGCGATCGAGGTCCGCCACCTCACCCTCGTAGACGATCCGACCGCGCTGCATGATGTGGGCGCGGTCGACCAGCTTGAGGCCGAAGGTCACGTTCTGCTCGACCAGGAGGATGGTCAGGCCGGTCTGGTTGACGCCGCGAAGGATCTCGAAGAGCTCGGCGACGATGATCGGGGCCAGCCCGGCGGAGGGCTCGTCGACGAGCAGCAGCCTGGGCTCCGACATCAACGCTCGACCCACCGCCAGGGAGGCCTGCTCGCCGCCGGACATGGTGCCGGCCATCTGCTTCCGGCGCTCGGCCAGCTTGGGGAAGCGCGCGTAGACGTCATCGAGCAGCGGCTTGTAGCGCTTGCGGTCGCGACGCCGCAGCGTGTACGCGCCAAGCCGCAGGTTCTCCTCCACCGACAGATCGGGGAACACCTGACGGCCCTGGGGGACGTTGGCCATGCCCCGCTCCACGCGCTGCTCGGGCGACAGCTTGGTGACGTCGTCGCCGGCGAAATGCAGGGTGCCCGAGCGCGGCGGCACCATCCCCGCGACCACCTTCATGGTCACGCTCTTGCCCGCGCCGTTGAGGCCGAAGACGCCGGCGATCTCACCCTCGCGGACCGTCAGGGAGACGCCATGCAGCACCGTGGTCGAGCCGAACCCGGCGACCACGTTTTCCACTCGGAGAAGCGGGTCCCCGGCGGCCACGGCCCGCTCCAGCGTGGCCATCAGGCCGCCGCCTCGCCGAAGTAGGCGCCGATCACCTCGGGGTGGGCAGCGATCTGCTCGGTGGTGCCATGGGCCAGGATCTGACCGTAGCTGAGGACGTAGATGTAGTCGCAGACGTCCAGGACCATGGGCACGTTGTGCTCGATCACGAGGACGGTGTGGCCGAGCTCGTCGCGCAGGTCACGCAGCCGCACCGCCAGGTTCTCGGCGGCCCCCGGCGACATGCCGGCGGAGGGCTCGTCAAGCATCAGCAGCTCGGGCGCGGTGACCAACGCGCAGCCCAGCTCGACGATTCGCTGCTGGCCGTGAGAGAGGTTTTTCAGCGGCTGGTCGGTGAAGCGCTCGAAGTCCAGCGCCTTGATGGCCGTGTGGGCTCGATCGCGGAGCTCGCGCTCGACACGGGCGGCCCTGGGCGAGTTGAGCAGCCCGCCGCCGGCGCCATAGCCGGCGATGACGTGCTGAGCCAGCAGGAAGTTGTCGAGCACGCTCAGGTCCTTGGCCAACCCGATGTTCTGGAAGGTGCGGCCGATGCCGCGGCGGGCGCGCAGGTGAGGCGGGACCTTGGTGACGTCCTCGCCCAGCAGGTGGATCCGGCCGGATTCCGGCACGACCAGCCCCGAGATGGCGTTGAAGAGCGTCGACTTGCCCGCGCCGTTGGGCCCGATCAGGCCGACGATCTGGCCGCGCGGCACCGACAGGGAGGCGCTGTCCACCGCCACCAGGCCGCCAAATCGAACCGTGACGTCGTCCACCCGAAGCACCTCAGCCCCGGGCATCGACATCTCAGGCGATTGTTGCCGGGCCGGCAGCCCGGTGGGTCGTGGCATATCGGGAAGCTTGGGCAGGTTGCCCGCCTCCTCGATGCTGTCGTCCTCGGGTGGCGCCTTCCGCTTGGCCCGCGCCTCGCGGATCTCGGCGGCCATCTGCGCCAGCCCGCCGGGGTGCCGCGCCACGGTGTACATCAGCAGCGCCGACCCGGCCACGATCTGCCAGCCGCTGAACCCGCTGAGCACCTCCGGGAAGAGCGTGAAGAAGATGGCAGAGAGCACGACCCCAACCCGGCTGCCGAGGCCGCCGACGACCACCATGATGATCAGCTGCAGGGAGAGGGCGAAGGGGAAGGACTCGTTGTTGGCAAAGCCGACGAAGTGCCCGTAGATGGCCCCGGCGACGCCCGCCAGGGCACCCGAAAGCGCGAAGGCCAGCAGCTTGTAGCCGGTGACGTTGATGCCGAAGGACTGCGCCACCGATTCGTCCTCGCGGATCGCTTTGAAGGCACGGCCCACCTTGCTGCGAACCACGTTGGTATCCAGCAACCAGACCACCAGGAGCAGCACCAGCGCCACCGCCAGTAGGTCGGCATTGTTGTCCAGCATCGTCTCGCCAAAGACGCGGCGAGGTAGCTCGAGCCCAGCCGACCCGCTGAAGATGTCCATGCGGAAGACGGACTGCTCGAAGGCGAAGCCGAACGCGATCGTGGCCATCGCCAGGTAGAGCCCCTTGAGCCGTAACGACGGCACGCCGATGACGAACGCCACCGATGCGGAGACAATCGCCGCCACCGGGATGCTGATCGCCATCGACAGCCCCATCTGGCCGGTTAGCAGCCCGCTGATGAAGGCACCGAAGCCGAGCAGGGCGGCATGGCCCAACGAGATCTGCCCGGCATAGCCGATCAAAAGGTTCAGCGCCAGGGCCGCGATGGCGAAGGCGACGGCCTCGCCCAGGACCAGCTGCATGCTGGGCTTGAACCAGAGCGGCATGGTACGCGAGGTCAGGGTCGGAACCAGGGCGAAGAACAGGAGCAGAAGGATCACGTTGCTGCGCCGGGGCGTCAGGATCGCGCCGATGGTTCGGCGAGGCGGTTTGTCGCCCTTGGGCTTGGCTATCGCCACCTCGCGCGCGACCTCAGCCATGACTCATGCCGACACCTTCTTGCCCAGCAGGCCCTGCGGCCGGAGCAGCAGGACGGCGAGGATGATGGCGAAGATGGCCACCTGGCCCGCGCCCTTAAACGGGCTGCGATGGAAGACATCGGCGGCGAAGGCCTCCAGGACCCCCACCGTGATGCCGCCGACAAACGCCCCTGGCAGGCTGGTCAACCCCCCGACCAATGCCGCTGCCATGCCGCCGATGAAGAGCGGCTCGCCGATCAGACCCGGCGCGATGACGCTGATGCTGGGCTCGATCAGCAGCGCCGCGATAGCGCTGATCGCCGCCGCGACGCCCCACGTGAAGGCGCTGACCCTGGACAGGCGGATCCCCACCAGCCGGGTGGCGGTCGCGTCCTGGGCCGCCGCCTGGACGCCCAGCCCGAAGTCGGTGAAGCGCAGGAAGGCGGCGAGACCGAGGCTGATGACGATGATGGCCGCGAACGACAGCAGCTGGGTGGGGCTGATGAAGAAATCGAACACCCGGATGCCAAAGCCCGCGATCGGCGGGTCCAGCAGCCGGGGTGAGGCGCCGAAGACCAGATTCTCGATGGCGAAAAGCAGCGTGAAGAGCCCCACCGTGGCGACCGCCACCGATAGCCGAGAGCCCGACCCCATCGGCCGCACCACCAGGCGCTCGAAGACCAGGCCGATCACCGTCGCCAGGGCGATCGCCGCAAGGGCCCCGAGCCAGTAGGGCAGGTGGTGGACCGTGGTCACCCACCACGCCGCGTACAAGCAGATGGTCCCGATCTCGGCCTGGGCGAAGTTGAGGACGCGCGAGCCCTTGTAGACCATGACGATCCCGAGGCCGAGGAGTCCGTAGATCCCGCCGGCGATGAGCCCGGCGACGAGGGTTGAGCCCATGCCTCAGAGCCTGCTGATGCAACGGTTGGTCTCGCGCCAGGCCGCGTTGCCGCCGTTGTTCCAGGTCTCAAAGATGTCGAACAGGTTGCTGCCGTGGTGGCCATCGCTGAAGTTGACGGGGCAGTTGGGTGGCACCGAAGCCTTCATGCCCGCCAGCATCAAGCCGGCGATCTTGTTACGCGTGCAGTCCTTGCCGCAGGCCTGCATCAGTGCGGCGATGCCCTTGAACTCCGACCAGGCCAGGAAGAGGAGGTCGCCACCGGGGCCGTTGAGGTTGGCGCCGGAGTCGTACTGGGCGTACTCGCGCTGGAACTCGTTGATGTCGGAGGCGTAGGCCGCGTAGGAACCCTCGGTGTGGCCGAAGGTGTATGCGTCCCATGCCGCCACCCCCGTGATGGGTGGGTTGTAGCCCTGGTCACCAGTCAGCCCCTGGAGTGTGATGTTGAAGGGGAACACCATCCACGGGACGGTGTAGTTCTGCTGCTTGGCCTGCTTGATCATCTCGAGGGCGCCGAGCGCGTTCTCCCAGGACCAGACCACCTGTGCCGCGTGGGTCGGGTTGGACATGTCCGAGATCTCCTTGGCGTAGGAGCCCTGGTTGGCGTTGACGCCGTCCTCGGCGACGATGTTGCCCTCCTGTCCGGCCGAGGCCAGGACCTGGTGGAAGGCGGCCCGGCCCGGGTCCCAGTTGGGGCTGTTGCGATAGATGATCCCGACCTTCTGGCCGCGGTAACGCGACAGGTAGAGCTCGCCGAACATCGTCCCCGCCTGCTCAACCGTGGGCAGAGCCGTGTAGCTGTAGCGCAGGCCCTGCGAGCCCTGGGCCACCGCCATGTGGTGGATGTAGAGCTCGTGGTGCTGCTCGGCCCAGACCCGCACGGCCGGGATCTGGTCGAAACCGATGCCACCCATCAGGAAGAAGGTGCTCGCGTCCATGCACTTCTGCGCCGCGGTCACCGCCGGACCGGGCTTGTACTGGTCGTCGTTCCAGCTCACGTTGAACTTACGGTTGTAGACGCCGCCGTGGTCGTTGAGGTTCTGCCAGAAGACGTTGAGGTCACTGGCGCTCACGTTGAAGGCCGGCCCGAAGGTCAGTGCGGAGTGGCCGCAAAGGGTCACCGTGTCGTTGGTGATGCCGATGCGGTCCTGGTCGGCGGGGAAGAGGTTGGCCACCGGGACGCCGCCGTTGTCGGGCACGAAGACGCTGGTGTTGCCGAACTTCTTGGTGCTGCCAGGGCCCTGCGCCGCCGCGCCAGGACCGCTGGAGCCCGGTGCCGCGGATGGGTTGGAGCCGTCGGTGGAGCCGTTGGCGCTGTCACCACCGCCGTTGCTGCCTGGCGTTGTCAGGCCGGGGATGCCCCCGCTGCCAGGGTGGGCCAACGCGTAGGTGCCGTAGCTGGCGCTCCAGATGGTGAGGACGCCCGCCGTGGCAAACAGCCGCGGGTGGCCACGCAGTTGGATGACAAAGCCGGCCACCGGGCCGGTGCTGTTGGAGAGCGCGTGGGCAATCGGCTGCACCAGCAGCGCAGCCGCCGCGGCGGCGCTGCCGACCAGGATCAGCGCCCACAGCGGGAATCCCTGGACGGTGGGCTGCCCTGTCTGGCTAGTCGGCGGATTGGCGGCCTTGGCTTGCGGGCTGCCGGACGCGGCCGGAGTGTTGGCCGCGGCCTGGTCCGGCACGGTCAGGACGCCGGCGCCACCCGGGGCGGAGAACGAGGTGCCGGCGCCCGAATTCGAGTTGGGCACCGCGTACGGCTGGCTGTATGTCGTGCCGCCGGAGCTGGAGCTGGCCGCCGGGGTGAACGTGGTCTGGGCGCTGGACAGGGCCGAGTCGAACGCGACCGAGTCGGAGGCGGCGGGGTTGGCCGGTTGGTCATGGATCGAGAGCCCGGTGTTGGAATGAGAGTTCCAGTACGAGACCAGCGGCCCGAGCTCGAAGGACCAGGACTTGCCGTCGGCGGCCAGCTTGCCGCTCACCCTTGTATTGCAATCCTCCTTGGGCGCCGGGTCGCCGTTCTTGGCGCTGGCCTTCAGCTCCTCGGTGAGGACGCAGGCGTAGAGGTTGGGGCTGCCGTACTGGGTGGCGGTGTCGCAGTTGAGCTTGAGGGTGAGGACCACGCCGGTCGCCTTGGCCCCGGCCGGCAGGGCGTCGAGGGCCACATGGACGAATGCCGTGGCCGTGGCCTGCCCGGCGGTCGTGGCGACATGGATTGAGGGGGTGCAGTCGACGCCCTGGGAATATGGATCCTGGTTACCGACGGTGCTGTACACCTGGCGGTCGACAGGGGTCGCCGCGCTGGCGGCGTTGCTGATGGTCGGCAGCAGGGCGAAGAAAGCCGCCGCACCGCCAACAGCGGCCGCGATCGCCCGCCGCTTCACCATCAATCCCCGGCCTCCATCGCGCATCAACTATCGGCGCCGTCCAGGAAGTCGACGATGGCGCTCACGCTCTCGGGATGGACACCGCTGTTGTAGTGGGCCGCGTCGACCTCGACCACCCTGGCGCCAGGAACCTCGCGGGCGAAGCGCGCCGCGTCCTCGGCGGTGAGGATGTGGCCCATGCCGGGCAGGATCTCGCGTTTCGCCCGTACCATCAGCGCGGGCATCGTCACCGACTTCCACAGCGCGTACGCGTCCTGGGTCTTGCGGAAGTCCTCGTCCTCCCGGGGGCCGACGCCCGTGGTCCGCGCCCGGATGCCGTCGTCCACCTCTTCGAACTCGTATCGGAACAGCCGCTCGAACGGTTCCCAGGGCTCGTAGATGCCGAGCGACTGGGCCACCGTGGCGAACTCCTCATACGACGGCCAGACGTGGCTGAGCCGGTCGAGCCCGGCGTAGATCGGCACCGTGGCCGTCTCGTCCGGGACCCCGCCGGCATCGATCAGCACCAGCCGGTTGACCCGGCCAGGCGCCATCTCGCAGACCTTCATCGCGATCCAGGTCCCCATCGACCAGCCGATGAGGTCGAAGGTCGCCGCCTTCAGCTGGTCGGCCATCTCCAGGATGTCGGCGACATGGTTGGGCCAGCCATAGGTGCCCGGCGGGGTCTTGTCGCTGAGGCCACGGCCGCGGGGATCGTAGGCCAGACGGTGGTGACCCTCGGGGTTGAGGGCGCCATAAATCTCGTCGAAGCTGCGGAGGTTGGCGCTGAGGCCCGGGATGCCGATGAGCAGCGGCGCGTCGGGCTCGCCGGAGAGCTCCGCGGCGACCTCGCCGGAGGCCAGCTGGAAGCGCTTCTCGATCGTCTGGCGCTCGATTATTGCCACGTTCTCACCCCGCAGTGATGTCTCTCAACCCGAACGACCGCTCGTTATCGGTTGGAATTGGTGGCCTGATTGACTCGAACTTTCTTCCCGCCACTGAGCTACAATCTACCGAACGATCGCTCGTTAGTCTACGGAGCGCAAGAAAGAATGTCAAGCAATGGTCCGGAGCGGGTGTACGATGCGAACCGACCGCTGACCAAGGAGAGAAATTGGCTCGAGCCGCGCAGGTAACCGACGGCGAGGCGCCGGGGGGGCGCCGGCCGATGGAGACCGCCAGTCAGCCGCTGGACAACCGTCCCCCGTCGGCGCAGGCGCGCGGTCCATTGCTACCACCGCGGGCCACAGCCGACGGCACCCTGCGCCGGCTGCAGGAGGCGGCGCTGATCGGCTTCGGCGAGCGCGGCTATCACGGCGTCTCGATGCGGGACCTGGCCGAGGCCGCCGGGGTGACGGTCAGCTCGGTGTACGCCCACGTCGCCGCCAAGGAGGACCTGCTCTTCGACCTGGCGCGGATGGGCCACGAGGAGCACAACGAGCGGATGCGCCGCGCCCTGATGGCTTCGGCGCCCGAGCCGCGCGAGCAGATGAGCAACCTGGTGCGCAGCCACGCGATCTTCCACGCCACCTACCCCCTGCTGGCGGTGGTGTCGAACAAGGAGCTGCACGCCCTCTCGCCGGAGAACCTCCAGCCCGTGCTGGCCATTCGCCACGACTCGGAGCGGATGTTCCTCGACACCGTCAACCGCGGCATGGAGGCCGACGTCTTCCATTGCCCCGACCCCTGGCTTGCGGTGGCGGCGATCGGCGGCATGGGGATCCGGATCGCCGAGTGGTTCGACGCCGACGGGCCCTTCCCAGTCGAGCGCGTGGCCGATCGCTACGCCGAGTTCGCCCTCAAGATCCTGGCGTAAGCCTCAGCCGCCGCGATCGATGATCGCCAGGCCCGCGATCCCGACGACGTAGAGGACCAGCACGATCAGCGAGTCCGGCCCCAGCCGCAGGTACTGCCTCCGCGGCCGGAAGACCAGCCCGCCGATGTACACCGCCGTCAGCAGGATGCCGAGGACGGCCAGGAAGACATCGGTCTTCTGAGCCTTGGCCAGCACCGTGGTGCCGGCCAGCAGCGTTGCCGGGAAGAACAGCGTCGGCAGGAAGGC